>NZ_JBYITD010000069.1:0-20712 GCF_057708945.1 Nonomuraea sp. bgisy101
TGTGTCACCGTCCACTGTAGGGGATTCCGTCAAGAGTGACGGAATCCTCACTATTGTTTTGGCGAACCATTGCATTAGTGACGATATCGTCAGAAGCATACGGAATCGTCACAAATGAGAAGAATTGGGCGATGGGTGGCGAGGCGCTCCAGATGTGCGCCGCCGCGCCGTACGGCGCCTTGCGCATCGGTCGATCGACCAAGACAACCCTGCGGGGAACGCGCCCGAACATGCACCAATCCGACAGGTCAGGGAGGCAGATTTCATCATGCACGCAATCACCGGCACCACCGCAGTAACTCCCGAGCACGTGGTCAAGGCGCTGCTGAGCGAATACGACGCCCTGAAGGCGGAGGAGCGGCAGCGGATCGGCGCGCGCGGCCAATTGCTGTACGCCATGCTCACCGCGGTCGCCGGCATCACCACTGTCACCGCAACTATGGGCCGGTTGGAGTTGCTGTTGCTACTACCGCTGGCCACCATGGTGCTGGGCTGGGCCTACGTCACCAACGATCACAAGATCGCCGCCATCGGGCGGTACGTCCGCGGCAGGTTGGGGCCGCGCCTGGTCGGCCTCGTCGACGACGGCTCCAGTGACATCGACGTGTTCAAGTGGGAGAAATACCACCGCGAGGATCCACTCCGCCCCTCTCGCAAGCGGCTACAACTGGCGGTGGACCTGGCTGCGTTCTGCGCGCCCCCGCTGAGCGCCCTGACCCTGCTCTGGCTGCTGGGCCCGCACACTCCAATGGTCCTGATCGGCTCGGCCGCCGCGCTGGCCACAATTCTGATCCTGGCCACCCAGATCATTCGCTACGCGGACGTCGCCGGTCACGTACAGCGGACATGATCGCACGGCCGTCTCCGTCCTTGGGGCCTGCGGTGCTGGCCCCGCGGCTCCGACGCGTTGCGCGCCGTGTCGCCCACCCTGAGGGCGCTGCGATGGCACCGCCGGGGACACGTCTGGACTCGGTCGGGGGCCGGCTCGCTCGGGTGTCAGGCAGGCCGTTGCACGTCGATGGGGAGGTGTCGGGGTCTGCGCAGCCTGGCGTTGTGCCGGTAAGGCGGCGGTCCTAGGGCCAGGGTTGCGGTGCCGAGGTGGGGATCAGCGCGCCGAGTGCGATGTGGGCATCGATCCGGGCGAGCGGTGCGCCGCAGCACAGATGGATCTCGCTGCCGAAGCCGAGGTGCTGAGTGTCCGGGCGGGCAGGGTCGTACCGGTTGGGCTCGTGGAACCGCTTCGGGTCACGGTGCCTGAGGCGAGCATGAGTACCAAGGACGCGCCATTGGGGAGAAGTTGAGCGCTCGTCGGTAGCCCGTGTTCGTCCACCTCCGAGATCCGATCAGCAGGACGGACTCTCCGACGGCTGCTGACCAGCCCTATTAGCCCTTTCCGGCGTACTTGGTCTGCCCCCGCACATAAGCCCAAAACCCGCATTCGATCTTGCTGGGCTGCTGATGTACCGGACCTCGTCCTGCTTTGCAACGGCTGGCCGCCGCATAGGACGAACCCGATGACCTCGCCGCTGTGGGGCATCCGTACCGTCAGCGTGCCGGTGGGGTGGAGTCCGAGAGTCAGCCGGTCTCATCACCGGATCGGACCAATCGGCGTTCCCAGGCCAGGGCCGCGACCACACCGATGGCATAGGCGACCAGGTCCCATGGGTCGGGGAACGCGCCGACCAGGACACCGCCGATACCCGGCGGGGTCATGCCGACTATTTGGTAGAACTCGACGGCGGCGGCGATCGCGGCCGTGGCCAGGGTGCGGCGTGCGGCGGTGGTGCGCCACAGCAGCCCCAAGAACGCGTAGACCAGCATGGTGGCGCCGACGTCGCTCACGTAACCGCGGATGAACGGTTGTCCCGGGCCCCGGTAGAAGAGGGCGAACGCGCCGACGGCGAGGGCGACGCCACCCAGAAGGACCATGGCACGGCGCATGAGATTGACATCTTCTCCGAATCTCAACGATCAGGACGAACCTGATCATAGAGCTCGTCCCTTGAATGTAAGGCCCTCAACCAGGCTAAACACCGCTCGCCACCGAACCGAAACGAAGATCAACTCCCTAGCGCTAATGCACTCATCCTCCTCGGAGGCCGATACTGCGCCGGTTCACCCGCGGCGGGCCGAAGCATCCCACCAACCGGGCGATCGAGGAACTGGGCCGGGCCGTGCGCACCTATCTCACCGACGTCGAGCTACGGCATGAGAACCACGAGAGCCTGCAGGGTGGTGGAGAACTGGAACTCCGCCAACCAGGACCTCTTCTACGACAAGGACGGCGACCTGACTTCGGTGCGGACAAGGAGAGCCAGGAGGTCAGCATGCTCGCACCGCACCTGCTCCAGTCCGCCCTGGTCCACGTCGACACCTTGCTGATGCAGCAGGTCCTGGCGGACCCGAAGTGGGCGGGCAAGCTCACCGACGCGGACCGCCGGGGCCTGTCACCGCTGTTCTGGACGCACGTGAACCCGTACGGCCGGTTCGAGCTCGACGTGAACAGCCGTCTCGATCTTGGCCTCGCCACGCCCATCCCCCGCCAGCGGACGGAGAAACCGCAGCCCGCAGCCGCCGGGTGAAGCGCCGACGACCGGCGGGGTGGTTGAAGCCGGCTGCCGTGGCTTCGACCACCCCGGGCTCCGGCTACGGCGGGGCCGACGCCGAGCCAGCTGCCGGCGTCGATGGCCGGGCGGAGCGGGGCCGGCCGCTCCGGACCAGGCGGTGTCGATTCAGAACCGGGGGCTTTCAGGCTCCGCGCGGTGAGTTCGATGAGCGTTGGGTTCCTTGCAGAGGAGCCTCCCAGGTGGCGGTGATGTCGCGGGCGACATCACGTAGGAGGTCGATGAGCATGCCTGCGAGCGGTGTGAGGCCGGCGTCGGTTTTGGTCACGGCGTAGAGCTGGCGGTAGGGCCTGGGGTGGGCCAGTTCGCGATGGGTGGTGCCAGGCGCATGGGTCAGGGCCAGGCGCGAGACCAGGGCCACTGCGATGCCTGTGCCGACGAGGGCCTGGGCGACGTCGTAGGACTCGGTCTCGAACCGCACCGTGGGAGTGAAGCCGGCCTCGCGGGCAGCGTCGTGGAACTGTTCGCGGGCGGCATGGCCGGCCAGGATGGAAACCCACGATTCGTCGCGCAGTTGTTCCAGGTGAAGTTCGGTGTCCGCGGGCTGTCCGGTGGCCAGTGGATGGTCATCGGGGAGAACCACGACCATCGGGTCCAACAGGAGCGAGTGGGCCCGTACGTGTGGGGGCGGCGCGAGCGGCGTGCCCCAGGACGCGACGATGGCCACGTCCAGGCGCCCCGCGCTGATCTCGTCCGCTCCGCGTCCGGACACCACGTCTATGACGGAGACGTCGGCGTCCGGATGGCGGTGTCGCAGCGTCGTCAGGGCCGGTGGCAGCAGGTGCAGGGCAGCCGCCTGGAACGTCCCGATGCGCAGACGGAGCGAGAGGTGGCCGAGCAGTACGGCCAGTTCCGCCTCGGCCCTGTCCGATGCCTCCTCCACAGTTCGCCCGTGGGAGGCTAGCAGCGCACCGGCCGCGGTGAGCGTTGCTCCGCGAGGACCACGGATGACCAGGGGCACCTGCCAGTCGCGCTCGGCCTTGGCCACCTGCTGGGTGATCGCCGCGGGCGTGAGTTGGAGTGCGTGAGCCGCCGCCGCCAGGGAGCCGTGCCGCTCGATCAACGCGAGAAGCCGCAGCTGTCCCGGATCCACCATTCACTAATCCTAACGCTGCACCCTTCTCTTTTAACTTCTCTTAAGGACCCGGGGCTGGAAGCCTGGCGGTACACCATCGGCCGCAATCCCCGGAAGGGGTTCTTTTCCATGCCCACACATGTGCCCGCTTTCATCGCCACCACCTTGCTGCTGGCGATGCTGCCAGGCGCGAGTCAAGCCCTGATGATCCGGCAGGTTCTGGAAGGCGGCCAACGTACGCTCCGGGGCACGCTAGCGGGCAACGCCACCGGCTTCCTGCTGTGGTCCACGGCCACCGCGGCCGGGCTGTCCGCCGTCCTGCTGGCCAGCCCCACCGCGTACGCGGTGCTCCGGATCGCAGGCGGCATCGTGCTGATGATCCTCGGGGTGAAGACGCTACGGACCGCGCTCACCACCGCCTCCACCCGCCCGCCCCGCGAGGGCGGGCGCCGCACTGGCTTCGCGGGCGGATTTCTCACCGGCCTGAGCACCAACCTCGGCAACCCCAAGGCGGGCGTGTTCGCCGTCTCGGTGCTGCCCCAGTTCGTGACCGCGAAAGGCCCGGTGTTCCTGTCGACCGTCGCCCTGGGAGCCCTGTGGGCGCTCGTCAGCGCCTCCTGGTACATATTGCTCACCTGGGCCGTCGGCCGAGGGCGCGCCCTGGTATCGCAGCCGACCATCCTGCGGGGACTCAGCGTGACCACCGGCGTCGTCCTGCTGGGGCTGGGCGCCGCGGTGGCAGCAGGTTTCTGAGGGCCGGGCCGGTACTTCTTCCAGCGCCCGACCATTCGCGGCATCTGCCGCCCTCCAGGCGGAAGAGATCCACCAGCCACTGTCACCCTGAGCTACTTGTCCCTTCGCCGCAGCTACGCGAGCGCAGGGCCGTCACGTGACGTCCTTCGACGCACCGCCCGCACGGAACTCCGCCGCCACCGCCCGCTCCCGCAACTGGGCCGCCTCCGCCCGCACCACCTCCAGATCGGCTCGCAGGTCGGCCAGCCGCGCCTGCTCCAGCCGCAACTCCATGCGCAGCCGATCACGCTCCTCCGCCGACTCCCCGTCCTCCCGCGCCGCCGCCACGGCGAGCTCCCGCTGCCTCTCGGCGGCCGCCACAGCAGCGTCGCGTTCGAGCGCCGCCGCCGTCACCGCCATGTCGCGCTCCTTCTCGACCGCCGCGATCCTGGCCTCGGCCTCAGCCGCCAGCCTGGCGTTCGCCTCACCCGCCTGGACCGCGCGCGCCTCGGCGGCCTCCGCCCGCTCGACAGCCCGATCCCGCTCGGCTTCGGCTCGCCCGGCTGCCCTGTCCCGCTCGGCCTCCGCCGCCACGGCCCGCGCCTGTGCCGCCGCGACCTCCCGCTCGGCCCGCTCGCGCGCCTTCGCCGCCTCGACCGCGCCGGCCTGCGCCGCGTCGCGCTCCTCGCGGGCCGCCTCGACCGTCCGCGCCGCCTCCTCTTGTGCGTGCCGTACGGCCAGCTCCGCCCGCGCCGTTTCCTCCTGCGCCTTCCTGACCTGCGCCTTCGCATCCTCACGAGCGGCTTTGACCTCGGCCTTCGCATCGGCGCGAGCCCTCGTGACCTCCGCCCGAGCCTCCTCCTGGACGCTCTCGGCCCGCGCCTCCGCCTCTCTCACCAGCGTCTCAGCTGCCTCCACCCGCTCGGCCAGCTCCCTGACCGCCTGATCCCGCGCCCGCTCAGCCTGCGCCGCACGCGCCTCCGCCGCGGCCGCTGCCTGCCTGGCGACCCGCTCGGTGGTCGCCGCCTCACGCAGGGCCGCAAGCGCCTGCTCGCGCGCCGTCTCCGCATCACTCAACGCGGTGTCCCGCTCGGCCTGCGCCTCCTCGGCCACCTGGCGCATCTCGGCCGTCTGCTTGCGGGCGTGCTCGGCGGCCTCGCGGGCCAGCCGTACCTGCTCGAACGCCTGCTCTCGCTCGGTCCTCGCGATGGCCACCCTGGTGTGCGCCTCGGCCTGCACCGCGCTCAGCTTGGCCTCCACCCCCGCAGGACTGAGCTCCTCCGCCAGTGCCCGTGCCAGTGGCTCGATCGCCGCCGTCAGTCCTGTCTCCATGCGCTCGTACAACTGCTCGGCCCTGGCCAGCGCCCCTTCGAGCCCGGGCGTGGCCCTGCGGAGCTCGCGTTCACGCTTGGCCACCGTCTGACAGTCGGTGCCGGCGCAGTACGCCCTGGGACGGCCCCTGCCCTTGCGCTGCTCGATCGGCGCCCCACAGTGCGCACACGGCGTCACGACTGTCATCTCCCCTGTCACAAGTGGATCCTAGCATTATTGATTTTCCAGAAAATAAAAATCAGAAAACACGATCTGTTGTCTCACACCGCTGGCTCGAAACTTGCGAGAAGTGCAGTTCCCGCAGGTAACATGTGGCCGCATGCCCGCGCCGCGCTGATGTCGGTTCCCATTGCTGCGAACTGCCACGAAGCCGTCCTGGTGAGACCGGTCATCTTCGTCATGTCCTGTTCGCGCCCCTGGTCACCGATGGTCCCCGCCCTTGTCGAATGTGGAGATCGCAGACGGGATGGTGCTGTAGCTGCCTGCGCTGCCGGACCCGGAGATGGCCCCACCACGCTGACCTGGCGGACTGACAGGGCGCCTGCTGTTGGCGTGGATGACATAGGCCCTGGGACTGCCTCTGCGTGCACGCATCCCGGGGCACCGCCGTGTGACCGCTTCGGCTGGAATCGACATGACCGAGAGGGCGCGCTGACCAGGGGTCACGTCCCAGCGTTTCGCCTGGCCGTCGGGATGTCAGGGGTCCGCGCGGCCGTTGTGCTCCTGTCCTGCGGCCGGCTCACAGGCCGACGTTGCGCATGGCATTGTCGCGCCAGCGGTCGACGGCGCGGATGTAGCGCAGCACCACCGGGGAGGCGGGCGCCCAGCGGCCGTGTTCGGCGATGACGGCGACCGGGACCCCGGCGGCGTGGCGACGGTGGCGCCGCCGGCGCGCAGGCTGTGCGCGGTGACGGTGTCCGCGCTCGGCTCCATCCACACCGGCGCGGTCCGCGCCCACGATGTGATCCGGATGCTGGCGCGAGACGGCCGCCCCACCCCGCTGGGCGACGCGATCGCGCGACTACGGACGGATCGCCAAGAGCCTGCACATTCTGCGGATGGCCGACGAACCGGGCTACCGGCAACAGATCAAGGCCCAGGCCAACCTCCAGGAGGGCCGCCACGCCCTGGCCCGCAAGATCTTCCACGGCAAGAACGGGCAGCTCTACCAGAACTACCAGGAAGGCATGGAGGACCAGATCGGCGCGCTCGGCCTGGTCCTCAACGCGATCGTGCTGTTCAACACCCGCTACATGGACGCCGCCCTCAACCAGCGCCGCGCCGACGGCCTGGAGGTGGGCGACCAGGACGTGGCGCGGCTGTCGCCGTTCGTGCGGCACCACATCAACATGATGGGCCGCTACTCCTTCCAACTCCCGGAGATGCCCGTGGGCTGCGGCCGCTCAACCCCGCCCCATGACATGCCTCTGGGCGGCGAGCCGGACCGCGCTGACGATGACCCGAACCGACGAGGGAAGGACCAGCGCCGCAACCGGCACCCGAGGGAAGGACGACGCCCGTGCTGAACAAGACCAACAACGACCAGCCGTACGGATACGACCGGAGAAGCTACACCATTCGGGTAAACCGTCACGGCCTGGCCCGGCTCCTGCTGGAGTTCCGGTTCCTGACCCAGAAGCAGGAACCGGGCAACTGGACCCACATGCACAACTACGACCAGTCGTTCGAGCGCCTGGCCGCTTCCCGAGTCCAGGGCCGATAGTGAACGTGGCCGTGACCGGGCTCTACAAGGCCGTCACGACGACCCGATGCAGAAACCCTTGCCGTCGTGTTCCCGCATAATGCTGGTGCCGTTGGGGCAGTCGTTGATGGTGAGCGACGGGCCTTCCAGGATCCTCAGCAGTTTCGTGTGCGCGTCAGAAGACGAGCAGTCGACGGCCTCGTAGGTCTTCTGCGCGAAGCACGTTCCCACCTCGGAGTTCGTCCAGCCGTTCGAGCAGGCGGAGACGGCGGGAAGCAGCAGAACCAGAGAGAGCAGTGCGAGGCGGGAGGTCAAGTGGACTCCAAAATACATTCTTGTTTATTTGTTAAATATATGGGCGTGCCGGAAGCTCGGCAAGATCACCAGGTCCTCAGTCGCCCAGCACGTCCAGAGCCAGGCCCACATCCGCCTCGGTCGTCGACAGGTGGAACGCGCAACGCAGCGAGCCCACGGGGACCGACGCAACGACGCCGCGCTCTCGCAACCGCTCCGCCGTGCCGTCGGGAACCGGTACCGACACGGCCCGGGACGCAGGGCTGGGCCGCGGACTGCGCGGACGACGCGATCCACACCAACCCCACCATGACGGCCGCTCAGCGAAGGCGGTCGCCGGGTCTCAGAAGTGTCGTGACCTCGGCGATCGCCTCCGGCGAGGGATGGAAGTAGCGGCGCACGTTCTCGGTCTTCTTGTGCCGCGACTTGGCCCTCAGCATCAGCAGACTCGCGCCGCCCTCGCCCAGATGCGTCAACGCCGAATGCCGGATCTCGTGCGGATCCCATCCGGTCCCCGGCCCGCCGAACGATGTGTGCCCATCCAACAACGCGCGGGCCTGCCCGTAGGACAGGCGGGCGCATCCGGTGTCGGGACACACATCGCGCGGCCCCAGCACCTTGCCGGGTCCACCTCGACATCGAGGAGGACGTGACGGGCTGACACGAGCCCGCCGTCGCGAGCCGCAGGCACCGTTAGCGGCGCACACGGCATGCCGACACAGGTCAGGTCACCGACCCGGAGCGACGTCCGGGAGCCGCTCCCCTCTCATCTGCCTGCCCGACCGCAGTGCATGTCTGGTGAACCGCTGCTCGCACGTCGTCGGCGGTGACGATCAGGCGATCCGGTAGGCGGCGGCGCCGTTGTGCAGGGAAACGGGCGCGGCCGTGGCCGGAGCCGACCAGGGACAGGACCTGATAGCCGGAGGACTTCGGCTCGGCGGTGATGACCGAGCTGTCGTTGAGGCGGACGACCTCGACGCGGTTCGCGGACCCGCCGAGGAAAGACTCGGCGATTTCACTGCGTGGGCGGTAGATGAGGAACGCGCGGTCGTGCTCGCTAGTCAGGGTGATGTCGTACAGGATGGAGCGGTAGGTGCCGCACATGCGGTCCGCGTCGATCCCGGTCGGGTCAAGGGCGGCACGGGTAGTGGTGCCGTCTCGACGCCGGCAAGGTCCCTGAGCACCGCACCGAAGATCTCGTAGGCCAGGGGCTCGCCGCCCGTGCTGTTGGTCAGCACGGCCACCGCCACGCCCGCCGATGGGACGACGCGAAGGAATGCCTTCTGCCCCTTGGCGACGCCGGTGTGGCCGACGACGCCGTCCTGGTGGAGCATCCAGCCAAGTCCCAAGCCGATGACGCCGCCGCCGAATTCCGGGACGGATTCCACCTGTGGTTCGCGCAGTGCCGCCAGCGACGCGGGGGCCGGCCTCATGCCCGGCGAAAGCCGCCCATCCGCCGGCGTCATCTCGCCGCGCGTCTGCTCCCAGCTGGTGTCCTCATCCACGCTCGGACACCGGGTCATCACGAACAGGCACGCGCCTTCGGTCTCTTTCCTCGCTGGTCAGCCGCTGTCCAGACCGGGCGGGTGTCCAGTCGTCGTCCGCAGGTGCTGTCCACGGGTGGTGGACACGGCACCGCCCCTTCGAAAGTGATCTCGCAGTGCTCGAGACGACGAAGGGAGCAGACGATGAGGAAGATCGGCGCGCTGGTGGTGGGCGGGCTTGTGGCGACAGCGATGACGGCCCTGCCGAGTGCGGCCGCGACCGAGCAGGCACTCACCGGAAAGGTGATCAACACGGCGGGGCTTGCCACGTTCGAGGCGACCCTCATCGGCGGGACCGCCGATGGAGAGGCGTACAGGATCGAATTCAACAAGCGCCCCGTGGCCTGGTACGCGTACGGGGCCACGATCCATCCGGTGTGCTGGCTGGAGGGCCCGAAGGTCACCGGCCCGTACGGTTCGACCACCGCCTGGATCTCCCTGGCCGGCGGTTACAGCTCCAGCGGATCCGGCACGCAAACGGTGCTGACCGACGCATGGGTCAACACCAGCGACGACATCCGCAAGCAGGTCAAAAAGTGCGCAAAGTCCGGACAGTGACGAGCGCCCCCTTGCCACTGACGCAGCGCCCGTAACTGGGCGATGAACGCGGCCACCGGGTCCTCCCCAGGTCCTCGCCGGTGTCCACGTCCCTCCTCGGCAATCGGATCATCTCCTCGCTTGGTCAGCCGCCTTCCAGACCTGGCAGGTGTCTGATCGTCGTCGGCATGCGCTGTCCACGGGCGTGGACACGCCACCGGCTTTCCGAAAGTGATCTTGCGCCATCACGACACACCATCTCGACCCGACAGGAGTCACGCAGTGAGATCTGTTCAGCGCATCGCCGCCCGGGCCGTCGCAGCAGCGGCCCTCATCCTCCCCGCGCTCGCCTTGACCGGCTCGCCCGCCGTCGCCGACCCTGCCGAGGAGACGTTCACCCCCTACGTCACCACGCTGGAGAGCGGCACCTCCGCGTGCCCGGGCAACGACCAGTACTTCAGCGGCTGGGACACGCAGCGGCCCATCGAGTGGACCTACACCAACGGCGACCACGCCTGCATCAGGGTCGAGTACAAGGTGGCTTTCACCGCCGCGAACTGCGACTACCAGTTCTACGTGCCCGACAGGCAGGCCACGGGCTACATCGACTTCTGGGTGGAGGGGATCACCGACCAGGGCCACGGAACCTGGGGCATCAACAGGGGGATCAACGAGATCGACAAGGAGGGCTGGCACACCATCTACACCGGCGACCGCGTCACCTCCATCAAGTTCTGGGACAAGGGGCCTAAGGGATACACGCTCGGCTGGGGCAAGTACGCCAGCTTGAAGCGCGTCTGCTCCTAATCACCGGGGTGCTCCGCGCTCCCTAAAGGAGGTCCCGGTAGCAACAGAGCACCCTTGATCATCACACCGGCCCCCGCATCACTTCGACGCGGGGGCCGGCCTCATGCCCCGGCGAAAGCCGTACCGAGGCCGCGAGTCCACTCGCCGACGTCACGAGGGGTCTTCTCCCGAACGTGTCCCCAGCCGCCACGTGGCTCTGCGGTCACGGCGAGCGATGGTCTCGGTGTCAGGCGTCCAAACTCCAGTCCGTCTTCGCCCGCTCCAGCACCTCCTCCAACGAGTCGTGCTCGGCCAGGACGTCGATGGCGGTCTCGCGGGCGCGAGCGGCCCACGCGGCGCCGACACCGGGTCCGGCGCTGGCGCGAGGGCTCGGGGTTACGGCTTCAGACAGCGGGCGGAGGGTGGTCTCACTCGGGTTGCCGAACGCGATGAGGACCATCTCAGCCAGGGTGGGAGGGGCTCCTTCGGGCCACATCTTGGCGGTGTCTCCGACCCATCCGTGGATCGACATGACGGTGGGGAGGTCTCCGCAGTCGTCGGCTGCGCTGTTCCATGGCGGCTCGCGGGGGTCGTGTGGGAGCAGCAGCAGTATGCCTGGAGGAGACGGCGCCACAGCTCTTCGGGCAGCAGCCCTTTCGGTGGTCGCTTCGCCGTCGCCATGCCTCCCGACCGCCCAGAAACGTCTACTTTCCCGAACGGCGTGCGGTACTCCTCGCTCTCGATGACGTGATCTCGGAGCCGGCGGTGCTCGGGAGCATCGGCCGGTCATGCTCTCAGTGCCGGGAAGGTGTTGCCAGGAACCAGGAACGCGACCATGGGGTTGGTGTACCCACGCGTTTGCAGGTCGGCTTTGAGCGCCACACGCCCCCACGCCGGAGACCACAACGTGGCGTTCAGCCGCTGTCCTTTGCGGACAATGTAGATGTCGTTGTGGGACATGGTGAACCGGGACACCGACTGTGCACCCAGCCAGACGTCGACCTCGGGCCAGAACTCGTTGTACAGCTCGATGGTCGCCGTGGTGCCGTTCGCAGAGCCGGCTGCCCCGCCTGCCCTCGCCCACAGCCCCAGGCAGTAGGCCCACCTCCGCGCGTCCGCCCGGACGCTCAGCACCGCGTCGATTCCTGACAACTTGGCGGGATCGACCAGTGCGCGGGCACGGCCCCGTACCCGCGGCTGAGTTTCAGCACGTCGATGTAGTCGCGCACCACTAAGGCCGAGGGCGTGTCGAGCAACGAGGCCTCCAGCATGTGCCGCGCCGCGTTGAGGGTGCACTGCACGTCCGGTAGCGACGGCACCCACAGCCAGCAGCCCGCGATCGCCACCTCGGCCACGACAGCCTTGTGCACGGCTCCCGACTCGGAGGCGATCGCGCTGGCGCGCACGAACTCGGCCCGCGCGTCACGGATGATGTCGGCCCGTTCCTGCGTCGTCCGCCAGTTCATCGGCAGGTCCTGCAGGAACCGTCTGCCCGCGGCGATGTGCTGGTCGTACCTGCGGTCGTAGATGCGGTCTGGGATGGCCGCGATCCGTCCTTCGATGCGGGCCAGCCTCGGGCCGTGGTCAGGCGCCTTGCTCTGCCCGGCATGGGTGATGAGCACGTTCGCGACGCCTGCGGCAGCCCCGGCCCAATCCTGCTCGCTCAGCCACGCGCCCTGGACGAGCGCGCGTACAACCGTGCTCGCAGCGAGCGCGAGCAATGCGACAGCGAGGTCCACTGCCCTCACCGGTATCCGATGATCTGGACGTTGAACGCGAGTCGCCAGACAGCGCCGAGCTCGCTTCGCGTGGTGAGGTTGCACCCCACCGGGACGGAGCTGACCATGGCAAATCCTCCGAGTGAGCATGGGAAACGTGTGAGAAACGGCGAGTCGCGTCAGGGGACGGGGCGCCGGCCGGGATTGAACCCGGCCGACGATGCGGACCGTCGCGTCCTTGCCAGAGGAGTGGTCCGTCGTGCGCTCGAGATAGAGGTTGGAAGTCGCGATGGCTGATGTGGCGATTCCGAGGAGCGCCCGGCGCGGGGTCAGATCTCGTCGCCCACGATGTGCACGGTGTAGGCGAGTCGCAGGATCCAGCCGTCCGCGTCGCGCACAGCCAGGTTCGCCCAGACGTCGACGAACGTCGTAGGTCCGTTCGCGTTCGACAGCCCGAATTCGTCGACGGCCCATCCGGCGTTGCTGGCGACGTTGTCGTTCGCGAACGAGCTGAGCGTCACGAACGGCGCCCAGTACACCGGTCGCAATCGCTTCCCCGGCTCCAGCGGCAGGTTGCGGGTCCAGTTAACCCGGAACCGAGTCCATGCCTGACCTTCGGCGTGGGCGTTGCTGATTCCCACCGCACCTGTCAGCACGATGGCGAGCCGGCCAGGCTCCGGTCTTGTGACGACATGATGCAGGGCTGCTTGTTCGCCGGCGATCGGCACGAATTGGTCGGACATGATGACCTCCAGTAGGGCGCGGCTCAGAAGCCGACCTGAGCGAGGATCGCCACCACGAACGGCGCGGCGAGGACGAGGACCGCGACGACGATCAGCAGCGCGATCACGTTGCCGACGCCGCTCGACCCGCCAGACCGGCGTGCCGCGTCACCTGAGTGCTGAGCGGCCTGTCGTGCCCGCTCGGCCGCCCAGGCCGCGTTCTGGTTGGCGTTCTGCTGTGCCTGCCACGAGGAGAATCCCGGACTGGTCATGACAATCTCTCCCTTCGTTCGGATGAGGTCCGAGGCTGCGCGCTGCCCCGTCCAGGATGGTTCTGCGGCCGACCCCGGCACCTCCGAGGTAGCCCCAACAGGTTTCCGGGTTTTCCCCCTTCCGCGGCCCCGGCTGGGCTGGCGACACTGCTCGACGTAGAGGCACGCCTGACGAAGGAGATCGGCATGCGCACGTTGGCGATCGCCCTGGCCGCGTTCGGATACGGGCTGTGGGCGGTGTGGCCGGACCTCGCCTCCGGCGCCGTCGTCGCGGCCCTGCTGCTGGCCGGTCAGGTGGCGCTGGCCGTCACTGGTGGGTTGTTCATCGCGGAGGGGCAGCGCCTGGTCGGGACCCTGTTCGTCGCGGCGGCGTTCGCCGAGCTGACCGCCGATCTGAGCAACCGAGACTGGGGCTGGTATGGCTTCGTGGCAGCCATGGCGCGGCCGGTTGGGGCGCTGCTGCTCATGACGGTTTTGCTGAGCTACCCCCACCGGCGTGTCGGCTACCGGGGGTTCGTCTTCGGCGCGAGCGTGCTGATCCTGGTAGCCAACGTGGCTGACGCGGTCACCTGGAACCCCGCGCCGTCCGGCAAGCCGCCAGTAGCATTCTCCTGGGTGACGCTCTACGACGGTGGGCCAGAGCAGCGCACCGCCTATGGCATGTACTGGATGCTGGTGATCGCCGTCGCCGTGGCCGCGCTGGCGCTCGTTGTGCACCGTGCCGTCACCGCGCGTGGGCTGGAGCGGCGGGAGCTCGTGCCGGTCTTCGTCGCCTCGGCCGTGTACGGCTTCGCGATCCTCTCGAACGCCATCTGGATGGTGCTGCCGTATTTCACCGGCGATGGCGATCCGCTCGCCCCCGCCTACGTGCCCGAGGTGGTGTGGATCTCCGCGGTGGCCGCGCCGCTGCTTATTCCCGCCGCCTTCCTCGCCGCGGCGATCCGCCGCCGGCTCGACCGGGCCGCTGTCGCGGACTTGGTGAGCGGCATCGCCCAGCCTGCCACCGCGGAATCGGTGCGCGAGTCGTTGCGCCGGGCCCTGGCTGATCCGAGCCTGGACCTGTTCACCGGTGATCCGCCTCCCGACGACGGCCGGCTCGGGCTGGAGATCGCCGACAGCGCAGGCCGGCCGCTAGCCCACGTACGCACCGTGCCCGAGTTGCGTAGGCGCGGCGACGTGGTGACGGCCGCGCTCGGCGCGGCGGCGCTCAGCCTGGAGAACGCCCGCCTTCACAGCGATCTGCAGGAGCAGCTGCGCCAGGTCGAGGATTCCCGCGCCAGGATCGTCGAGGCTGGTGTGGCCGAGCGCAGGCGAGTCGAGCGCGACCTCCACGATGGTGCCCAGCAGCGGCTGCTGGCGCTGGCCGCGACGCTGGGCCGACTCAAGACCGTCAGCGGCGACCCCACGGTGCGCGAACTCGTCGACGAGGCACGCGCCGACCTGCGCAACGCCCTGTCGGAGCTGCGTGACCTGGCCAGGGGCATCCACCCGGCCGTCCTGGAGCAGATCGGCCTGACGGGAGCCATCGAGAGCATCACCGAGGCGCTGCCCGTCCCCACCGAGATCCGCATTGCACCCCTGGCCAGCAGCCCGGCGATCGAGACCACGCTCTACTTCGTCATCTGCGAGGCGCTCACCAACGCGATCAAGCACGCCGAGGCCCGCCGCATCGCCGTCTCGGTCACCCAGGAGGACGGCGAGATCGTCGCGGCCGTCACCGACGACGGCCGCGGCGGCGCTACTATGCGGCCGGGCGGCGGCCTGGCCGGCCTGGCCGACCGCGTCGCCGCTCTGGGGGGAACGCTGCACCTCCAGAGCCCGCCACAGGGCGGCACCCGGCTGGAAGCTCGGCTGGTGAGCGCTTGATGCGGGTGATGTTGTGTGACGACTCCACGCTGTTCCGGCGCGGGGTGGCGCTCCTGCTCGAGGGCGTCGGCGTCGAGGTCACCGGACAGGCCAGAGACGTCGTCGAGCTGACGACCCTGATGCGCGGCCAGGTGCCCGACGCGGTCATCCTCGACATCCGCATGCCGCCGACCTTCACCGACGAGGGCCTGACGGGCGCGGCCCAGCTGCGGGCCGCCCACCCGCAGCTAGGCGTGCTGGTGCTGTCCACCTACGCGGAGACCGCCTACGCGCAGCGGCTGCTGGAGATTGGGCCGCACGGAGTCGGCTACCTGCTCAAGGACCGGGTGGACGACGCGGCCGCGATCCGCGACGCCCTCACCCGGGTGATCGACGGCGAGTCGGTCATCGATGGCGAGATCGTCAGCCGGCTGTTCGCCCGCCGCAAGGCCGCCTTCCCGCTCGACCGGCTGACCGAGCGAGAGCGGTCCGTCCTGACTCTGATGGCCGAGGGCCGATCCAACCAGGCGATCGGCCGACAGCTGCACCTCGGCATCAAGACGGTCGAAAGCCATATTGCGGCGATCTTCGCGAAACTGGATCTGGAGTCCGCCCCCGACGACAACAGGCGCGTACTGGCCGTTCTGGCCTGGATCCAGTCGGTGGCCTAGCTGTGGGCCAGCCGCCATCAGGCCGAAGGCCGAGATCAGCGAGCGGGAGGCGGTGCTGTCCGGAGCGGATCGCCGCCGACGGTGGCCGCAACACCCGCACCAGCCGCGACGCCAAGAAGTACGCCGCTGAAGCTCGCCAGCACACCGCCGACTACCAAGCCAAGGACGCCCACACCAAGGCCGTCACCGGCACCCAGACCCCCGCTGAGCACGCCCGACGTTGGCCCTGGGAGATCTGGGGGCCCTACCGTGTCTTCCCTGACCTGGCCAGCGACCGCGACTGGTGCGCCCACTGCAACGTCCGGATCGGCTGATGATGACCAAGGAGAGGCTGACCGACGCCGAGCGGGCCGACTTGGGGTGCCGGTAAGAAGTGCGTCATGAGCCCTAAACGGTGTTGATCTTGCTGTGACGTGCCTGGTCAATGCCGGGTGGTCAGGAAATACCCCCGATGCACATCGAGGAGCTGGTCGAGCACTGGACGGTCCTGGACGAAGAGCGCGACCTGATCGCCGGAAAACGTGGCGCCACGCGACTCGGCTTCGCGATCTTGCTGAAGTTCCACAGGGGGGGAGACCAAGTAAGCCGGAAAGGGCCAATAGGGCTGGTCAGAGGCGATTGCCGAGGGCCTTGGTCCTGCTGATCAGAGGTCTTCGACGTAGCTGGCGGCGATGTCGTCGGGTGGGTTGGTGTACAGGCGCAGGTAGCGGTCGTTGGCGTGACCGAGGCGGCGTTCGAGTTCGGCGCGGTTGTGGCCGGAGGTTTGCGACAGTCCGAAGGCGAAGGTGTGGCGGGCGTCGTGCGGGCGTAGGGTGCCGAACTTACGGTCAGGATCGGCCATCTGGGCGTCGTGCAGACGGCCGATCTCGCTGACGATGGTGTTGATTGACCGCGGGGACATGCGGCCGTGGGGGTGGCGGACGGCGACGGAGGCGGCGGAGAGGAACAGCGCGGTCGGGGCGGTGCTGGCGGCGGCATCGCCGGGCCGTTCGAGCTGCAGGTACTCGGCCAGCGCCTGGCGGGCGTCGCGGCCGAGGAACACGGTGCGGCTGGTACGGCCCTTGCCGCGTACATCGGTCAGGCGGGCATTCTTGGCCTGGCGCAGTCGGTCGGGGTGGATCGGCTCCAGTTGGTCCAGGTCCAAGCCGACCAGCTCGGCGCGGCGCAGGCCGGTGCCGAACAGCAGGTAGATGATGGCGCGGTCGCGGACCGGGCGGGCATGGGCGTGCACCCGGGGGCTGGTACCGCGGTGGCGGCGGCCCTTGAGCTCGTGGAAGGTCTCGATCCGATCGACGACGTTCTTGATAGCGCGGACCTGAGCGGCGGACAGGGAGCGTACCTGCGGGGCGGGCAGCGGCAGCGCGGTGACCTTCTTGGTCGGGTCGCCGTGGCGCAGCAGGCCGGCGGGGGCGTGCGCGGTGATCCAGGTGAACAGCGCTGACAGGTGGGCCAGGTGGTTGTTGACGGTCGCGGCGGCCATCGGCGCCGGCTTGCCGTCGCGGCCGAGGTTGCCGGCGGCGGCTAGGTGATCGCGCCAGGCGGTGACTTCGCGCGGGGTGACGGCCGAGAGCCGGTCGTGTCCGAGCCCGCTCGTGGTCCAGGCGATGAAACGCTGGAGATGGCGGGTGATCTTGCCGGTGACTTCTGCCGAGCGGACCCCGCGGACGGCCAAGTCGAGGTAGCGCTCGCTCCAGGTGGTGAGGCTGTCGTCGGCCGGATCGAGCCGCTCGGAGAGGCTGACTACCTTTCGTGAAGTGATTTCGGCGCGATTCGGCTCAGGCGACTGGTCGGCCGACCTGGGCATCTGCTGGGACATGCCGCCAGGTTACTTCACGGAAGGGGCGTTTCCTGAAGAGACTTGGCAGTGGTGGAACTCTTCTGCTGCAATGAGCCTCTACCTGCATGATCCGCTCCCGACACCGGAGGTATCTGTAGTGCAGCCTGGAGACGAGCTCGCGAGCCGGTACCTGCTGGAGGGGCAACTCGGCTGGGGCGGGATGGGAGAGGTCTGGCGCGCCCTCGACCAGAGACTGCACCGACCGGTCGCGGTGAAGGTGCTGACCGCCCTCGGTCACTCTTCGCACACCTCTCCTTCGCAGACCGAACGGTTCCGCCGTGAGGCCCTGACAACCGCAGGGCTGCAGCACCCCGGGATCGTCGTGGTGCACGATGCCGATCAACACGCCGATCAGTGGTTCATCGTGATGGAACTGCTGCACGGCCAGGACCTGGCCGCGGTGCTGGACAGCACACCAGATCATCGCCTGCCGATCGAGCAGGTCCTCGTGCTGGGTATCCAGATCGCGCAGGCGTTGTCGGCCGCGCACAGCCGCGGTGTCATCCACCGCGACTTCAAACCCGCCAACCTGTTCTTGACCGACGGCGGGCAGGTGAAGATCTGCGATTTCGGGATCGCCTCCGCTGCCAACGCGACCTCTGTGCTCACCGCCGAAGGGCAGCGACTGGGGACACCGCACTACATGTCTCCCGAGCAGTGGCAAGGCGGGCGGGTCGATGCTCGATCAGACCTGTACTCCTTCGGATGTGTCCTGCACGCTCTGCTGACCGGCCGGCCGCCCTTCGCCTCGAGTGAGATGGCGGTGGTCATGCACCACCACCTGGTGGTACCACCGCTGGGCCCCCGGGCCTACCGCGCCGAGGTGCCGGAGAGACTCGATGAACTCGTCGTGCGTCTACTCGCCAAGGAGCCTGACAGCCGTCCGGCCAACGCCGATAGGGTCGTTGCCGCGCTGGAGGCCATCCGGGGCGTAACGCCCCTCCCGCCGACCTTGATCGAGGACTGCGGCGGCCACCGCCGGAGTGGGAAGGCGACTGTTCTTCCGAACACGGTCCAGATTGCTCCCATCCGTCCGGGCGCTCCGGAGACGCTCCTTGACGGTGGAGACAGAATGGTGCGGTCGGTGACGTTCAGTCCAGACGGCAAAGCTCTGGCAAGTGCCGGCGATGACGGTGTGGTCAGGATCTGGGACGTGGCCACCAGGACATTGGCCAAATCCTTCACCCACAGGGTCCGCAACTCGTGGGACAAGCCGCTCGCAGAGGTCCTCGAGTTCAACGCCGGGTTCTCGGCCACCTTGTCCGCAGCGTTCAGCCCGGACGGGAATCACCTGGCCGTCGGCAATGGCGACGGGACGATCAACCTGTGGAATGTCACCACCGGTGCCGCCACCACCCTCCCCTACCTCGACTCCGTCCTGTGGAACTGCTCAGCCGCCTGCGTAGCGTTCAACCCCACCGGCGGGACCCTGGCTACCACCTACAACGCCCCGGCCATCACGTTGTGGAATCTGACCACGCACATGAGCAGCCCGCCCTTGGCCACCGGCGACGACTTCTGGGTCGGGGCGCTGGCATTCAGCCCTTCCGGTGGCACCCTGGCCACCGCCAGCGGCAATGGCAATCCTGGGAACACCGCCATCGATGGGCGCCTTCAACTGTGGGACACCTCCTCCCACGCGAACATCGCCACCCTCGCCCATACCAATTCCGTCGTGCACTCCCTGGGATTCAGCGCCGATGGAAAGACGCTGGCAAACCTCCGCAACGACGGGACGATCACGCTGTGGGACGTCGCGGCCCGTACGAGTACCACCCTCACCGGCCCCGGATCCGGCATGACCTGCATCGCCTCAGGCCCGGGCGCCATCCTGGTGAGCGGTTCCAGCGAAGGCACCATCACAGTTTGGCACATCACCAGTCGCAAGAGCATCGCTGCTCTCCACACCGGCACCAACAGCGAAATCAACTGCGTCGCCTGTAGCCCGGACGGTGCGACAGTCGCCGGCGGAGGCAGGAACCTTACACTTTGGACGATCAGATAAGAGTGCGGCGAGGCGCCGATCCCAAGATCACCGACCCGTTTGGGATGGTATTCATCAGCGCTCCTTGCCGGCGGCAGCAACATCGGCGCTGATCTTGCAGGTTGTGACACAGGCATTCACACGGCCCCCGCCACGAGCGCTGCGAAAACGTGATCCGCGCCTCAATGCTTGCTGCCCTCGACACCGGCAAGGCTCTCTCACGGCACGTCCCGACCTACGCCTTCGAGTTCGCTGACCTCAGCAACGGGACCCTCGCCGTTTCTGACGTAGATTCCGTCACCTCTGGGCACACGAACCGACCTGTAGGGCATGGTGATCTCGCTCTGAGAGCGTAAGAGCATCCGAGACCGTGTCGTGGGGCGGCGCCCCACGCGGGTGGCAGCCGCTCAAACGATCGGGGCCCCGCTCATCCTTCAGGATAAGCGGGGCCTTTCTTGTTGCCCGATGGCTACTCGAACGTAGAGGAGTCACCCTTATATCCGGGCGGCGAGCTCTTATGGTGTTGCAATGCCGCCTTAATGGCTAGTTTGGTTCGGCGATGGAAGTACTTTGATTCTCTGTCCATCTACATCTACCACAGTTCGCCCGGCAAGCGGTTTCTTCAGCTTGAACTGCACCTGATGCATATAGCCTATGTCGAGTGTGCTTTTTTCCTCCCAGGGCCAGGGGCGACATGTGTCTTTCACTTGAACGCCAATGGTCACCCTTGCAGGAGATTCCACCAGCTCCGTACCTGTCACTTCCTGGCATTTCGTGGGAGTCGATTTTCGCCCTTTGAAAAGCAGTTCTGCAGTCAGCGTCAGCTCGTCGTATGAGAGCTTCACGGTGTCTATATTGCGCCACTGGGACGCGCCGCATCCGACTAGGAGTGCGGTCACACAGATCAAGGACACCGCAGGCACGTACTTGTTGGGGCGGAGTGTTGGCATGGTGTCGCTAGTTTCTATCGGCGTTTCATGACGTCGCCACCGTATGCTTGGCGGACGTTGTGGATGTCGGTGAATCTTTCGGTGCAG
>NZ_JBYITD010000070.1:0-19348 GCF_057708945.1 Nonomuraea sp. bgisy101
GAGTTCGACCGGCCGGGTGCTGAACGAATTCTCCTGAAGTTGCATGACAGCCCTGGTGATCGCCTATTTGCCCATATAGGGTGCCTCTGATTAACAATGTGGGAATCAGGGAGCTGTTCATGAAAGACCTCGCCCGTCGAGGCGCAGCATCGGATACTCGGTACCGCGCGCGAGCCTGGAGAGCTGGGTGGGTTGGACTTGCGCTAGCTCTGATCCTGCCCATGTCTGTCGGGCCTGCGTATGGGACCTCTCAGCCGATCGGGCCCAAGTCAGTGGGAGTTCTCGGCGTTGCCCATGCTTCAGAGGTAGCGCCACCCAATGGCAAGCCTCTATCGGGGATACGGGTAAGAGCAGCAGCTCTGACCGTCGGAGAGCGGAGCGATGGCACGAGGGTCATCGTGGCCGGTGCCGGAGACACAGTTCGAATTTGGAGCTTGGATACAGGTAAGCCTCTCTGGGCATCTCTCAAGGGGCATGACCTTGACGTTGTTGCTGTAGCTCTCGGTCGTCGCACAGATGGAACACGAGTCATCGTTTCAGGAAGCTGGGACGCGACCATTCGAATCTGGGATCTTGATACAGGAAAGCCGATTGGGCGGCCTCTCAATGCACCCGCCGACATTTGGACGGTCGCCGTTGGCCAACGCAGTGATGGCACCCCAGTAATCATCTCTGGCGGCGAGGACAAAGCAATTCATCTGTGGAGTCTTGATACCGGTGAGCCGCTGGGGAAGCCCTTGAAGGGACACAAGGATCAGGTGCTAAAGGTAGTAGTCGGGCAGCGCCGCGATGGGACGCGAGTAATCGCTTCGGCCAGCTACGACAAGACGATTCGGATTTGGGACCTAGACACCGGTAAGCCGGTGGGGCGCCCGATGAAGGGGCACACTGGCGAAGTTCTCGAGGTGGCGATATCGAAGAGGCGAGGTGGCGCTGGCGTTATTGTGTCAGCAGGCGGAGACAACACCGTCCGACGCTGGGATTTGGAGAGCGGCAGACCCCTGGGGCGCCCCTTGGTCGGGCACTCTGATCTGGTTCTCGCACTTGCTATTGGTGAAGTGCGCGGGAGGACGACGATTATCTCGGCAGGTGGCGACAAGGTCTTGCGTTTGTGGGATCTGAATATCGGTAGGTCTCTCGGGCGGCCATGGAAAGGCCACACTGAGCCCGTATGGGCAGTGGCGATTGGGCAACGTACCGATGGTGCAAAGGTGATCGTGTCAAGCGGATACGACGCAAGCGTGCGGATCTGGCGCTTCGAGTAGTGCGTCACGACCAATGGGCCGATTTCAGTCCAAGAGTTCGGGCTGTCGGTTGTCCAACCCCGCGGGAGTCGGGGGCCACGACGGATCCGGCTGCCACCCCGCGCGAGGCTTCCAGCCGCGGAACGGGACCGGCCAACCAGGGGGAGAGTGGAACCGGTACTCCGCCATGAGCGCTCCTCGTGGGTGAAGACGACAGGCCACACAGAAGAAGTGGACGTGAGCACCAAGAGGGTTACAGGGGGCAGGTGGGCGAGCTACGGAGATGTGAGAGGCGATTCCTTGGCGATCATCTCGGCGCCGGAACGGCCGGGAGGCAGCGCTTCCCGCCACCCCTGATCCATGAGCCCTTTCCATCGTGACGGCGCTGGTCACGATGGGTACGTCGCAAAGCGGTGGCGGATGAGACGAGGCTCCCGAAAGACAGCAGTCGACCAAGATCCGATGCCCCGACCGGGGCCTCGTTGCTGTCTTACCAGTGAGACTGGTGCTATCGGGAACGACTGCTGCTGCGGATGTCGTTGCAGGGGCAGGACGTGTTCTCCCCTGAGGTTAACCCTTGTCTTACCTGGCCTTGGTCCTTCTGGTGCCATCGGCACGATCTGTCGCCTCTTCTGGGGTGCACTCCCGAAGGTGTGTCGGGCTGGCCGCGTGTGGCTTGATAGCGCCTCTGTGTGTCAAGCGGCTGCGGGTGCGACTCGTTGTTGGTCTTTTCGGATGTGTCGGTAGATCACGTTGGACAGGCGTCGTTTGGGCGCGCGGCGGGCTTCGGCGGGGGTTTTGTTCTCGGTGATTTTCCGCTGGTAGTAGACGCGCCCGGGACCGGGATCACGGGCTTGGCATACGGCGATGGTGTGTAGGGCGGAGTTGAGCTGGCGGTTGCCGCCGGTGTTGAGCCGGTGCCGGATCTGATCGCCGCTGGAGGCGTCTAGGGGTGCGGTGCCGGTGTAGCTGGCGAACTGATCCGCGGTGCGAAACCGCGCGACATCACCGACGTGGCCGAGAATCTTGGCGGCCAGGACGACACCGACGCCGTGAATGTCGGTCAACGTGCTGCCCGCGGCGGCCAGCGCGTCCCGCGATTGTGCTTCGTTATCCTTGAGCCGCTGGTCGATGCGCCGTAGATCAGCAAGGAGGTCACGGGCCAGATCACGCCGCAGGGCCTGAGTGGCGCTGGTGGGGCGGACGGTGCGCAACAGGGCGGCTGCCTTGTCTGCAGACAGGCCGGTAGCCGCGCCGCCGGGGATCAACTCGCGGATCAGCCCGTGCAGGCGGTTGAGGATACGAGTTCGTTCCTGAGCCAGGTCGTCGCGGCGTTCAGCCAGCAGCCGCAAGATGGTGGTCTGGTCTTCGGACGTGACAATTCGCAGGTCGTGTCGATAGAGGGCGACCTGGGCAACGCTGAGGGCGTCAGCGGGGTCGCTCTTGCGTCCACCACCGGTGCTCAGCAGGCGGGCGCGTACCGACAACGTCGCTGGGACATCCAGCACATGCTCGCCGGCGGCGGCCAGCTGCTGGGCGATGCCGCGGCCGAGGCCGTTGGCGCCCTCAATGGCGAATCGGCGCCCGGGCCATGCCGCGGCCCAGGTGGTGAGCCGGCGGAAGGTGCCGGAGTCGACGGTGAACCGCCGCTGGCTGATCGGGTGGCCGGCGGCATCGACGGCCACGGCGGTGAGGGAGGACTTGTGCGGGTCGATTCCGATGGTGATCACGGGGGAAGGCTCCACGGTGGCCGACGACTTCGGGTCGCGCCGTGGCGGGCACCCTGACTTGAAAATTGAGCAGGTCATGCCTCTGTCGAGCCACACCACGGCAGGTGCCGGCGGCATGGCACGCTATCAGTGAGCCAACCACCAGGGCGGCAAGAAGCCTGCGGACCTGCGCCGACCGGCACCCTGAACGCTAAGGCTGCAGACCCCGGCGTCTGACCTCATTCAACAAGTCAGAAGCCTCGGCGAGAGAACCCGTCCCGTCACTGGTCTGCCTGCTCGGCTACCCGGCGCGCACCGCCTTCGGATATCCCCGAGCCGAGAGGGTGCACACATGACCGAGTTCAAAAGCCCAAGGCGCGTCGAATCGTGGGCGGGATAGACACGCATGCCGACACTCATCACGCCGCGGTGGTGTTGATGAATGGGCGCCGGGTCGCCGATCGTGAGTTCCCGGCGACCAGAGCGGGATACACCGACCTGCTGGAGTGGATGCGCTCCTTCGGCCGGCTGCATGCGGTGGGGGTCGAAGGCACCGGCTCCTACGGAGCCGCCCTGGCTCGTCACTTGAGCAGCGCGAAGGTCAAGGTGGTCGAGGTCAATCGCCCGGACCGGCGGCAGCGCAGGACCAAAGGCAAGTCTGATCCACTGGACTCCTACTCCGCTGCCGAAGCCGTCCTGGCCGACAGGGCTGGCGCCGTCCCGAAGAGCGGAAACGGAGTAGCCGAGTCGATCCGTGTGCTCCATCTGGTCCGCGCCGGCGCGGTGAAGGCTCGCACCGCCTGCCTCAACGAGCTGCAGGCGCTGCTCGTCACTGCCCCGGCCGAGCTCCGTGAGCAGCTGGCCGGTCTGAAGAAGGCCCGGCTCGTCGACGCCTGCTCCCGATGCTCGCTGAACGCCCGATCCTCCGCCGCGTCACTGGCCCCACCGTCACGCAGGCCCGCAAGCCACGCCAACCGGAAACTTCTTCACTACTACCGCCAAGCCCCCGGGGGATCCAGCTAGCCGTCGGCAGCAGGAGACCCCCAGGTGGCGGGGATCACCGTCCCCTGGCACTTCCTGTCCAGAGAAAGCATCCACTCGCGTGTCCATGATGTCTCCTCTTGTGCGGACAGCCGCCGCGGCTGCAGCGTCGCTGGTCCTGGCTGGCCTCGTTGCCGCCCCGGCCCAGGCCACAGCCCTGCCAGCCCGAACCGTCTCTGCCGCCGCGGGCCTGTCCGCGCTGCCAAGCTGCAGCGGTTCCCAGATCGAGCACGTACCGATCTTCGTCCCCGGCCAGAGCGGGAAGGTCAAGGCGGGCTACCTGCACTACTACTACAACGCCCGAACCCGCGTAGCGTGTGCGTTCTTCAATTCCACCGAGGTCACATGGGGAAAGCCGAAAGAGGTGGCAGTGTCGATCTCCGCCTGTTCTCGGTCTGGTTCCTGCATCTTCGCAGATTTCTGGGACGGCATTGTGAAGGGACGCAGCCAAACCGTCTCGACGACAGTCCGGGAGTGCGTGAAAGCCGTGGCTTCAGTCAGAGCGAACAATGGTCGTATTTACGGCGTCGGGACCGACATCCGGTGCATCTGACCCCGGCCCGCCCGGCCCGCAACGTGCGGGTACGGGCGGGCAGGTCCACGTTGCCGGCACAGCACGCCTGCGCCGGCAGCCGTCCACGGCCCGGGCCGGGCGTCACGATCCGCCAGGGGTGGGAGTGGGGAGGGGTGCACCGTCGTTGTCGCGGCACGAAGGTGGCGCGGGCGTGCTCCGGTAGCCCCGGCCGCCCGGCCCCCGCCTCCCGCATCGCGGCGGGAGGCGAGGGCCGGGCGCAGGACTCCTGACCTGGCCGTGCGGTTGGCCCGTCTGGCCTGCCGGTCATCGGCGGGGTGCGCCTGCCGACAATTACATCCGCCCAGGTAATGGCCTTGTGAGGCGTGCGCGATCTCTACCGCCAGAAGGAGGAAGAGCGTGCGGCATGATGATCGGCCGTGCTCCTTCGCCTGGCCTATCTCGCCGTTTCCAACGCCTTCGGCGCGCTGCGGTTGCTGCCGATGGGCGATCGGGACAAGGAGATCGAGATTCTCGCCCTGCGCCACCAGATCACCGTCCTTGAGCGGCAGCTCGGCACCGACACCAGGGTGAGATTCGCCCCAGAGGACCGGGCCTTTCTTGCCGCGCTCCTGACATCGCTGCCGCGCGAGATCCTGCACCAGCTCCGGCTTCTCGTCCGGTCGGATACCGTCCTGCGTCGAACCGTGGGCGGGCGACCTCGTCTGTTCGGCCGACAGCCACGGGCGTGACGCCGTTTCATCAGATCGCGGTGCCAGCTGGTTCGCGAGAATCCGGCCTGGGGATACCGCCGGGTGCACGGCGAGCTCACCACGCTCGGCATCAAGGTCGCTGCGTCGACGGTCTGGGAGATCCTCAAACAGGAAGGGCTTGATCCGGCACCTGAGCGGGCGCCGACCACGTGGGCCGACTTCCTGCGCTCGCAGGCCGATGCCCTGTTGGCCTGCGATTTCATCGAGACCATCACCCTCGATGGGCAGCGCCAGTACATCCTGGCGGTCATCGAGCACGCCACCAGGCGCGTTCGAGTGCTGGGCACTACCGCGCACCCGAACGCGAGCTGGGTCATCCAGGCGATCAAGAATCTCGTGATGGATCTGGAGGATGCGGGCCGCCGGGCGCGCTATCTGATCCGAGACCGAGACGCGAAGTTCCCGCTCCTTATGGACGAGATCCTCGCCGACGCTGGCATCCAGGCCGTGCTCACCGGGATCCGGGTGCCGCGTATGAATGCGGTCATGGAGAGGTGGGTGCAGTCGTGCCGTCGAGAGCTTCTGGACCGCTGCCTGATCTGGAACGAACGCCACCTGCGTCACGCCTTGCGCGAGTACGAACGGTTCTACAACCGGCACCGCGCCCATCAAGCCCTGGCCCAAGCTGCTCCACTACGCGCCGTCCCGGATCCGATCACCGATCCGAGCCGTATCGCCAACCTGAGCATAGGCCGGCGAGATCGGCTCGGAGGGGTTCTCCACGAGTACTCACATGCCGCTTGACCTGGATGGATAGAGTTTTCGGCAGGCGCAGAGTCATCGCGCTGAACATACGCCGACGAGACCGGCTCGGCGGGGTCCTCCACGAATACTCACATGCAGCTTGAACTGCGTGGATGAGGTTTTCGGCAGGCGCAGAGCCCCCAGATCAGCTCGTGGAATGGGCCCTTGGTGCGCACGTCGATCCCGGCGGTCGGCTCGTCGATGATGAGGATCTCGGTCTCGGCCGCGAGCCACTTGGCCAGGGAGATCTTCTGCCGGTTGCCGCCGGACAGCTCTCCCGCGCGCCAGGTGGCGGATGCCAGCCGCCGCACCACTCCATGGACCTTCGCGCTCCCACCGATGATTGCGACGTGATTGCACTGTCGGTCGGTCGGATCAAGCACCGTCAGAAGGGCCAGGTCAACCTATTGAGCTGAGTTCTGACACGCTTCAGCTTGGGGTCAACGCCATGATCTATCTGCTGCTGATCAGTATCCGACGGGACGCGAGGGGTAAACGTTCCCGCCGCGGTTACTCGAAGGCGGCCGATAGCCGGTCGCGGGCGCGTTCGAGGTGGGCGCGCATCGTGGACTCCGCCTCGGCGGGGTCGCCGGCCACCAGGGCGGTGACGATCGCCTGGTGTTCCTTCAGCGCCCGGGAGCCGATCGGGCTGCCGTAGTGCAGCCGGAACAGGTGCAGGTGGCTGTGGGTGCGTTCCAACGCGAGTCGGATGGCGTCGTTTCCGGCCAGCGCCATGATCAGGTCGTGCAGGCGGGCGTCGTGGGCGGTGATGGCCTTGTAGTCCTCGTAGTGGCTGCCCGAAGGGGCCTCCTCGCACGAGGTCATCTCCTCCTGCAGCGCCCGCCTGCCCTCCGGGGTCATCGCCTCCGCGGCGCGGCGTGCGCTGGGCGGCTCCAGGAGGAGTCGCAGCTCGTAGAGGTCCTCGAACTCCTTGCGGGTGAGCAGCGGGCTGATGCTGTAGCCGCGAAGGGGCAGCTTGATGACCAGCCCGTCGGACTCGAGGCGGGCCAGGGCCTCGCGGACCGGGGTGTGGGAGACCTCCAGAAGGCGGGTCAGCGCGTCAATGTTGATCTTCGCGTCCGGTTCGAGGGTGTGATCCATGATGAGCGCCTTGACGGCCTCGTAGACGCTGTCTGAGAGCACCGTGCGGTGCGGCAGGGCTATCCCGGTCACCCGACATCCCTTCGACGACCCCTTGACTACTTCGACTCACCCTAGCATTATCAGCCAGGATATTTCCTATACGATCTCGGATTCAACATGAGAATCGCTCCATCAGCAGCCTGTTGCCTGATCCTGCTCGGCCTGGTCGGCTGCAGCACCCGACCCACAGAATCCGCAGCCGCCCCCACTGCTGCCCCCACCGCCACGGCTTCGGGGCCCGTGGAGCTCCGGGAGGGCTCGAAGGTCAAGGTGGCGCTGGTGTCCGGCGGCGCACACCCCTACTTTCAGCCCTGGAAGGAGGCGGCGCGCCAGTCGGCCGCCAACTTCCAGCTGGGCGGGGTCGTCTTCAACGAGACCGCAGAATGGGATCAGGCCAAGCAGAACAACCTGCTCGACTCGCTGGCGGCCCAGGGCTACAACGCCTTCGGCGTCTTCGGAGTCTCTCCCACCGACATCAACACGACCTTCGGCGACCTCAAGAGCAAGGGCTTCGCCGTCGCCTCGCTCGCCTCGTGCCCCGCCGGGGACACCAACGAAGCCGACTTCTGCCTGTCCACCGACGTAGAGGTGGCGGCCTACAAGGCGGCCAAGGCCGCCGTTGACGCCATGGGCGGCAAGGGCGTGCTCGTGCACCTGACCGGCAACAACGTCGACGCCAACACCCAGCGCCGGATCAAGGGCGTGGACAAGGCGGTCGAGGAGACCTCCGGCGCGGTGAAGCTCCTGCCCGTCGTGGCCGACGTCGACAAGGACTTGCAGACGGCCCAGAAGGCGGTGGCCGACCTGCTGGCCGCGCGCGGCAAGGAGATCGGCGGCATCGTCAGCACGGCCTACAACCCCGCCGTGGCCGCGGCCGCGGGCGTGAAGAAGGCCGGGTTGCCGATCAAGGTGGTGGCGATCGACGACGATCCGGAGATCCTCCGCGCGATCCGCGAGGGATCGGCCTACGCGACGATCGCGCAGAACCCGCGTGGGCAGGCCTATGTCGGCTCGTGGGCGCTGGCGCTGCTGCAGAGTCAGCAGTGCACGATGCGGCAGCCGGGAGTGGTGATCGACTCCGGGTCCTTCCTCGTCACCAAAGAGAACGTCGACGGTTACGACACCGAGCGGCGCAAGACGTCCGAGCAGATCAAGCAGCGGTTCGCCGTTGAGCTGCTCTCCTGCCGCTAGGAGCCATGGGTGAC
Organism: Nonomuraea sp. bgisy101; assembly: GCF_057708945.1. Classification (NCBI taxonomy): domain Bacteria; kingdom Bacillati; phylum Actinomycetota; class Actinomycetes; order Streptosporangiales; family Streptosporangiaceae; genus Nonomuraea; species Nonomuraea sp. bgisy101. The sequence goes on from NZ_JBYITD010000070.1 coordinate 8,371, forward strand.
CAAGATCCGTCAGGTCGACGCCTACCTCGTCGACCTGGAAGTGGAAACCGTACGGACGGATGCCGTGCAGGCCTTCGTCAAGCAAGAAACGATCTTCGTCGAGCTGGGCACCGACGACGGGAACACCGGCACGGGCTACGCCTACACCATCGGGACCGGCGGCCGGGCGGTGCTGTCCATGCTGCGCGAACACCTGCTCCCGCAGTTGGTGGGGCAGGACGCCCGGGACATCGAGCGGCTGTGGTTCGAGTTGTTCGCGCACACCAGGGCAACGGCCGTGGGGGCGATCACTTCGCTCGCGCTCGCCGCGGTGGACACCGCCCTGTGGGACCTGCGCTGCCTGCGGGCCGGTGAGCCGCTGTGGCGGCTGGCAGGCGGGTTCAGGCGGCAGGTGCCGATGTACGACACCGAGGGAGGCTGGCTGCACCTGTCTGCGGACGAGCTCGCTCGCGGTGCCAAGGCCTCGCAGCAGGCCGGCTGGCCGGGAGTCAAGATCAAGGTCGGCAAGCCCAGCCTTCACGAGGACGTGGAGCGGCTGCGCGAGGTCCGCGAGGCCGTGGGACCGGCGATGGACATCATGGTCGACGCCAACCAGTCCTTCACCCATGCGGAGGCGACGCGGCGGGCCCGCGCGTTCGAGGCTCTCGACATCTTCTGGTTCGAGGAGCCGATGCCGGCCGACGACCTGTCCGGCCACGCCCACCTGGCGCGGGCAACGTCGATCCCGGTCGCCGTCGGCGAGTCGATGTACTCCATCGGGCAATTCCGCGAATACCTGGCCGCGGGCGCCGCCTCCATCGTCCAGGTGGACGTGGCACGGGTCGGCGGGATCACCCCGTGGCTCAAGGTGGCGCACCTCGCCGAGGCGGCCAACATCGCCGTCTGCCCGCACTTCCTCATGGAACTGCACGTCAGCCTGGCCGCAGCGATCCCCAACGGCAGATACGTGGAACACATCCCGCAGCTGCGGGCCATCACCCACGGCGAGCTGGAGATCGTGGCCGGGCACGCCGTCGCTCCCGAAACCCCCGGGCTCGGCATCGACTGGGACCGCGACGCCATCGACAGGCGGCGGATGGCGTGAGCACCCGCAAGCCCCTGTTCGGACTGCTCGGCCTGATCGTCGTGCTCGTCGTTGTGTTCGGCACGCTGAGCCCGGCCTTCTTCGACGAGCGGCTCGTGCTCTTCCCGCTGCTGCGCGACATCGCCATCTACACCGTCGTCGGGCTGGCCCAGATGGTCGTGCTCTCCATCGGGCACATGAACCTCGCGGTGGGCCGCATGGCGGCGTTCTCCGCGATGTTCATGGGGCTGTCCTACGACCGGCTCCACCTGCCGTTGTACGCCGGCCTCTGCATCGGCCTCCTGGCGGGCGCGGCGATCGGCGCCTTCACCGGCTGGATCATTGCCAGGACCGGGGTCAACTCCTTCGTGGTCACGCTCGCGATGGACTTCGCGCTCCTGGGCCTGATCCCGGTCGTCTACACGGCGCTCACCGCGAACGCGGCCTTCACCGTCAAACCCGATGGCATGCGCGAGCTGCGCCAGTACTCGCTGGGCGATGTGTGCCTGGGCAACGTGTGCGGGTCGCCCGCCGTACCGCAGATGATGCTGCTCGCGGTGGCGCCGATGCTGGCGCTCGGATACCTCTACCACGGCACGCGGCCCGGTAGGGAGCTGTTGCTGACCGGGTCCAACCCGCTCGCCGCCGAGCTGTCGGGCATCCCGACGCGCCGCCGGGTGGTCACCGCGCACCTGCTGAGCGGGCTGCTGGCGGGGCTGGCCGGATTCATGCTCGCGGTCACCACCGGGTCGTTTCGGGCGACGATCGGCGAGGAGTTCCTGCTGCCCTCCTTTCTCGGCGCGATTCTCGGCGGCACCGCAATGGCCGGGGGAGTGGTCTCCGTCATCGGCACGTTCCTCGGCACGTCGCTGACCCTGGTGATCCGCAGAGGGCTCGAACTGGTCGGGATCGGCCTGGAATATCTCAACGTGTATCTGGGCGTCATCCTCCTGCTCGCGCTGTCCGCTGATCGCTTCCTTCAACGCCGGGGGGTGAAATCGTGAGGATGCTCATCGCGATCTGTGTCGCCGGCTACCTCTCGCTCGTGGTGGCGTCAGGCGGGGCGTTCGCCTCCGGCAACGCCGTGCAGACCTTCTTCCAGTTCCTGCCCGTGCCAGTGCTGATCGGCCTGGCCCAGATGATCGCGCTGAGCGTCGGCCAGCTCAACCTGGCCGTCGGCGCGCTCGGCGGGTTCCTCGCCTGCGCGATGGGTGTGCTCATGGCCGATCTCGGCGTTCCCGCCCCAGCCGCCATCGTGATCGGGCTGGCGCTCGGCGCGGCCGTCGGCGCGCTGACGGGTGCGCTGGTGGTGTTCACCCGTATCAACGGGTTCGTCGTCACGCTCGCCACGATGACGATCCTGATCGGCGCGCAGTACCGCCTGGTCGGGACCCGAACCGTCAGTGACTACTCACCCGGCCTGAAGGAGTTCGGCCAGGCGTCCGTCCTGAACATCCCACTCGTCTTCCTGCTCGCTCTGGGCGTGGCCGCGCTGGTCGCGGTGTTCTTCAGGGCCGCGGCGCCGGGCCGTAGGATGCTGGCCTCCGGCTCGAACCCGCTGGCCGCCACGCTGTCAGGCGTCTCCAACGACCGCTCCATCGTCCTCGCGCACACCCTGTCGGGTCTGGTGGTCGCCATCACGGCCGTGGTGACGGTGGCGGTCTCTCCCGGCGTCAACAGGAGCATCGGCGGGGACTGGCTGCTGCCCAGCTTCGCCGCCCCGATCATCGGCGGCGCGGTGCTCACCGGCGGCACGGCCGTGGTGCTCGGCACTGTGCTGGCGGCGTTCATCGTGCGCCTCGTCGACAGCGCGCGCGCAGAGTTCTCCCTCCAGCCGAGCTGGGTGAACTTCGTGGTCGGCGCCGTCGTGCTCGGCACGGTCGTGCTCACCCGCGCGCGCGAGACGCGCCGGTCAGGGGGTTCATCGTGATCGTCGCAGACCAACTGGTGAAGGTCTTTCCCGGCGTCCGCGCCCTCGACGGTGCGAGCCTGCGGCTGGAAGCCGGCTCCGTGCACGCCCTGCTGGGCGAGAACGGCGCGGGCAAGTCGACCCTCATCAAGATCCTCACCGGAGTGCAGCGCCCCGACCAGGGCCGCCTGCTCATCGGCGGTGAGGCGGTGACGCTGAGGTCGCCGACCGAGGCGGCGCAGGCCGGGATCGGCGCGGTCCATCAGGAACGCAACCTCATCCCCGCCTTCTCGGTGGCCGAGAACATCGCCCTGCAGCGGCTTCCGATACGGCGCGGCCTGGTCGACCGGGCGCACATGCGGGCGGAGGCCCGGCGCATCCTCGGTCTGCTCGACGTCGACCTCGACGCCGATGTGCGGGTCGACAGGCTGTCGGTCGCTCAACGGCAGCTCGTCGAGATCGCCAAGGCCCTGTACGGCGAGAGCCGCGTGCTGCTGCTCGACGAACCCACCGCCTCGGTCAGCCCGGCGGAGGCGGAGCTGCTGTTCACCGTCGTGCGCAAGCTCGCCGACACCGGGACGGGGGTGCTCTTCGTCAGCCACAAGCTCGAGGAGGTCTTCGCGATCTGCGACACCGTCACCGTCCTGCGCGACGGCCGCACGGTGCTGGACGCCGAGCCGATCGCCGATCACGCCAAGGACGACCTGATCGATCTCATGGTGGGCCGCTCGCGGGAGGCCCTGTCGTTCCCGCCGCGCCCGCCTGCCACACAGCCCGCCGTACTTGAGCTGGACCGGATCTCGACGGCGGCCGGCCACCGCGAGGTCTCGCTCTCCGTCCGGCCGGGCGAGATCGTCGGACTCTACGGCCTGGTCGGATCCGGCCGGTCGGAGCTGGCCAAGGCACTGCTCGGACTCGAGCCCATCGAGTCGGGCTCGGTGCGGGTGCGCGGAAAGAACGTGGTCATCAAGGACGTACGGCAGGCCCTGGCCAAGCACCGGATCGGTTACGTGACCGAGAACCGCAAGGAGGAGGGCCTCTTCCTCGACCAGCCGGTCTCGCGCAACATCGCCGTGACCGTCTGGGGGCGCATCGCCGGCGCGCTCGGCTACGTGTCGCCGGCCCGCGAGGGCGAGGTGGTCAGCATGTGGGTGGACCGGCTCGGCATCAAGCTCGCCTCGTCCCGCCAGCTCGCCGGGCAGCTGTCCGGCGGGAACCAGCAGAAGGTGTCGCTGGCCAAGTGGCTCGCGGCCGAGACAGAGATCCTCATCATCGACGAGCCGACCGTCGGCATCGACGTGCGTACCAAGGGCGCCTTCCACGAGCTGATCTGGGGGCTCGCCGCCGATGGCATGGCCATCCTGCTCATCACCAGTGACCTGGCCGAGATGGTCACGCTGGCCGATCGCGTGCTGGTGATGCGCGACTTCCGGATACGCGGCGAGCTCGACAACGACCACCACTACGACCGGACCAGCCAAGCCGTGATCAGGCTCATTCACTCAAAGGAGATCTGAGCCATGAACGTAGGCCTCGCCTTACTCCTCACCCTCTCCATGGCGACAACTCCCTCCATGGTGACAACTCCCGATTTCGAACCCACTCTGGAGTCGCTGTCCCAGCACCAGGCGCCCGCCTGGTTCAACGACACCAAACTCGGCGTCTTCATCCACTGGGGGCCGACCAGTGTCCCCGGCCAGGACGAGTGGTACCAGAACTCGATGAACACCCCGAACTCCGCGACCTGGAAGTTCCACCGGGAGAAATACGGTGAGAACGTCAACTACGACGACTTCTTCAAGGACTTCCAGCCGACCAGGTTCGACCCGGACTCGTGGGTGGACCTGATCAAGGACTCCGGCGCCGGCTACTTCGTGCTGACCACCAAGCACCACGACGGATACTCCCTGTTCCCCAGCAAGTACTCCGACCGCAACTCGGTGGTCCAACCGCCGCACCGGGACCTGGTCGGGGAGCTGTTCGCCGCGGCGAAGAAGCGGGCGCCCGAGCTCAAGCGGGGTGCCTACTACTCGCTGTGGGAGTGGCTCAACCCCGCGGAGACCGGCAAGCAGCCGCGCAACCCCTACACCGGCCAGGAGATCCCGTACACCGGGTACAAGCCGGTCGAGAGCTACCCCGCGTTCATGAACAACCAGATGACCGAGCTGATCGACACCTACGATCCCGACCTCATCTGGTGCGACGGCGACTGGGTGCGCAACACCGCCTACTGGAACCTGGCCCCCACCATCGCGCACTACTACAACCAGGCGAAGAACCGGGACCAGCCCAAGGAAGTCCTGATCAACAACCGGTGCAAGCTCACCGACGCGCCCGGCGAGCACTCGGGCCGCCGCCAGCCCGACTATCTGACGCCGGAGCGGACCAAGCTAGCCTCGATCGAGCCGTTCAAATGGGAGACCGCAGAGACCATCCAGGGCTGGTTTGACATCCGCCCGCCGTACCGGCAGCTCACCTCCGAGACGATCGTGGACATGTTCGTCGACATCGTCAGCAAGAACGGCAACCTGCTGCTGAACATGTCGCCGCGCGTCGACGGCACCATTCCCGAGTACCAGCAGCAGGTCCTGCGCGACCTCGGCGCCTGGATGCGGACCAACGGCGAGGCGATCCACGGCACCACCTACTGGAACGACTTCGAGGACAAGACGGCGAACGTGCCCGTGCGCTTCACCACCAGGCAGAACGCCCTCTACGTCACGGCCCTGAACTGGCCGGGCCGTACGCTCGAACTCGCCGACACCCTGCCCGTCAGGCCGGGTACCAAGGTGAGCCTCCTCGGCGGGGACGGCAAGCCGCTGCCGTGGCGGCAGCAGAACGGGCGGCTGATCGTCGACCTGCCGGCATCGACCACGCTGAAGCACGCTTACGTGTTCAAGTTCGACACACCAGGAGCCTCCCTCATCCGCTCGGGGGTCACCGCGCCCGCCCGCATCGAACGCGGCAAGACCGCCCCGGTCGACATCGCTGTCACCAACACCGGCGACCGGCAGATCCCCCTGGCCGACATCCAGGTCAGGACGGACGGACCGTTCACCTTCCAACCGGACGCCTTCCGCGAGCAGTTCCTGGAGCCGGGCCAGACGCGCAAGCTGAGCACCACGATGAGCGTGGCGCCTGACGCCGAATACGGCCGATACCAGATCGACACGACCGTCCACGCGGACGGTTTGTCCACGCACGTCACGACCCCTGTCGAGGTGACCCGCGCCAACCTGGCGCTGAACGCGCCCGCCAGCCAGTCCAGCGTCGCCTACGACGGGCCGCCCAACCTAGCTGTCGACGGCAACACCAGCGGCGCCCACAGTGATCACTCCCTGTCGCACACCGGACTGGAGCCGCAACCGTGGTGGCAGGTCGACCTGGGCGCGGCCAAGTCGATCAACTCCGTTCGCGTGTGGAATCGCGACGACTGCTGCATGGAAAGGCTGCGCGACTACTATGTCCTGACCTCCGACCACCCGCTTCCCGCCTCGCTGGACGAGGCGCTCAAGACCCCTGGAGTGCACGCGGTGCATCAGTCGGCCGCCGCGGGCCGTCCCACCGAGGTGCCGGTCAACGCCAACGGGCGCTATGTCCGCGTTCAGCTCGCCGGTACGGACTACCTGGTCATGTCGGAGGTGGAAGTGCTCGGGGAGCGATGACGCTCTTCTCCATGGATCTGAGCCGCAGGACCGTGGATCGCTCTCCCGAGATCGGGGGAACGATCCTCGGCTGCGCCTGCTCCTGGAGCGGTGCCCGCTGGACGCGAGCCGCGCGGGGCATCTCACTTTGTCGAATCCGTGGTGATAAGAGACGGCTTCTACGCGGCTCTGGACAGGCCCGGATTCAACGCGACCATCCACACCTCGTCAATCAACGCCTACTTCTTCCCGCAGGGGAAGATCTGGCAGGAGGCCTGATGCAGACGCTAGTCCTGCACACCCGGCTCAAGCCGGGCAAGGAAACCGAGTACGAGGCGGTCCACGCGGTCATTCCCGACGACCTGGACGCCGCCCTCCGGGAGGGCGGCGTGCACAGCTGGCGGATCTGGCGGTCCGGGCTCGACCTGTTCCACCTGGTAGAGGTGGAGGGCTACGAGCGCCTCAAGGAGCACCTGCGGGACCACCCGGCGGACAAGGCGTGGCAGGCCAGGATCAACCTGCTCCTGGACGGCGACTTCGACCCCGCCGCCGCCCTCCCGCACCTGGTCTGGCAGTTGCCGTGAGGATCGACGCCCACCACCATCTCTGGGATCCCCGCGACCGCGTCTATCCATGGATGGCGGGACTGGACCCGCTGCGCAGGCCGTACGGCATCGACGATCTGCGCAGCGCGACGAGCGCGGCCGACGTGAACCGCACCGTCCTGGTGCAGACGGTCTCCTCGCTGGAGGAGACCCAGGAGTTCCTGGCCGTCGCGGCGGACTCCGGCGGGCTCATCGCCGGAGTGGTCGGCTGGGTCGACCTCGCCGACCCGGCGATCGGCGACAGCCTGGCCGGTCTGACCGGACCGCTGGTCGGCATCCGTCATCAAGTGCAGGACGAGCCGGACCGCGAATGGCTGGCCAGGCCCGCAGTGATGCGCGGTCTCGACCACCTCGGCACGGCCGGGCTGGCCTACGACCTCCTTGTACGGCACGATCAGCTGCCTGTCGCGCGATCGGTGGCCCAGCGGCTCCCCGAGGTGCGATTCGTCCTCGACCACGCTGGCGGTCCGCCGATCGCCGCCGGGGACCTCGAACCCTGGGCCGGGGAGATCCGCGCCCTGGCCGCACTGCCCAATGTCAGCTGCAAGCTCTCCGGCCTGGTCACCGTGGCGTCGTGGACCTCCTGGAGCAGCACCGGCATCGCCCCCTACGCCTCGCATGTGTTCGACTGCTTCGGACCCGAACGGGTGATGTTCGGGTCCGACTGGCCGGTCTGCGAGCTCGCCGCTTCGTACGGCGAGGTAGTGGCTCTTGCCGAAACCCTCACCGCGGAGCTGAGCACGTCCGAACGTGACGCCGTCTTCGCCGGAACCGCCCGGCACGTGTATGCCCTGCCCAAACCAGAGGTTGACGAATGAAGTTGCTACGAATCGGGCCCGCCGGGTCGGAGCGGCCGGTGTTGCTGGACGGCACCGGCACCTACCACGACCTGACGGCGGTGACGGCCGACATCGACGGCGCGTTCCTGGCGTCGGGAGGTCTCGATCGGGTACGGCTGGCGCACGAGGCGGGCGACCTGCCGGAGCTCGACGTGACCGGGCTGCGGGTCGGCGCGCCGATAGCCCGGCCTGGCGCGGTCGTGTGCGTCGGGTTGAACTACGCCGCGCACGCCGCCGAGTCGGGCAGCGCCCCGCCGGAGTCGCCGGTGGTGTTCTACAAGCCGCCGAACACCGTGGTCGGGCCGTTCGATGACATCGTGCTGCCGCGCGGCTCGGTCAAGACGGACTGGGAGGTCGAGGTGGCCGTCGTGATCGGCCGCACCGCCCGCTACCTGGACTCCCCGGCGGAGGCGCTGGCGTGCGTGGCCGGATACGCGGTCTCCAACGACGTCTCCGAGCGCGCGTTCCAACTGGAGCTGTCGGGTGGCCAGTGGGGCAAGGGCAAGAGCAGCGAGACCTTCAACCCGAGGCCGCCTGGGAAGCGGGCATCCGGCTGTTCGACACCGCGCCGCACTACGGCCTCGGGCTGTCGGAACGACGGCTCGGCGCCTTCCTGGCGAGTAAACCCCGCGAGTCGTTCACGCTCTCCACCAAGGTGGGCAGGTTGCTGGTCCCCGCAGAGGGCGGCGGCCGTGACGACCAGGGTTTCGACGTGCCCGCAGACCACCGGCGGGTGTGGGACTTCTCCGCCGAGGGCGTGCGCCGCTCGCTGGGGGACAGCCTTGACCGCCTCGGTCTCTCCTCGATCGACATCGCACTCGTACACGACCCCGACGACCAGTGGCAACAGGCAGTCGACGAGGCTGTGCCCGCCCTGCTGGAGCTGCGCGACCAGGGAGTCGTCAAGGGTGTCGGCGTCGGTATGAACCGGTGGCAGCCGCTCGCTCGTGCCGTCCGCGAAACCGACGTCGACCTGGTCATGCTCGCCGGCCGCTACACCCTGCTCGACCAGTCAGCCGAGGCGGAACTGCTGACGCTTTGCTTGGAACGCGGGGTGTCCGTGCTCGCGGCAGGCGTATTCAACAGCGGGCTGCTGGCCACCCACGACCCGCAGGGCACCTACGACTACGCGCCCGCATCCGACGAGCTGCTGAAGCGGGCGCGGCGAATCGCCGCAGTGTGCGAGGGCCACGGAGTCACCCTTCCGCAGGCCGCGCTCGCCTTCCCGCTCCGCCACCCTGCGGTCACCTCCGTGGTGGTGGGAGTCCGGTCCGTCGAGGAAGTCCGTCGCAACGCCGCCCTGGTCGCCGCGCCCGTCCCCGACCGGTTGTGGGACGAACTCGCCGAGGAGCGGCTACTGGGCGGAACCGCAGTTCGCTTTTGATCGGGTGCCTCGAGGGAGTTTCGTCTCCTTGGGTCTTTGCTTCAGGGCTCTTGTGGGGTGGTGCGTGCGGGCGTTGTCTTGCTCTTGAGGTCGATCAAGAAGGGGCAAGACGATGAGACGTCTTCAGGCTCGATGTGTGGTTCATAAGCGGTGCGGGTGCGCCGATGCGGTTACCGGCAGGCAGCTGGGCAGGCGATGCTTGCGGTTGGCCGAGGAATGGCACGGGAGTTGGTACTTCGCGGTGCAGGTGAGCGGTCTGGCCGGGCGTCGTGAGCGGCTGCGGCGGGGCGGGTTCGGCACAGCCGAACAGGCCCGCCAGGCGGGCCGCGAGATGATCGCGGCCGATCAGAACGATCCGTCAGCCAGGGGGTACACGCTGGCACGGTGGCTACGTCACTGGCTGGAGACACAGCACCAGCTACGATCCAGCACTCGCGAGGCCTATGCCGATCACGTGCGGCTGTATCTGATCCCGTATCTGGGTCGGATCGAGCTGGCCGAGCTGGCCGGCCGCGACATCGCGCGGATGTTCGCCGTCTTGGTCGGGCGGCGTAACCGGTACGGTGAGCCGATCGCGTCCTCCACCCTGCATCGGATCCGGGCGACGCTGCGCGCGGCGTTGAACGCCGCGGTCCGTGAGGGCCTGCTGGCCTCCAACCCGGCGCGGATGATCAGGCTGCCCGCACCGCGCCGGCCGTATCCACAGGTGTGGACCGAGCGCCGGGTCGTGGCATGGCGGCGAAGCGGCGAGCGGCCCGCGGTGGCGGTGTGGACCGCTGAGCAGTTGGCCGAGTTCCTCGCCTTCGCCCGTGGCGACCTGCTGTATCCGCTGTGGCAGCTGATCGCGCTGCGCGGCCTGCGCCGCGGCGAGGCAGCCGGTCTGCGCTGGGTGGACCTGGACCTCGACCGGCGGGAGCTCAGCGTGAGCCGGCAGCTGGTGCACACCGACGACGGGCTGATCGCCTGCCCGCCGAAAACCGCTGCCAGCCGACGGATCGTCGCGCTGGACCCCAAGACGGTTCGGCTACTGCGCCGCCACGAGCAGGCCCAACGACAGCTGCTGGGCGAAGCCTGGAACGAATCCGGGCCGATCTTCGCCCGCGGGGATGGGGCCCCGGTCCGGCCGGACTATCTCACCGTCCGGTTCCCCCAGCTGGTACAAGCCAGCAATCTGCCACCGATCCGGCTGCACGACCTACGGCACGGTACGGCAACCCTCGCCCTGGCCTCAGGCTCGGATCTGCGGGTGGTGCAGGGCACGCTGGGGCACGGCAGCATCGTGGTGACCTCGGACATCTACACCTCGGTGCTGCCGGAGGTGTACCACCAGTCCGCCCAGGCCATCGCGCAGCTGGTCCTGGCCAGCACCCGCAAGACCGCTCGGAAGACCCGCAAGCTGGCGGCCTGACAATGTGACCCAGGTATGACCCACACGTGTCTCACGATCAGTAAGAAACCTTCCCCAAACGGAAGGAAGCCGCAGGTAGGAGTGGTAGGGCGCCCGGGGCTCGAACCCGGAACCTACGGATTAAAA
>NZ_JBYITD010000071.1:0-17781 GCF_057708945.1 Nonomuraea sp. bgisy101
TACCGGTGGCGGAATCGCCACCGGTATTCACGAACAACGCCGAGGTGGCGCGCGGCGGCGGTAGATCGGCTGGACGCCGGCCATGCTTTGTTCGGCGCGTCGTGGATGGCGGATCTGCCCTCCCTAGGATAGGGATCATGGTCGATATCAGGCGTGCCTCGTCCGGCGACGTGACGGCGATCGCCGCGCTGATGGCCCGGCGCCGCGAACGGTACGAACAGCACCAGCCGGTCTTCTGGCGCCGCGCGGCGGATGCCCGAACCCGCCACGCCACCTTCCTCGCCACGATGGTGGGCGACCCGAAGGTGATCTGCCAGGTGGCCGAACGAGACGACGGCTTCGCCGGATTCGCGATCGGCTCGCTCGTGCCCTCGCCTCCGGTGTACGACCCAGGCGGACCGACGTGCACGCTCGACGACTTCGCGGTCGTCGATGACCAGGATTGGGCCACGATCGGCATCGATCTGCTGCGCGAGGTCGCGGATGAGGCACGCAGACACGGCGCGGCCCAGGTCGTGGTGGTGTGCGGCCACGCCGACAAGGCGAAACGCGAGGCGCTCCGCCTGGCCGGGCTTTCCATCGCGTCGGAATGGTGGACCGCTCCGCTGTGACGGGCCGAGGACGGGCGGTGGCTGGAGCACCCGATCGACGTCTCCATGCTGCGCCGACCGGGTGCAGGAGCACTCGGAACCTGAAGAGGGCTCGGCCTCGGACCTCGGTTTCCGAGGGGCCCGGACTCAGCGGCGCAGGGCGGTCTCCTGCTCCATGCGCGACAGCTTCTCTGGATTGCGTACGGCGTAGAGCCCGGTGATGAGGCCGTCGTCGATGCGCACCGCCATGACGCCGTCGATCTCGCCGTCGAACCGGACGATCAGCGCCGGATGGCCATTGACCTGTGCCGGCTCCAGCGACGCCGTGGCGGCGATCCTGCCCAGTACCTCGACCACCCTGTCGGCCCCCACGACGGGTGCCAGCGCGGCCTGCTTGATTCCGCCACCGTCCCCCAGGAGGACGACGTCGGGCGCGAGCATGTCGAGCAGCCGTTGCAGATCGCCTGTCTCGACCGCCCGTTGGAACGCCTCCAGCGCGCCGCGGGTCTCGGCGGGGGAGACGACCCCGCGCGGTCGGCGCGCGGCGACGTGTGCCCGCGCCCGGTGGGCGATCTGGCGTACCGCGGCCGGGCTCTTGTCGACGGCTTCCGCGATCTCGTCGTAGTCCAGATCGAACACCTCGCGCAGCACGAACACCGCCCGCTCGGTCGGTGTGAGCGTCTCCAGCACCACCAGCATCGCCATCGAGACACTGTCGGCCAGCTCGACGTCCTCGGCCACGTCCGGCGCGGTCAGCAGCGGCTCGGGCAACCAGGGGCCGACGTAGGACTCCTTGCGCCGGCCCAGCGTCCGCAGCCGGCCCAGCGCCTGCCGCGTGGTGATCCGGACCAGGTACGCACGCTGATCCCGCACGCTGTCGAGATCGACGCCCACCCACCGCAACCAGGTCTCCTGCAGGACGTCCTCGGCGTCGGCGGCCGAGCCGAGCAGCTCGTAGGCGACGGTGAACAGCAGGTTGCGGTGGGCGACGAACGTCTCGGTCGCGGAGTCCGCGCGGTCGTCCCTGTTCAGGCCCCCGCCGAGCTCTTCGGGTGGGGTCTGCGACGTGCCGGCCATGGGTGGCTCCTGTTCACTCTCGACTGTGTCACCCATCAGACACCGGGCCCCGCCGTTTTGTGACACCGAGACGGTGGCCGAACCTTGTCGTCCCGTGACGCCGAGGGAGCGTCGTCAGCAGCGGTGCGTCGGATATCACCGGCGGAGCCGACGGTGTGGCACACGTCACACAACCGTGCTGTCACAAGGATCGGGTCGCCGGCATCTTGTGTTCGTTCAGCACACGCAACAACACGAGGGGGATGCATCGTGGAGCCCCGTTTGAACCTCTCGGGCAGCCCGCTCGCAGCCAAGTCCATGAAGTACATCGCCTCGGCGAGCAGGGTGATCATCAAGGAGTCGACGCTGCCGGCCGCGACCCAGGACCTGGTGCTGCTCCGCGCCAGTCAGATCAACGGCTGCGGCTTCTGCACCGACGCCCACAGCAAGGACCTCGCGCACGCCGGGGAGCCCTCCGTGCGCGTCAACCTGGTCGCGGCATGGCGGGAGTCCACCGTGTTCACCGACGCCGAGCGCGCCGCTCTGGAGCTGACGGAGCAGGGCACGCGGATCGCTGATGCGGCCGGTGGCGTCACGGACGAGGCATGGGCGAATGCCGCCAACTACTACGACGAGGAGCAACTGGCCGCGCTGGTGCTGCTCATCGCCCTGATCAACGCCAACAATCGCCTGGGCGTCATCACCCGGCTGCCCGGCGGCGACTACCAGCCCGGCCAGTTCGGATGACGCCAATTCTCCTGTATGGAAGGAACATCATGAGTTCAGCGCTTGAAACCCTTCGCCGTGACTTCGGCGGCGACATCATCGAACCCGGCGGAGCGGAGTACGAATCAGCCAGTCGCTCGCTGTTGGCTTCGGGCAGTCCGGCCTGCGTTCTGCGGCCCATCAGCGTCGGGGACGTGCGAGCGGGTGTCGGATTCGCCGCCGGCGCAGGGCTGGTGCTGTCCGTGCGAGGCGGCGGCCATGGCTTTCCTGGCTTCGGCACCAACGACGACGGCGTCGTGATCGACCTCTGCAAGCTCGCGAACGTGGAGGTCATCGACAAGGAACGTCACCTCGTGCGGATCGGCGGCGGCGCCACCTGGGGTCAGGTCGCGGCCGCCCTGGCCCCGCATGGCCTGGCGATCTCCTCGGGCGACACCAAGAGCGTCGGTGTCGGTGGGCTGACCTTGACCGGTGGCATCGGCTGGAAGGTCAGGAAGTACGGCCTTGCCCTGGACAACGTGGTGGCCGCAGAGGTGGTCACCGCCGACGGAGAGGTCGTGCGGGCGAGCGCGGAGGAGAACCCGGAGCTGTTCTGGGCGATTCGCGGTGGCGGCGGCAATTTCGGGATCGTGACCGCCTTCGAGTTCGTGGCACACCCGACGACTGACGTCTTCTACGGCAAGATCGCCTTCCCGGCGTCGGAGGCGGCCACCGTTCTCCAGGGGTGGGCGGACTACCTCCGCGCCGCCCCCGACGAGCTCACATCCATCGCGTCCTTCGCCAATCCGTTCGCCGGCGGGCCCGAAGCGCCGGTCGAGATCTACGTCACCTTTGACGGCGATGACCCGGAGTTCGCGGCCCGGGCAATCGACCCGATCCGCCGGCTCGGCACGGTGGTCGACGACGATGTCGCGCTGAAGCCGTATGCGGACACGCTCGTGGATGGCGCGACTCCGCCGCCTGGCATCCAGTTGCTGACCCGAAGCGCGTTCGTCGACAAGGAATCGGTGCCCGAAGTCCTTCGGATCCTGGCTGAGGCCGGGGCGTCGGAGGGGTCGCCGTTCATCGCCGTTCGCAGCGTCGGCGGTGCGGTATCCCTGATCCCCGACGACGCCACCGCCTACGCGCATCGCCAGGCGGAGTTGATGTTCGTGACCACCACCGCGGGTCCGAAGCCGGTCGTCGAGGCCGCCCGTCCTGCTCTGGAAGCACTGTGGGGGAGGCTCGCACCTCACGTCAACGGCGCCTACGCGAACTTCCTCGCTTCTGCCACCGAGGAGGATGTCGCCGCGATCTATCCAACCGAGACGTATGAGCGGCTCGCGGCGGTCAAGCGTCGGTACGACCCCGGCAATCTGTTCGCCCGCAACCACAACGTCCGGCCTCAGTAGGCCTTGCGGCACAGGTAAAGCCGCCTGAGGCGCCCCGGCCGTTTCCTGGACGGGGCCGGCAGGCCTGCTCAGTCCTGCGGTTTGCGCCAGGTGATGCTGTAACGGAACAGGAGGTGACGACGGTACTCGGAGCCGGGCAGGATCTCGGCGGCCAATCCCCGCATCTGCGGGTACGTCACCGGCGGCGGCCACACCGTGGGGGACGGATGCTCCCAGTGGCCCTTCACGGCGCGATGGACGGTACCGACGACGACGCCGGCCAGGTCGTGCGGGAGGTCGTTGGGCATCGCGCTACGGGCCAAGCCGACGATGGCCAGGACGCCGCCGGGACGCAGCAGATCACGCATGCGGGCCAAGCCGGCGGCGGCGTCCATGTGGTGCAGGGTGGCCACCGACGCGACGACGTCGAACGAGGCGGGTTCGAAGGGGTGGGTGAGGAAATCGCCGAGGACGTATTCGACCTCGTCCGGATATTCGCGAGCTTGGTCGATGCTGAGCGCGTCGAGGTCTATGCCGGTGACATGCGGTACGGCCTGCCGAAGTTCGCGGGTGAGCATGCCCTCGCCACAGCCGACATCGAGGGCATGCCGGGCGCCATCGGGGACCGCGCCCAGGATGCGGGGGTGGTAGTGGATGTTGTGGTTCCACCGCTTGCCGTTCTCCACTGTCATGTGATCATCCTGCAGGACACAAGAAGCCGCCAGCGCCGGACCGTGCGTCACAGCCGGCTCGCCCAGTGCCGCTTCGGGATAACGCTAGGCAGTTGGCAATACGAGCAAGCCCGCCCGGAACCTCCCCCGAACAGCGCGCCGATCTTCAGCCCGGGCGGGTCGTGGGGCCGCTCGGGGTGGGGGCGGGTGGTAGCCCGAGCACGCCTCGCACGGCCCTGTCGGCGAGTTCGACGTCGTAGGGGGCATGGCCTGCGAGATTGCTGACGAGTCCTTCCATGGTGCCGAGGTAGGCGAGTGCCGTCTGGTGGGGTGGGGGGCCGGGCGGGATCGTGCCGTTGTGGCGTCCGGCGGCGATCCGGTCGGCGCAGTCGGTGAGGAGCCGGTCGAAGACGCGGGTGAGCGCGCGGCCGACCGGATGGTCCTGCCCGGTGAATTCGACACGCAGGGTTCGCATGACGCGGGCCACGTCGCGGCGGCAGTAGACGGCGTGGCCGCGGGCCATGGCCAGCAGCGCGGCGACGGGGTCGCTTACGAGGGCCGCGGGCCGGCCGACCTCGGCGTCCCAGGTCTCCTCGACCCATTGGACGACTGCGAGGGCGAGGTCCTCCTTGTTGGCGAACAGGTGGTACAGGGCGCCCCGGGTGTAGCCGGCTTCGGCGGCGACGCGTTCCAGTACCAGGTTGCCGTATCCGTAGGTGGACAGCCCGCGCGCTGCCGCTTCCAGCAGAGCGTTTCTGGTCCTGGCGCGCCGGTCTGCCTGTTTCTGGCGGGTGTTGTGCGGTTTCGCCGTCATCGTCGCCCCACTTTACCTACAGACATGTATGTAGGTTACATTGCTCCACAGCGCCGCAGTTCCGGGGCTTCAACGGAGGGCGCCGTCGCCGGCTGGTACGGCTCAGGCGCCCGCCGGCGATCCGCGATCCAGGCACAGAGAAACGCAAGGAGAGCACCATGAAGGTAGGAATGGTCGCCAGCCACTACCCGCACGCCTCGTACCGCGAGGAGTTCGTCTCGCGCGTCCACCAGGTCGCCGAGGAATTCCGGCGGACACCGGGATGCCTTTCGGCCGAATGCTGGCTGTCCGAAGACGCCGTGATCTCGATTGTGCGGTGGGACTCCGAGGAGGCGTTCGCCGCGTCGTTGACGGCCGTGCAGGCGGCAGGGCTGGACCTGGCCTACGACGAGCGAGAGTCACGCCCCCGCGAGATCATCCGGCTCGTGGCGGCCTGATCCCGCGCCGCGCACCTTCCGCCCGAACTTGGCGCCTCCGAGTGGGTGTATTGGGACAGCGGCACCGCCCACCTGCTGCCCCGGCCACTGCGGCTACCGGACGGCAGCATGCGCACGCACGGCCCGCTGTTCCTGTCCGAACGCCGCCCGGTCCCCGCCCGGCGACCCGCCGCCAGCGACATCTGCCCACACACCGGCCGCGCCCGCCTCGGCTACGACCGCGCCCGCGTCCTACTGGACAAGTACGCCGGCCTCGACCTGCACCAGCTGCGCCACAGCGCCGCCACCCACCTCGGCGAAGCCGAAGTCCCCCTACAGCTCATCATGGGCAAGACCCGGCACAAGAACCCCCGCACCGCCATGCGCTACGTCAAACCCGGCGCCGAAGCCATCGCCAAGATCACCGAGTCCTGGCGCCACGCCGCCGCACATACTGATCACGCAAGTCACTCCGACTCGCGGCAACTACGCTGGCGGCACCCACAGACCGGCCGGATAGCGCTGAAGAATCCCGGCCATCTAGCGGCGAAACTTACACACAGCGCGACCACCCGCAACCGAACGGCCAGTGGCGATAACCCGAGCCCCAACGGCTCGCTAACGCCACTGGCCGTTCGGCTGCTGCTCAAGCCCCGTCACCCGGGTGTTCGCTGCTCAGGGAGCGATGGGCCTGGCCTACAGCGGCGACCTCGACGCGCTCGGCATCCCGCCGGGCAAGATCGCGCACTTCGCGGGCGAGGCGCGGGTGACCGATGTCGCGGATCTACGCAAGGTGCTGGATGAGGACAAGCGGCTCACGTTGATCGTCAGCCTGCTCCACACGGTGCGGACCGGGGTCCGTGACGACGTGGTGACGATGTTCTGCAAGCGGATCGCAACGATCCATAAAAAGGGCCGCGACCAGCTGGAGGCGCTGCGGAGATTCATCGGGCGGAGTCCGAGCGGCTGCTGGGCGTGTTCGGAGACGTCCTGGACGGCGTCCGGGAAGCGATCACACCCGCCGAATCACAGCCCGACGAGGTGGCTGGCGCGGCGAACGACGCCACCACCCCGGAGGCGATGGCCGAGCGGGCCGGACGCCTGGTGCTCAAAGCGTTGGAACAGGCGGGCGGGCTGGAGGCGCTGGCGGCCGCGCACGAGGCGGTGTCAGCGCATCACGGCAACAACTACCTGCCGCTGCTGGACCAGCACTACCGCTCCCACCGCTCAGCGCTGTCCACCTTGGTGGAGTCGATTGACCTGGAGTCGACCAACGCCGACCGCTCGGTCTTGGACGCGGTCGAATACCTGCAAGCCCAGAGGGGCGCCCGCACCGCGCTCGTCCCCGAGCAGATCACGGTGGAGCGGGACGGCCCGGACGGCGCCGCGGTGACGGTGACGTTGTCGGTCGGCGTGGACGCGTTCGCCTCGACGATGTGGCGGAAGATCCTCAAGGATCCGAATCGGCCGGGATGCTTGTGCGCCGCCACCTGGAGGTGTGCGTGTTCTCCTACCTCGCCGCCGAGCTGAGGTCGGGCGACATCGCCGTGGCCGGGTCGGACTCCTACGCCAATCTGCACGACCAGCTCATGAGCTGGGAGGAGTGCGAACCTCTTGTCGCGGAGTTCTGCGCCGAGGCCGGCCTGCCGACCGAGGCAGCGGAGCTGACCGGCCACTACAAGCGGCTCCTGGCCGAGGTCGCCGCGGGATTGGACGCCGGCTACCCAGGCAACACCGACCTGGTCCTGGAGGGCGGCCGCCCCGTGCTACGCCGCCGCAAGGGCGCCGAGCGGAGCAAGGAGGCGCTCAAGCTGGAAGAGGCGGTCCACGACCGGCTGCCGCAGCGGGACCTGCTGGACGTCCTCACCCGCACCGCCTACCAGCTCGGCTGGCACCACCACTTCGGACCGGCCTCCGGCTCCGACCCAAAATCAAGGAAGCGCTCGGCCGGTACGTGCTGACGGTCTTCACCTATGGCACCCTGCTCGGCCCTGCCCAGGTCGCCGCGCACATGCGCGGCAAGGTCAGTGCCGCCGAACTCGCCCGGGGCGCCAACCAGCACGCCACCAGCGAGAAGATCGCTAAAGCCTCCACCACGGTGATCAACGGGTTCAACCAGCTCGACATCGCCTCGATGCGGGGAGACGGCAAGACCGTCGCCGCAGACGGCTCCCAGATCGAGACCTGGGAGAACAACCTCCTCGCCGAATCCCATATCCGCTACGGCGGCTACGGAGGTCTGGCCTACCGGCACATCTCGAACACCTACGTCGCGCTGTTCTCCCACTTCATCCCGTGCGGGGTGTGGGAGGCGGTCTACATCATCGAGGGCCTGCTGAAGAACGCCTCGGAGATCCAGCCGGACACCATCCACGCCGACACCCAAGGCCAGTCGCTACCGGTCTTCTGACTCGCCGCGCTCCTGGGATTCGACCTGCTGCCCCGCATCCGCAACCGGCACGACCTGATCTTCTACCGGCCCACCCCGGACACCTCCTACGAGCACATCGACTCGCTGTTCGGCGACGAGGCGATCGACTGGCGGCTCATCGAGACCCACGGGACCGACCTGCTGCGCACCGCGATCTCCATCAAGAAGAACCGGCTATCCTCGGTCACCCTGCTACGCCGCCTCGGCAACCACTCCCGCAAGAACCGCCTCTACCGCGCCTTCCGCGAACTCGGTCGCGCAGTACGGACGATCACGCTCCTGCGGTAACTGTCGGACCCGGACCTACGTGAGCAGATCACCCAGATCACCAACCGCAACGAGTCCTTCCACAACTTCTCCGACTGGCTCATGTTCGGCGGCAAACTGATCGGCCACAACGACCCCGACTATCAAGAGAAGATCATCAAGTTCAACGAACTACTCGCCCACTGCGTCATCTACTCCACCGCCTGCGATATCACCGACGCAGCCAACGCCATCGCCGCCGAAGGCCGCCCCGTCGACACCGACGACCTGGCCACCATCTCGCCCTACATCACCCACGTCATCCGACGGTTCGGCAACTGGACCCTCAACCTCACGCCACCGGCTACCGCACCCACCACCCAGCTCGACCTCGAATCCCGCGTCCTGTTCGCCCCATGAGTGAGCTGGCGCAGACGGTCGATGCCGGTGCCGGTGCCGGTTCACAGATCGAGCCGGGCGCCCTCCGCTGACGCCTCCGAGGGATCGCCGGGCCCGGATCGGTTGATCTCCGGCACCGACTGGGAGCGCTTGGACGTGCTGATCGGACCCGACCAGGGCTGCCCGACCGTCCCGGAGTTGCTGTCCTCGCTCATACATGGCGCGCCGCCGGTCAAGGCCCGCGCGTTGTACGACTTGAGCGAGGCGATCAACCATCAGAACTCCATCGCCGAGGCGACCGCTCCGGCGATGACCGTGATCGCGGCACTCTTGACCCACCCCTCTACCGACCTCGTGCCTCTGCCCGCAGTACCCCACCGGACAGACACGCTGACTTCGCTGCGGGCAGGGCTCCTCCGGCTGATGGCCGCAGTGCTCGACGACGTCGGCGATGAAGCCGAGGCAGCCAGCCGCCGCTTCGGCTTCGACTGTCGGAAGACCCGTCAATCGCTCAGCGGCAGGCTCTGAAAGAGCGGGCGATCGCGATCCTGTCCAGCAGCGCCGAGCCTCGCCATCGTGCGGTTGCCGCTCGTATTCGCGGGCTACCAGATAATCCCGCTGTCCTGGACGACGGAGGGTGCCGTGAGGATCCGCCCTTCTGATCCGGCTCAGGACTCCCGAAGCCACGCCAAGGCCGAAGGAGCGGTTAACCGCAGGTCAGCAGAGTCAGGGTCGGTGAGCACGCGTGGGACTCTCTCCTGGCCCTGCTTCCGCGTCAACGGTCGACGGCTGGGCCGAGCCCGGCAGGGAGGTTGTCGACGGCGAGGGCCACCGCGGCGTCCGCAGTCTGGGCGAACCCGATGACATCAGAACTTCGAGGACGACGGACGCGGAACCGCCCGTCCCGAAGGGGAGTGATAGACGGTGCCTGGACCAACCACGGGTAGGTCGTACAGCTGCTGAAATTCAGGCTGAAATGGCTGGTGAAGGGGTAGAGCTGCCGGAGTTTTGGTTCCGCTCCAGCAGCCTCGATCAGAGAAACGATGTGCGGGTAGGCGCTGCCGGGGTGCAAGGCCTCGTGCCGCTCGTGATGCCACCGCCAGACGAGCAGCAGCTGCTGCCAGCGCGTCCGCACGGTCTCCGCCGGGCCGAGCTCGCGGGCAGCGACGAGATCGGGAAGCCGCGGCTTCGGCGGAATGCTCGGCAACTGCTCAGAGGCGTCCGAATTCTTCGTCATCGCGCGTCGCCCGGCTTCCTCAGCCGTGGATCGGGAAGGACGCCTGGAATGCCAGGCGTTCGTCGGTCCTGTCGCCGATCCGGGAGAGGACCTCATCGAGAGCAATGAACTCCTCCCACGCTGCTCGGCCGGTCGCCTCGGACAGCCGGGCCACGATGAGATCCTCCAGATCCGGAACCCGCTTGTTCTTCCAGATCTTGTCGGCGAGGCTCACCAGGAGATCTTCCAGACCGACATCCGATCGCGTCCAAGATGCGTGCGTCGCTGCGAAGCGGGCGAGCTCCGGGCCGACGCCGCGGCTGAGTAGAAGATCCAGCCCCGCCTCCTCATGTGCCGCTCCGGGACCGGATAGCTCGGAGACATGGACGACCTTCCCGATGTCATGCGTCGCGGCCCCGAAAAGCACCGCCTCGCGGTCGAAGGACAGGGCGGGGTAGCGCTTTTCCAACCAGTCGACCACCTGGTGCGCGACATCGTGGACGGCCCGCAGGTGCGCCGCCAACCTCGACGGGCTTCCCAGATCGGACAGAAGCTCCGCGATGTGATCGGGTAAAGGGAGCAGGGGTGGGTTGAATGTGCCTCTCGTGGCCCTCAATATAGCGGCGTCGATCGTCACGACGTCAGGGTACTCGCCGCGCCTCCTTGTGTCCGTTAGAGGATCCTCAGCCGGACACCTGGATGTGCGGCCACGGACATCACGGAAGCACAGCTCAAAAGCCGCCCCCCATGTCTCAGATAGATAGTCCGAGAAACTGTCCGGTGATGGGGGGCTAAGCGATACGATCCGCGAGTGGGAGAACTCATCGGCTACGCGAGATGCTCAACCATCCTGCAAGACCTCACCGCCCAACGCGAGATCCTTCGTGCTCTCGGCGTCCCTAACGACCGGATCTACCTCGACAAGAGCCTCACCGGAACCAACCGCACCCGCCCCGGCCTCGACCAAGCCCTTGCGGCCGTACGTGCCTGGTTGACCGCGGCGTCCGACTGTCGCTTGGCGGCAGCATCTACAACGCCGCTGATCCGATGTCGAAGATGTTCTTCAACATGCTCGCCGTGTTCGCCGAGTTCGAAGCCGACCTGCTGAAGATGCGCACCCGGGAGGGCATGGCGATCGCCCGCTCTCGGGGCAAACTCAAAGGGCGCCGGCCCAAGCTCACCACCCGCCAGCAAGCCGAACTGGTGCGGATGCGCACCACCGGCGAGTACACCATCGCTGACCTGATGGAAGTGTTCTCCATCGGCCGCGCCACCGTCTACCGCGTTCTGGACCGAGCCCCCGGGCGGCCGGACGAAAAGCTCGAAGATTCGAAAACAGAGGAGGCGTGACAGTGCGAGACCAGCTCCTTGGGGGCCGTTACCGGTTGGTGCGGCAGCTCGGCGAGGGTGGAATGGGGCAGGTATGGGAGGCACAGGACGAGACACTGGGCCGGCCCGTCGCAGTCAAGGTAATCTCCCTGCTCGCCGGCGGCGGAAGCCGCGGCGACGAAGCACGCGCCAGGTTCCTGCGCGAGGCACGGATCACCGCCCGGCTGCAGCACCCCAACATCGTGACCATCCACGACCTCGGCGAGACCGGCTCAGGGGACAACAGGGTCCCGTTCCTGGTGATGGAGCTGGTCCGAGGCGAGGGCCTGGACGCGATACTGCGCAGAGGGACCATCACCTTGCCGGACATGGCCCGATGGGGGGCGCAGATATGTGACGCACTTGCTGACGCTCACGACGCCGGAATCATGCACCGGGACATCAAGCCCTCAAACGTCCTCATCACGCCTTCCGGCATCGTGAAGGTCCTCGATTTCGGCGTCGCGCGGGCGGCCGACCCCTGCGCGACCGCCGACCGGCTCACTCAGACCGGCTTCCTCGTGGGCACACCCCCCTACATGGCCCCTGAACAAGCACGTGGCTTCCCGGAACCGCGCAGCGACCTGTACGCGCTCGGCTGCCTGCTCTTCGAGCTGATCACAGGTCAGTTACCCTTCCATGCCCTCGACACCGTGGGCTACCTGTCGGCACACCTCACCCAGGAACCGCCCACACCCAGCTCGGTGTCCGCGGGCATCCCACCCGCCTGGGACGACCTCGTAGTCACCCTGCTGCGCAAGGACCCCAGCCAGCGGTACCCGGACGCTGCCGACCTCGCCAAGGCACTACGACAACTCGACCACGCGCCCGCGCCGGCAGTAAACGTGTCCACCTTGCCTTACACCGAGCTGGACATCCCTGTAACGCCCGAGCCGGGGGAGTTCCTCCTCGCCACCAGCATCGGCGGGTACGGAACGCTGCGGCTGTGGGACCCCGCCACCGGCCGCCCTGTCAGTCAGCCCCTGACCGGCCACACCGGCACCGTGTTCCGTACGGCGTTCTCTCCTGACGGCCGCCTCCTCGCCTCCGGCAGCATGGACACAACGGTGCGGTTGTGGGACACCGCCACCGGCGAGCCCTTCGGCGAACCCCTGACCGGCCACACCAACACCGTGGAAGATGTGGCGTTCTCTCCCGACGGCCGCCTCCTCGCCTCCAGCAGCATGGACACAACGGTGCGGTTGTGGGACACCGCCACCGGCCAGCCTGTCGGCCAACCCCTGACCGGCCACACCGAGGGCGTGGCGGGGGTGGCGTTCTCTCCCGACGGCCGCCTCCTCGCCACCGGCAGCCTGGACACAACGGTGCGGTTGTGGGACCCCGCCACCGGCCGGCCCGTCGGCCAACCCCTGACCGGCCACGCCGGCCACGTGCTGAGGCTGGCGTTCTCTCCCGACGGCCGCCTCCTCGCCACCAGCAGCAGGGACTGGACGGCGCGGTTGTGGGACCCCGCCACCGGCCGGCCCGTCGGCCAACCCCTGGCCGGCCACACCAACACCGTCTGGGACGTAGCCTTCTCCCCCGACAGCTCCCTGCTGGCCACCAACAGCGAGGACCACACGGTATTGCTGTGGGACATCGCCACCGGCCGGCTCGTCGGCCAGCCCCTGACCGCCCCCACCAACGGCGACGTCAGCGCGGTGCGCTCCCTCGACGGACCCCTGCTGGCCTTCAGCATCGGCGAGGACGGCACGGTGCGGTTGTGGGACCCCGTCACCGGCCAGCCCTTCGGTGAGCCCCTGACCACCCGCGCCAGCCGGCCGGTGGGCGTGTTTCTCTCCCCGCGCATCAGACACCGCACGCGGTCTTAGCGGCGTGCAACTGAACCGATCCGTTGCCGATCGCGGTCAAAACCCGCAGGTCCCGGTGTGTGGAGGTTGTCGTAAACCGTGACCTGGGGGCCCGGGACTCTACTGACGGGTAGCTACGCTAAGGACGGACCCCGGTAAGAAATAGCCCCTGAGTTCCCAGCCGTCTCTACCGCCCCGGATGCCGCAGGGGGGCAGACCAAGTACGAGAGAAAGGGGCAGTGTCCCTCCCCCTCGGAGAGGTTGCTGATCAGTGGGTACGGCGGCGGGGCGAGAGGACCTCGGTGACCTTGGCGATGGCTTCGGCGCCGGGTTTGACGTAGCGCATGGCGGTGCGGGGGTTCTTGTGGCGGGTCTTGCCCATGATGAGCTGCAGCGGGATCTCGGCTTCGCCGAGGTGGGTGGCGGCGCTGTGGCGCAGCTGGTGCAGGTCGAGCCTGGCGTACTTGTCGAGCAGGACGCGGGCGCGGTCGTAGCCGAGGCGGGCGCGGCCGGTGTGCGGGCAGATGTCGGCGGCCGCGGAGCGGCGGGCCGGCACGGGGCGGCGTTCGGACAGGAACAGCGGCCCGTGGGTACGCACGCTGCCGTCGGGGAGCCGGAGCAGGCGGGGCAGCAGGTGGGCGGTGCCGCTGTCCCAGTACACCCACTCGGTGGCGCCGCCCTTGGAGCGGACGGGAGCGCGCCGGTGCTCCAGGTCGAGGTCCTCGACGTTCAGCGCGAGGATTTCCGCGGCCCTGGCCGCCGTTTCGTAGAGCATTCTCCAGAGCGCCCGCTCGCGAAGGGGGATGTCGCGGCGTGACAGCAGCCGATGGATCGTCGTCTTGGCCACCGCGCGGGTCTCGTCGGCGTTCTCCTTGCGGCGTTCGGCGTCGGCCGGGACCGACGGGGCGGCCCAGTGCTTCTTGGTCTGGCACCAGGTCAGCCAGGAGGTGATGGCGGCGCGGTTGCGGTTCCAGGTCGCCGGCGCGCTCGCCCCCCACAGCTCGGCAAGCGCATGGCCGACCTCCGCGTCAGTGACCTCGGCCAGCGGCCGGTCGCGGCCGAGTCGCTCGATGGTGCGGTCGATGGCCGAGGCGTAGGCGCGGTGGGTGTTGGGGTTGGCGGTGCGTGGGGTGGCCAGGAAGGCGTCGGCGGCCGCGACGAGGGTGACGCCGCCACCGCGCAGGGCGGTGATCTTCGGCACGGCGCTCATGCTGGCCGCCGCGCAACGTCCATCGCGATGTACCGGATAACGTCCCGGAGTCGCGCACCGTCCCGGGGAGGAGTTCTCCTGGTCGTCGCGCCACCATGATCACTCATATACGCGATAATACGCTGTTATCACGTATATGGGTCAGGACGATCTGGGCCCGATTCGGAGTCGGTGGGTGGCTGTTCGACCGGGAAGAAGATCGGGCTGAGCAGGTGCTGTGTGCGGTCCGGCGTTGGCTGGTTGGTCAACAGGGGCAGGATCACGCGACGGAACTCGCTGATCATTTCTTCCAGCTCGCCGCGGGTGAGCCAGACGGCGTGCTGCCGGTAGCCGATGAGGTCCGCCACCGGGTCGGCATCCTCGCGGTCGAGGTAGGCGTTGAATTCAGCTACCAAGACGGCCATCGCGGTGGCGAACGCGCGCCGGTGGCCGTCGGGCGTCATGGCGGCGAGTGCATCGGCGTCGAGGACGGCTCGGTCGTGGCGTAGCCGGTAGCGGCGCTCCACCGCGCCCCGCACCCGCCTCTCGCCCGCCACTTCCAGGATTCCGCTGGCCGCGAGCAGGTCGACGTGCCGATAGACCATTGCCTTTGATGTGTCGGGGATCCGTGCGCATAGCTGGCCGGTGGTGAGTTCCCGCTCTCCGCGCATCGCATGCACGATCCGCAGCCGCACCGGATGCGCCAGTAGCTCCAGAGTGTCCACGATGCAATATTCTCATGATGTGCTACCGTTCGCAAAATAGTAGAAAGGATGGTGTCGGAATGACTATGGGAACGGATCCGGCGGCGATCGCCGCGGCGGTCGTCGAGATGGCGCGGAGTGGACGCTTTGCGGACATTGAGACATTGTTCGCCCCACCGCTGCGGGCGGTGGTCTCCGCTGAGACGCTGCGGGTCGCCTGGGAGAGTCAGCTTTCCAGGATCGGGGCGATCTCCGCGGTTGGGGCGCCGATCAGCGAGCCGGCCCCCGGGAGCTGGGTGACCGCATCGGGGAAGGCCGAGCTGGTCAAGGTGAGCGTCCCGGTGACGTACGAACATGGCGGGCTGACGGTGGTCATAGTGGTCGACGAGACCGGTCTGCTGCAGGATCTGCGGCTCACGCCTCCGCTCACCGAGCCGTGGACGCCGCCGTCGTACGTCCGCCGCAAACGGTTCCATGAGCATGAGGTCACCGTGGGCTCCGGCGCGCTGGCCGTACCCGGCACGTTGAGCTTGCCGCGCGGGCGCGGACCGTGGCCCGCGGTGGTGCTGCTCAGCGGCGGCGGGCCGTTCGACCGGGACGCCACCAGCGGCCCCAACAAGCCCCTCAAGGATCTGGCCTGGGGGCTGGCCGGCCGCGGCGTGGCAGCGCTGCGCTTTGACAAGGTGACCCACACCCACGCCGCCCAGGTGGCGGCAATCTCGGGCTTCACGATGAGCGATGAGTACGTCCCGCACGCCGTCGCGGCCATCCGCCTGCTCCAGCGCCACCCTGCCGTCGACGCCGCGCGGGTGTTTGTCGCAGGCCACAGCATGGGCGGCAAGGTGGCCCCAAGGGTCGCCGCCGCCGAACCGTCTGTGGCCGGGCTGGTGCTCTTGGCCGGTGACACCCAGCCCATGCACCGGGCCGCCGTTCGCGTCGTCCGCCATCTCGCCTCGCTCGATCCCGGTGCGCAGGCCGCGGTCGAGGCGATCACGCGGCAGGCCGCACTCGTCGACAGCCCTCAGCTGTCGGCCGAGACACCCGCCGCGGACCTGCCGTTCGGCTTTCCGGGAGCGTACTGGCTGGACTTGCGCGGCTACGACCCGGTCGCGACCGCGGCTGCGCTGGACAAGCCGATGCTCATCCTCCAGGGCGGCCGCGACTACCAGGTGACCGTCGCCGACGACCTCACTGGCTGGCAGGCAGGCCTCGCCCACCGTACGGACGTCACCATCCGCGTCTACGACGCCGACGACCACCTGTTCTTCCCCGGCTCAGGCCCATCCACGCCCGCGGACTACGACAAGCCCCAGCACGTCGACGCGGCCGTGGTCACCGACGTCGCCGACTGGCTGGCACAACGGTGACCGGGCCACAATCGCCAGCCCAGAGGACACGACGGTGCGGATAGCCCAAGCCACTGACTATCCGAAGTGCATGTGGACAACCGGGCGTTCCTTCCTGCCGATCTCCCGGAGGCCCCGGCACACTCTCCGACACCTTGCGGGCGAACACCCGCATCCGCATCCCGAGAGGGCCTACCTGCGCCGGAACGGCCAGTGGCGAGGACCCGAACCCCGCGGCTCGCTAAAGCCGCTGGCCGTTCGGTTGCTGATCAAGCCCCGCTTCGCCCGGCAGACTGGTCAGCTCCAGGCGGCGATCGGTTCGCAGCTGGATCTCGCCGTACGGGGCCATGTTCGAGAAAGTTCGTGCGGGTCGAGGATCGGCGAAAGATTCGCTGTCAGTCCAGGGAAGACGCTCGTTGACGTGCACTAACGCAATCCCATGTACCAGGTGACAGCAGTCTTACCCAACACCCCGCAACGCGATGCCGTCGACGCCGGGGGTTCGTTCGCCGCCCGGCCGTCTGCGGGAGCGCCGGCCTCGGGTTCTGGCGGAGCAGGCGAGGCCTTCGCCGCCGCGGCGGCCGCTGCCTTCTCCTTGGCCCGCTGCCGCCGCCAACGGGCGGGCGGACCCCGCGCAAGGTGACCTTCAGCTGGGGCCTGGCGGGCCCGCCGACGCCTCTCCTCGGCCGCGCAGCCGCTACGCCAAGCCGTCACACCCGCCAGCCCCTGTGACGTCTCGGGCACGCCTACAAGCGGCTGACCTCGGGCGAGGCGGCATCAAGGCGGCCAGCATCTCCTTGGACCGGGCCGAGATCCTGCCGAAGGAAGATCGCCTACCTCTTCCACCGTTTCATTACTTTAAGTAACGGATATATAGCTCTGGGTAGCAGTGGGGGGATGGTGTTCCACACACACATCCCCCAAATGAGAGGTGGAACAGCGATGACCGAACAGCTGACACAGATTCCCATTCTCGCCACCGGCGCCGAGGAGACCGCCCAGGGCACCTACCGGCTGTACTGGTACGGAAAGAGCTACAAGAAGACGCGCAACGAGGCCCACGCCTTCGCCGCCTCCAGAGGAGAGGGGCACCAGCTGGCCGACATCCCCTCCGACACATGGCGCACCAGTGCTGCCAAATACCTCGACGGCCCGGCGTGGATCTACTCCTGGAGGGGTGACAGCTACGGCGAGGGCAACGTCGTGCTCCACCCCAACGGATCGATCGGCACCATGGAGGACGGAAACCAGCAGCTTCCCTTCCTCATCAGCTACATCCAGTAACCGCCGCGTCGACTCGGTTGAGGGCTTGGCCGTACAACCGATGAGGTGCGGCCAGAGGCGCCCCTGCGCGGCCTGCTGCGACGTTCGCGTCCATGAACACTTACCGGGAACACCGAGGAGGCACCCCTTACCCCTTCAGTCCTA
>NZ_JBYITD010000072.1:0-17652 GCF_057708945.1 Nonomuraea sp. bgisy101
AGCGTTCCCCGATCCACCGTAGTGCGGTCCGTCAGGAGTGACGAAACGCTCACTACCGTTTTGACAAGTCATTGCATAAGTGACGGTAACGTCCATAAGTGACGATATCGTCAGATGTGCGCAACCCCCTTGCGCAGCCAGCAAGGCGTGCCACAGACGGGCACCCCGCAGAGCGCCGAGGTCGTCACCGTGGCCGCCGCGCGAAGGAATCCCTCCACGACGTGCCGAACACCAGCACGCCCGAGCGTCGCGGCGAGGTCGGCAACGCCCTTGCCGCCATCAAAGAGGAGTTCGGCCTCGGCTGAGAGCACAAGTCCACACCGCGGCAAGCACCTGCTGCCGCAGCCAGAAGGAGGAAACCCATGACCGACCAGCTCGCCACCGGCCTTCCCCCCGTTCGGTCCCCGCACGGGATCCCGATCCTCGGCCGCACGCCGCAGATCCCCGACACCAACCCGGTCGAGTACTTCGCTGAGCTGTCCAAGCAGTTCCCCGAGGGGATCTTCAGCATGGACATCGCCGGCCAGGAGAACGTCTTCGTCTACGACCCGGACCTGGTGACCGAGGTCTGCGACGAGACCCGTTTCGGCAAGCCGATCTTCCCGCCGCTGAGCCATGTCCGGGACTACGCCGGCGCCGGCCTGTTCACGGCCCACGATGATGAGGAGGTGTGGGGCATGGCGCACCGGATCCTCATGCCGGCCTTCAGCCAGCGGGCCATGAAGGGCTACTTCGGGCAGATGCTGGAGATCGCCCAGAATCTGGTGGGCAAGTGGGAGCGCAAGCAGGGGCAGCCGGTCAAGGTGACCGACGACTACACCCGGCTGACGCTGGACACCATCGCCCTGTCGGGGTTCGGTTACCGGTTCGACTCCTTCGGCAAGGAGGAGCTGCATCCCTTCCTTCAGGCGCTGCTGGAGGCGCTGGTGGAGTCGATGCGGCGCTCGCAGGAGCTGCCGATGATGACCAAGCTGCGCGAGGCCGACGACAGGAAGTACCGCGAGAACATCCAGCTGATGCGCGAGCTGGTCGAGAGTGTGATCAAGGAGCGCCGTCGGGGGAGGAGCGGCGGTGAGGACGACCTGCTGGGCCTGATGATGGAGGCCGTCGACCCGGAGACCGGCAGGCGGCTGGACGACGACAACGTCCGCGACCAGGTGCTGACGTTCCTGATCGCCGGTCACGAGACCACCAGCGGTCTGCTGTCGTTCGCCACGTACTCGCTGATGCGCAACCCCCACGTGCTGGCCCAGGCCTACGCCGAGGTGGACCGGGTGCTGCCCGGCGACACCGTCCCCACCTACGACACGATCATGAAGCTGGACGTCATCCCGCGGGTGCTGGAGGAGACCCTGCGGCTGTGGGCTCCCATCCCGCAGATCATGAAGGCGCCGCTCGAGGACACCGTCATCGGTGGTCGCTACCACCTGCAGCAGGGCACAAAGACGAACCTGCTGATGTTCCCGACGCACACCCACCCCAAGGCGTGGGAGCGTCCGTTGGAGTTCGACATCGACCGGTGGCTGCCGCAGAACCGGGCCCA
Organism: Nonomuraea sp. bgisy101; assembly: GCF_057708945.1. Classification (NCBI taxonomy): domain Bacteria; kingdom Bacillati; phylum Actinomycetota; class Actinomycetes; order Streptosporangiales; family Streptosporangiaceae; genus Nonomuraea; species Nonomuraea sp. bgisy101. The sequence goes on from NZ_JBYITD010000072.1 coordinate 1,544, forward strand.
GCACCACCCGCACGCTTACAAACCGTTCGGCAACGGCCGGCGTGCCTGCATCGGCCGCCAGTTCGCGCTCACCGAGGCCCGCCTGGCCCTCGCGCTGGTACTGCAGAAGTTCAAGTTCTCCGACACCACCGACTACCAGATGGACGTCCGGGAGGCGCTGACGCGCAAGCCCGGCGACTTCGAGCTGGTCGTGCGGACCCGTCGGGAGCACGAGCGGGCCATGTTCGGTGTCTCAGCGGCGCAGACCGACGACACGCAGCAGGAGGCCGCGGTCAGCGGTGTCGGGGTGAGCCTCACCGTCGCCTACGGCTCCAGCCTCGGCAGCTGCGAGGACCTGGCGCGCACGATCGCCGACCGCGGCGATCGGTCCGGGTTCGGCACCACCTTGCTGAGCCTCGACGAGCTGGGCGACAACCCGCCCACCGAGGGCCTGCTCGTCGTCGTCGCCGCCAGCTACAACGGCAAGGCGCCCGACAACGCCCAGCGCTTCGACGACCTGATCGCCGCCGGGCTACCCGAGGGCTCGCTGTCCAACGTGCGCTTCGCGCTGCTGGGCGCCGGCAACACCCAGTGGGTGGCGACCTACCAGGCGTTCCCGAAGCGGATCGAGGCCGCCCTGCTGGCCGCCGGGGCCACCCCGGTCATCGAGCGCGGTGTGGCGGATGCCTCCTCCGACTTCGACGGCATGGCCACCCGCTGGACGGACACCCTGTGGACCACCCTCGCCGAGGAGTACGCCGCCGACACCTCCGACGCCGGCGGGCCGCGCTACCAGGTGCGACTGCTCACCGAGGCGGACGTGCGCCCGGCGGTCGTCTCCGAGCAGGCCCACCCGCTGACCGTGGTGGCCAACGAGGAGCTCGTGAACGACCCGACCGGGTTGTGGGACTTCACCATCGAGCCGCCGCGCCCGTCCGCGAAGTCCACCACCATCGAGCTGCCCGAGGGCGTCACCTACGCCACCGGCAATCACCTGGCCGTCTTCGCCAAGAACGAGCCGCCGCTGGTCTCCCGCGCGCTGACGCGGCTCGGCGTCGAGCACGACCAGGTACTCCGGCTCGACCAGCCGGCCGGCGGCAGGACGCACCTGCCGGTGGGCGTGCCCGTCACCGCCGGACTGCTGTTCACCGAGTTCCTGGAGCTGCAGGACGTGGCCACCCGCACCCAGGTGCGCCTCCTGGCCGAGCACACTCCGTGCCCCTGGACCAAGCCGCAGCTGGAGGCCTACACGGCCGACACCGAGGAGGCAGACGAGCGGTACCAGAAGGAGATCCTCGGCAAGCGGGTCTCGGTGCTCGATCTCCTGGAGCGCTTCCCCGCCGTCGAACTGCCGCTGGCGGTGTTCCTCGACATGCTGGGGCCCATCCGCCCCCGCTTCTACTCCATCTCCTCCTCCCCTCTGGCCAACCCGCGCCAGGTACGGCTGACCGTCGGCCTCGTCGAAGGCCCTGCACTATCGGGCAACGGCGCGTATCGCGGCCTGTGCTCCCAGTACCTGGGACGACTTAAGCCCGGAGACGTCTTCTACGGCTACGTGCGCGTGCCCTCTCCTCCCTTCGCGCCGCCCGCCGACCCCGCCACACCGCTCATCCTCATCGGGCCCGGCACCGGCATCGCACCTCTGCGCGGCTTCATGGAGGAGCGCGCCTGGCAGCAGCAGAACGGCACGAAGGTGGGCCCGTCCCAGGTCTTCGTCGGCTGCCGCCACCCGGAGCACGACTGGTTCTACCGGGAGGAGATGGACGCCTGGGAGCAGGCCGGGATCGCCCAGGTGCACACCGCCTTCTCCGCGGTGGTCGACCACCCGGCCCGGTTCGTCCAGGACGCCCTCATCGCCGAGTCCGACACGGTGTGGCAGGCGCTCGAAGACGGCGCGTACGTCTACGTCTGCGGCGACGGCCGCCGCATGGCGCCCGCCGTACGTGAAGCACTCGCCGCCATCCACCGCAGCCACACCGGCAGCGACGACGAAACCGCCCGGCAGTGGGTCGACCAGCTCGAGGCAGACGGCCGCTACCAGCAGGACGTCTTCGCCTGATCCCCGTCCACCGCGCCCGAACCGGGTCAGCCAGTCGGACGAGCCCGAAAGCGCCGCCCTCGGCTGCACGCCGGGCGGCACCAACCGTCAAACCCTGTCAAGAAAGCGAGATCACCATGGACACCATGCTCGCCGGACGCTTCCACCTGGACAGCAGGAAGTTCCTCGTGGAAGAGGTCCCCGTCCCCGTGCCCGGCCCGGGCGAGGTACTCGTCGAGGTCAAGGCCGCAGGCGTATGCCTGTCGGACGTCCACCTGATCGACGGCACCCTGCCCCCTCTGTTCGCCACCTCCGACGCTGTCACAGTCGGCCACGAGGTCTCCGGGGTGATCCACACCCTCGGCCCCGGCCACAAGCGGGGCCTGACCGTGGGCACCCGCGTCACCCTGGAGGCCGGACAGAGCTGCGAGCAGTGCGATGACTGCGCGCGCCGCCGCCCCTGCACCCAGGTCCGCACCCGGGGCATCGACTACGACGGCGGCTGGGCCCAGTACACCATCGCCCGCGAGGACACCCTCATCCCCATCCCCGACAACCTCCCCTTCGACCAGGCCTCGATCATCCCGGACGCGGTCTCCACCTCCTACGCCGCCGTCGTGGCCACCGCCGGGGTGCGCCCTGCGCAGGCCGTGGGCGTGTGGGGTGTGGGCGGCGTGGGCGCGCACAACGTCCGCGTCGCCCGCCTAGTCGGCGCCGCCCCGATCATCGCCGTCGACCCGCTGCCCGGCGCCCGGGAACGCGCTCTGGACTTCGGAGCGGACATCGCCCTCGACCCGGCCGCCGATGACTTCGCCGACCAGGTACGTGCGGCCACCGCCGGACGCGGCCTGGACTTCGCCTTCGACTGCGCCGGCGTGCCCGCGGTCCGCGAGCAGGCCGCCGCAGTGCTCGGCCTCAACGGAGACCTCATCCTGGTCGGCATCACCCCCAAGCCGCTCACCATCAGCGAAGGCCTGACCTTCAACTACATGCGCAAGCAGGTACACGGGCACTACGGCGGCTTCCCCGAGTCCGTCTCCGAGCTGGTTCGGCTGGCCTCCAACGGCCGACTCGACCTGGCCCCCTCCATCACCGACCACATCCCGCTCGCCGACGCCCCAGAGGCGATCCACCGGCTGGAGCACAAGATCGGCGACCCGATCCGCCTCATCCTCGTTCCCTAGCCGGCAACCGAATGACAGCAGATGTCCGCCGACTTCACGAAGATCGTGATAGTCGGCGGACTGGCCCGATCGGGTCGACATGGTTGACGAAGCTCGGCATGCCTGCACGAGGCGATGGGAGCGGATCCGAACAAAAACGTCAACGGCGTTCAGCATCTGCCCCGCAGCGTCTTGCAGGTGACACACGGAATGTGAATACAACGGAAGGAGTACGTGCTGTGACGGCACACCTGACGCCCCTGTATGGCTGCGAGGCGGCGCGCACATCTGGTGAAGGCGGGACCGCATTGGCGATCCAGAAACCCTGCGACAAGATGCGCGAGTTGAAGCGCGATCTGCAGAAGAAACGGCGATTCGCTGCCGACGCCTCACACGAACTGCGCACGGCTGTCGCGGGGCTACGCGCCGGATTGGAGGAGGCCTGCATGTATCCCGATGAGACCGACCTCGGCGACCTGCTCGCCCGGGCGCTGCGAGACGTCGACCGGCTCGGCGCGATCATCACCGACCTGCGGGTCCTCGCGGAGATCGAGGCCGGCCCACCCATGGAGCCACAGCGCGTCGACCTCGCGGAACTGGTTCGTGACGAGATCGCCCGCAGGACCGACCGCATCGCGGTCCAGCTCCGCCTGGAGCCCGGGGTAACCGTCCAGGCCGTCCCGATCCGGATCGGCCGGTTGCTTACCAACCTGCTGGACAACGCCCAACGGCACGGTCAGCACCTGGTCGAGGTCCAGGTCAGCCGCGACGACGACCACGCCGAGCTGACGGTCACTGACGACGGAGAAGGAGTCCCGGAATCCGAACGGGAACGGATCTTCCAGCGCTTCACCCGGCTGAAGGCGGCACGCCGCCTCGACCACACCGGCACCGGCCTGGGCCTGGCGATCGCCCACGACATCGCCCAAGCCCACATCGGCAGCCTGCACGTCGGGGAGTCCGAGACCGGTGGCGCCAGCTTCGTCCTGCGTCTTCCCCTCGCAGGTCCGGCTGCTCCGGCGGGTCGAAGTGTCGGCCGGAGCCTGCACGACGCGATGATACATGAGCCCGGCTGGGCGCGTCTGGGAGGGAGAACCTGATGAGACGGAACGTCGACTACGCCGCCCCGTTCGCGTCAGTTCCGAGCTTTGCCTGGTCATAACACGCCGGATATGACCGTCGTGCACGTTAACCAGGCCCATCTCGACGCGTGCGGACCTGCCCGCTCGGGCGCCGAGCTGCGGGACCGTCATCTCCACACAGACGTGCTCGAACCTCTCGTCACACTGTTCACGCTAACAGCGACGACCTCACGCGCGAAAGGAAACCCATACCCGCGATCCTCATCCACGGAGTCCCCGACACCCACCGCGTCTGGGAGGACGTCCGTCGGCATCTGACGCGCACCGACGTGCAAGCCTGGGGCCTGCCCGGGTTCGGCGTCCCACTACCGGACGGCTTCGGCAGCACCAAGGAGGAATACGTCGACTGGCTGGTCGGCCGTCTGGAGGAGCTGGGTGAGCGGGCCGACCTGGTCGGCCACGACTGGGGCTGCGTCCTCAGCGGCGCGCACCATGGCCGGCACACCAGGAGCCGAACGTGCGGCTATCGGAGGCGCACGCTGTCCCGGTGCCCCACCACATCTCGTCGCGGGCGGCTAAGGTGGCGCTTACCAGCTTCACCAGCGCCGCCCGCATGTTGGCCCGGTTCACGAACAGGTGCCGCATCCGCCGCAGCGTGGCCTCGGACTCGCCGTGCCTGCCGGTCACCGCGACCCGCTTGATCCCCATGTTGGTGCCCAGGCCGAACAGCACCAGCAGCAGCCGGCGCCGCAGTACGTCCCGGGGCAGGTTCTCGCGGGTGGCCACCGAGGTGAACTCGGTCGTGAAGTCCGTCTCGAACTCCGCGTGCTTCAGGATGTCCTCGGCGATGCCGACGGTGCCCGGCAACGGCCGGGCCCCACGCGCACAGCGCCCCGGGAGAGATCCGTTATCGTGCGTTGCGTATCCCGAGAATGTATGTCGCGGTAAGCGCAACGACGCGGTCTTCGTCATGTGACAGATCCGCGAGGGCACGTGACGCTGTGATTCCCGGGATGTCCGCGAGCGCCTGTGTCAGCCGTCGACGTGCAGACGATTCAACGGTGCCGTGGGCGAGGCGATCGACGAGCCTGGTGGCGATCTGATCCGCCGACGCGGGACGACTCGCCAGCGCGCTCAGCGCGTCGGCCGCATCGACGTCATTCGTCCCCTCGACGACCATATCGATGAGCGTCGGGACCGCGTCGGCTACTCCACGTGCCCCGAGCGCCAGAGCCGCATACCTGCGGACCACGAGGTCGGGGTTCGCGAGGGCGTCCTGCAGCAGTGCGGTGGCCTTACCGTCCGGAATCTCAGCGATGGACTGGACGGCACGTTTTCGCACCTCGGCCGCTGGTGAGCGGAGGCCCTCCGCCAGCAGCGCCAGTCCGCCACCGCCCAGTTGCGCCAAAGCCCATCGCAGGGCTCCGGCGACGTTCGGGTCCGTCTCGCTCAGCGCTGCCTCGACCAGTGCTTCCACTGGGATCGGAACCTCTTCAACCGAGGACAGGGCCGCGCGCTGGCGCTTCCCAGCGCTCTTTGACCCCAACGCCTGGAGGAGCGCGACGATCTGGAGGACGTCCTCCCAGCCGGCGGGTTCCGCGGCACCGATCCGACGGAGCCGCGTGAGCAGCTCCGTCTCATCCGCAATGCGTTCTCGCGTCTGGCGGATGAGGTCGTCGACGAGCTCTGAGGGCGTGAAGTCGGGATCGTCGAGCGCGCGCCCGACTTCACGCAGCGACAGCCCCAATGACCGCAGACTCTCGATATGGAAGATCCGCCGGATGTCCTCGCTGGAGTACTCGCGATAGCCGGCGTCGGTACGACCCGTTGGCCGCACCAGGCCGAGCGAGTCGTAATGCCTGAGCATGCGGGCGCTGACCCCGGACCGTCGTGCCACATCACCGATCAACACTGCCTGTCACCCCTCCTGGCTCGTCCTGCCGAGGGCTATGACGCGCTTCGCCTCCTCGATCGCGAACTCGAATCCGGTGTCCGGGTCGCGCAACAGCCGTTCCGTGGCGATCGCGTGAGCACGCACGCGCGGGTCGAGATCCGTCATCGCAGCGCGCAGAGTCGGCACAATCACTTCACCCAGCGCGACCAGCGCCCGGCTGAGGCTCAGCTGCATCTCACGTTCGCCGCGCCCGAGCTGTGTCGACAACACTGCGGCCAACTGGGGCTCTTCACCTTCGGGCACGAGCACGACCGCTGCCCGCCAAGCGCTCCGCGCCACCTCATCGTCGGCGTCCGACAGAAGCGCCCGTGTGATCGCCGGCCACGCCTGCCGATCCCCGATCTTGGACAGCGTGTGCAACGCCTGGCTTCGTGCCTGCGCACGCTCCGAGCGGACTTCATGGAGAAGCTCCGGGACCGTCAATGATGCTGAGTGGCGGGTGAGCGCCCACGTCAGCATGTCGCGCACGTAGAACTCGGGCTCGATCGCGCATCGCTCGATGAGCTTGTCGATGAATCGCGGGTCAGGGGTCGTTCCGACCGCCAGCGCCGCCCGTAGCCGCACCGACGAGCGGCTGTCCTCCAGCCCCTGGAAAGCTCGGATCGTATCGGTGTCCTGTTTCGGCATGGTCATCGGGACCACCTCCTTGGCTACAGTGAAGAGCTTGTCACTGTGTCAAGGTCAAGCGACGTCACTCCACCGAGCTCGGCGGTACCCGCTATTCCTGCGCCGTCGTCTGGAGGGACTACTCCCGGCGTCGTAGTCCGGCCGGTCGCTGATCCCGGTGTGGTAGCGGCAGATGACTTCCCTTGTGGGACGCCCCTGAACAGTGGCTGGACGACGATTGCGGTCATGAGAACCCCAGCCGGCCACCGGGTCGCCCGCGGGCGCCGCCCTGCGCCGTGCCCTGGCCGAGTGAGGCGGGGGTCTCGGAGAGCACGGGGGAGTCCCCGTTGCACCTATCGATCGCAAAAGGACGGCTGTCTTGAAGATCCGAATGGCGACATGGGCGAGCGTGGCCGTGCTGAGTGTCGGTGCGGGCATGATGAGCGCGACTGCCGCGCTTGCGCAGACGGAGGCCGCGCCGGGCGGCGGCGTGAGTCCGTTGACGGGCTTCGATCCCGCGCGGCTGCAGTCGGTGCTGGACGGTGTCCACCGCGCGGGGATGCCGGGTGTCTACGTCGAGGTGCGCGATTCCGGCCAGGTATGGCGCGGCGCTTCCGGGGTGGCCGATGTCGAGACCGGCCGTCCCGTCACCCCCGGCATGCGGCAGCGCGTCGGCAGCCTCGTCAAGACCTTCACCGCCGCCGCGATCATGCAGCAGGTCGAGAAGGGGCGCATCGAGCTCGACGCGCCGATCGCCCGCTACCTGCCGAAACTGGTGCCGGGCAAGCGCGGTCAGAAGATCACGGTCCGGATGCTGCTCAAGCACACCAGCGGCATCGCCGAATACATCACCTACGCCTTCCCGTCGCTTCGGAAGTTTCCCTCGCTGGCGGACATGTCGCCCAAGAGTCTGGACGACAACCGGTTCAGGCGGTTCACCCCGGCCGAGCTGATCGAGATGGGGCTCAAGGCGCCCGCCGTCGGCAGGCCCGCAGGCTCGCCGGGCGTGTACGCCAACACCAACTACCTGATCCTCGGCGAGCTCCTGGAGGAGGTGACCGGTACCACGGCAGAGCAGTACATCACCCGGAACGTCATCGAGCGCGCCGGGCTCCGGCACACCGCGTTCCCGGCCGGGCCGCGGATCAAGGGGCCGCACCCGCGGATGTACGAGGCGTTCTTCGGCTTGATCGACCCGCCTCGCGACTACAGCGTCTATGACATGTCCTGGACGGGGACAGGGGCCTCGCTGGTGTCGACCATGGAGGATCTCAACCGCTTCTACCGCAGGCTGCTGGACGGCACGATCGTCAAGCGGTCGTCGCTGGCGCAGATGCAGCGCACCGGCCCGGCCATCAGCCAGACCGGACAGAAGATCATCTACGGCCTCGGCCTGCATGAGCTCAAGATCCCGGGTTGTGGCACCTTCTGGGGCAACCACGGGTCGGTGTGGGGGGCCGAGACGCTGTCGTGGATCCGCGCCGACGGCAAGCGGCAGATGTCCATCGCGATGAACCTCACAAGGTGGAACAAGCTGGACCCTTCGGGTAAGCCGCAGCCCCACCCCATCGACGACGCGCTGTCGACCTTCATACAGCAAGCGCTGTGCAGTGACGACAACGCCCAGGCCGAGAAGTAGGTCCCGGCGCGGAGCCGGGCACGCGGTCGCCACCATACTGCCCGGCCGAGTGCGCGGCCCCCGCACCGACGGCCATGAGCGGCCACCCGCCGCCGGCCCGGAATACGACCATCGGCTCGACCACGCGCCTGGTCACGACGAGATCGACGAAGAGGGAGAACGATGACCACCACCGACCTCGCCCAGGCGGGGGAGCAGTCCACACCACCACCGGATGCCGATTCCGCGGTGGGACAGAGCATGACAGGGCTGCTGCGCCCCCATCTCTGGAGCTTCGCCGCCGTGGTGATCCTGCAGGTGATCGGCGCCCTCGCGGGCCTGGCGCCGCTGCTGGCGGTCGTCGAACTGGGTCGTGTTCTCCTGTCGCCCGGCCCGATCGATCACGCTCATGTCTGGACCGTCGTCATCTCGGGTGCGGTCGGCTTGTTCGTCCGGCTGCTGTTCACGGCCGCGTCGTCCGGACTCGGGCATGCTCTCGACGACCAGGTGCAACTGTCCTTCCGCCGGCGACTGGCCGCGCGACTGGGGCGCGTCCCGATCGGCTGGTTCTCCCAGCGCAGGACCGGCGAGCTGGCCAAGGTGGTGGGGGAGGACGTCAGTGCCGTGCACCCGTTCATCGCCCACACCCCCGGAGAGCTCGTCTCCGCGTTCGTGGTGCCGCTGGTGTCGCTGATCTACTTGTTCACCGTCGACTGGCGGCTCACGCTGATCACGCTGATCCCGGTGGCGCTGGCAGTGGCGCTGGTCCCGCTGATGATGACCCCGACCCGGCAGCGCGAGCAGATCAACTTCGATGAGGCCATGGGGCGGATCGCAGGTTCGATCGTCGAGTTCGTGCAGGGCATCTCGGTGGTCAAGGCGTTCGGCGGATCGGGGCGCGCCCACCATAGATTCCGCACGGCCACCGACGATTTCGTCGCCGTCTTCTACCGGATGGTGCGCGGTCTCTCCGGGATCGCCGCTGGGATGCAGCTGGCGGTGTCGCCGCCGTTCGTGCTGCTGGTCGTGCTGATCGGTGGTGCGGCTCTGATCACGACCGGTGGTATGGCGCCGGCCGACCTGCTGCCCTTCCTGCTGCTGGGACTGGGGCTGACCGCTCCGATAGCGGCTCTCGGCCACGGCTTCGACGACATGCAGGCCGCCGGGCGCGCGGTCGGCCGGATCAGGGACGTGCTCGCGGTGCAGTCGCTACCGGAGCCCGCGCACCCGGTCGCGCCGCAGGGTCACCGGGTGGAACTGCGTGACGTTCGATTCGCCTACGAAGCCGATCACGAGGTGCTGCGCGGGATCGACCTGGTACTCGAGCCGGGGACGGTCACCGCGATCGTCGGCCCGTCGGGCAGCGGCAAGTCCACGCTGGTCCAGCTGTTGCCGCGGTTCTTCGACCCGACCCACGGCTCGGTACGGCTGGGCGGTGTCGACCTGCGCGAGCTCGGCAGCCGGGAGCTCTACCGAATGGTCTCCTTCGTCTTCCAGGACGTTCGCCTGCTGCGTGCGTCGGTCGCGGACAACATCGCGCTGGCGGTACCGCATGCCTCCCTCGACGACGTGGTTCGCGCCGCCCGGCTGGCGAATGTTCATGATCGAATTCTCGAGCTGCCACGCGGATACGAAACGGTCATCGGTGAAGACGCCGGACTGTCGGGTGGCGAGGCCCAGCGGATCGCGCTCGCCCGCGCACTGCTGGCCGACGCGCCCGTTCTGGTGCTCGACGAGGCGACCGCCTTCGCCGACCCGCAGACCGAGCAGGCGGTGCGCCGAGCCCTGGCGACGCTGGAGGGCGATCGGACGATCCTGGTCATCGCCCATCGTCTGGAGACGATCGCCGACGCCGACACGGTCGTGATGCTGGAGAACGGATCGATCGTCGAGCGCGGCAAGCCCGCCGAGTTGCTGGCACAGAACGGAAGGTTCGCCGCGTTCTGGCAGTCCCAGCGATCGGCGGTCGCCGACGAGCTCGAAACCCACGGTGACGTACTGCAAGGAGTCGAGCCCCGATGATTCGAATGCTGCTGCGCGTGCTGGGACACGAGTACGCCCGGCCGGTTCGTCGCACCGTTGCCCTGATGACGACCACCGCGGTGGTCGAAGGCTTGTCCTACGCACTGCTGGTTCCGGTGCTGCGGGCACTGTTCGGAAGCACTCCCGGAGATGCGCGGCCCTGGCTGATCGCGTTCGGGGTCACGGTCGCGGCCTACGCGGTGCTGCGCTATGTCAGCGACCTGTCCGGTTTCCGCGCCGGGACCACGCTGTTGCGTGGCATGTATCACCGGCTCGGGGATCATCTGGCCCGACTGCCCATCGGCTGGTACAGCGCGGGCCGCGTCGGGGAGGTGTCCGTCCTGGCCAGCCGCGGCGTCCTGCAGGCGATGAGCGTGATCGCGCATCTGCTGGCACCGTTCATCTCCGCCTGCGTGACCCCCCTGACGATCGTTGTCGTGATGCTTGCCTTCCATTGGCAGATGGGGCTGGCCGCGCTGGTCGCCGTACCGATCGTCGCGGCGATCCAGATCTGGACGGGACGTTCGATGGCCGCCACGGATGCGGAGCGCGCCGAACGCGACCACGAGGCCACCGGGCGAGTCATCGAATATCTCCAGGCCCAGCCGGTGTTGCGCGCCGGCGGCCGGACCGTCGAACGCTTCCGCCTGCTCGACGACTCACTGCAGGAACTCCAGCGTGCGTCCCGCCGTACCGTCCTGTCGGCGCTGCCCGGCGTATTGGGCTTGACGCTCACTGTGCAGGCGATGTTCACCGTGCTGCTGGTCCTGGGCACCTACCTCGCGCTCGGCGGGACCATCGGTGCGGCGGAGATCTTGACGATCCTGGTGCTGGCCGCCCGTTGCGCGGATCCGCTGCTGTCGCTGTCGGATATCGGTGGCAGACTCCGCGGCGCGCGCTCCGAGCTGGCCAGACTCGACACGGTACTGCGCACCGAGCCGCTCCCGGAAGCTCCCGAACCGATCCAGCCGGAACGCCATGACCTGGAGTTCGACTCCGTCGCCTTCCAGCATGGCGGCCGCACGGTGATCGACGACGTGTCGTTGTCCGTGCCGGAGGGACAGCGGCTTGCCGTCGTCGGACCGTCGGGTGCGGGCAAGAGCACCCTGCTGCAGTTGCTCGCGCGGTTCTACGACGTGGACGCGGGCGCGGTGCGTGTCGGAGGTGTCGACGTGCGCGCGATCGACACCGAGGGGTTGATGGCGCAGATCGCCATCGTCTTCCAGGATGTCTATCTTTTCGACGGCACGATCGAGGAGAACGTGCGGCTCGGCCGTCCCGACGCCGACGAGGCCGAGGTACGAGCGGCGGCGACCGCGGCGCGGCTGGACGAGGTGATCGAGCGACTGCCCGGCGGATGGGCGACGAATGTCGGCGAGGGCGGCGCGCTGCTGTCGGGTGGTGAGCGCCAGCGTGTCTCCATCGCGCGAGCGCTGCTGAAGAACGCGCCCATCGTGCTGCTGGACGAGGTCACCTCCGCACTCGACCCGGTGAACGAGGCGGCCGTCCACGAGGGTATCGAGCGCCTGATGTCGGGCCGGACGGTGGTGATGGTGGCGCACCGGATGCGGACCGTCCGACGCGCCGATCGCATCGTCTTTCTGGACGACGGCCGGATCGTGGAGGAAGGCGGCCACGGCGAGTTGCTGCGTCGCGGCGGCCGCTACGCCGACTTCTGGAATGTTTCCCTGACGCCGGCAGCGAGTGAATGAGTCGGTACGTGGGTGGACCCTGAGGCGTTCATCCCTCGCCTCACCCCGCCACCGCGCCAGAACGGGGGTAGCCGTGCGCTCCTGCCCCGATCGCGAGCCCTGCGTGATCGTCCCCCTGATGTTGAGGAAGATCGGGATGAGATCCGTGCGCGAACCGCACGGTGATGGACAAGCCGCCTTCGGGGCGTGCGCTGGTGGCAAGGGTGGCGTGGTGAGCTTGCGTGACGGCATTGACGATGGCAAGGCCGAGACCGTAGCCGTCGCGACGGCCGTTACGATCAGGCGCCAGTTTCTGGAAGGGGTGAAAGAGGCGCTGGATCTGGTTGCCGGGGATGACTGGCCCGCTGTTGGTGACCGTAAGGGCCACCTGCGTGCCGCAGGTCTGTGTGGTGATCTGGACGTGCCCGTCTGCGTGGTTGTGGCGGATGGCGTTGTCGATGAGGTTGGCGACGAGGCTTTCGATCAGTCTCGGGTCCCCGGCCGTCACTGCGGGCGTTAGGTGTTCGGCAAGGTCAATGCCTGTCTCCGTGGCTTGGCCACGGCGGGAGGAGAGCACTCCTTCGACGACGTGGGCGAGGTCGAGGGTGTCCCAGCGGCTGACGCCGCGCTCGCTGGTGGCCAGGGCGAGCAGTGCTTGAACGAGCCGCTCCTGGTGTCCGCCCAGAGCGAGGGCCTCCTGGCAGGCCGAGCGCAGGGTGTCGGTGTCGGCATCGGGGTCGGCGAGGGCGACTTCAAGCAGGGTCCGCAGGCCGGCGAGGGGGGTGCGCAATTCATGGGAGGCGTTGGCGACGAAATGGCGTTGGGCGTCGAAGGACGCCTGCAGGCGGGCGAACAGGTCGTCGAGAGTGTGGCCGAGTTCGGTCAGCTCATCGGCGGCCTCACCGAGGTCCAGGCGCCGGTGGAGGTTTCCGGCGGAGATGACTCTGGCGGTAGCGGTGATGGCGCGCAGCGGGTGCAGGAACCGGCCGGCGACGTACCAGCCGAGAGCCAGGGCGATGGGAATCAGAATGACCAGGGCGACGGCGGATCCCATGAGGAGTTGGGGCAGGCTGATCCCGGGCCCGGCTTCGGTGATCGCGCTCGATGAGGGGTGGCCTTCGGGTATGGCCGCGTGGATGCTGGCGAGCGGGACGTCGACGAAGACGAGCACGAAGACCCCTGCAGCGTAGATGCCCGCCGCGTAGGCGAGCGCGAGCCGCGTCTGCAGGGACCCTCTGGTGAGCTTTCGGGCGGTCATGACGATCCGATGCGGTAGCCGCCTTCGCGGATGGTCTCGATCACGGGCGGGTCGCCGAGCTTGGCCCGCAATCGGTGCATGGTGTGCTTGACGGCGCTGCTGAAGGGGTCGGCGGCCTCGTCCCAGACGCGTTCGAGCAGTTCCTCGGCGGAGATGACCAGGCCGGGTACGGCGAGCAGGCATTCGAGCAGGGCGAACTCCCTGGGGCTGAGGTCCAGGCGCCGGCCGGCCCGGGACGCGATGCGGCGGGCCGGATCGAGGGTGATGTCCTCGCATGCCAGGGTGGGCGGTAGCGGCGGGGTGGCGCGGCGGGCCAGGGCACGGACGCGGGCGACCAGTTCGGCGAACGCGAACGGCTTGGGCAGGTAGTCGTCGGCGCCGAGGCTGAGCCCGTCGACGCGGTCCTCGATCGTGCCGGAGGCGGTGAGCATCAGGACGCGGGTCTCGCAGCGGCCGTGGGCGAGTTGCCGGCAGATCTCGTCCCCGTGGACGCCGGGCAGGTCGCGGTCGAGGATCACCACGTCGTAGCGGGTGACGGCCAGGCGGTCGAGGGCGGCGGTTCCGTCCAGGACGACGTCGACGGCCATGCCCTCGCGGCGCAGCCCGGTTCCGATGGAGCGGGCGAGGACCTCGAAGTCCTCGACGACGAGAACCCTCACCACCACCCACCGCCGCTCGTCGTGGGGGCGGGGTGGCCGAACCGGCCGCCGGGTCGAGGTGCCATGGCGTCAACGATGCCAGATCCCAGGTTCCAGCCGGGTCGCAGCGGCGGCGACCCGGCTGGAACCTGGTGCCCCGTACAACCGTCGGCATGAGTTCATTCAGGCCTTATCGATCCAGCCAACGGGCCGAGCAGGACCGTCTCTCTCAGTTGCTGCGCGCGCAGTGGACCAGGTTCCGTACCGCGCGCGGCTGGGTGCTCGCCATGGCGGCCTCCGTACTGGTCACCGTCTCGCTCGGACTGCTGATCGCCGGGGGCGCCCGCAGCAGCTGCGTGACCGGGAAGGGGGAGGGCCCCTGCCCCGCGCCATTGGTGGGACCCGATGGCACGGCGGTGAAGGACAAGTACTACTTCGTGCACCAGCCGCTCAAGGGGAACGGCAGTATCTCTGCCCGCGTTTCGGACATGACCGGGCAGATCCGGTTGCCGGACGTTGTACCCGGGGTGCGCAACGTCAAGGAGGGAGTGGTGCCGTGGGCGAAGGCCGGGCTCCTCGTCAGGCAGAGCCTCACACAGGGCACACCGTATGCCGCCGTCATGCTCACCGGAGATCACGGCGTGCGGATGCAGTACAACTTCACCCACGATGTGCCCGGCGGTCCTCACAATGGCCCTCAGTGGCTGCGGCTGACCAGGTCGGGCGACACCATCACCGGCTACGAGTCAGACGACGGCAAGACGTGGACCGAGGTCAGCACAGTCAAGCTGACCGGGCTGCCAGAGACGATCGAGATCGGGCTGTTCGCCACCTCACCAGGCGCCTTGTGGGACATGGCGATAGCCTTCGCCCAGGCCACCGCCACCTTCGACCAGATCAAGCTGCAGGGCGCGAACGGTTTGTGGCGCCGCGACGACGTCGGCGTCTCCATGGAGTCCGACGGCAGGACCCCGCATCACCCGGGCCGGGTCGTCGAGTCCGGCGACAAGCTCATCGTGACCGGGGGCGGTGACATCGGGCCCGCCACGGTGGAGGGCGGTGTGCGCGCTGACCTCCTGCTGACCGGCGGGGCCCTGGGGCTGATCCCGATGCTCGTGGGGGCGGTCACGTTCTTCACGGCGGAACACCGGCGCGGGCTTATCGGGACCAGCCTGCCGGCCGAGCCGCATCCAGCGCGGCTGCTGGCGGCCAAGGCCATGGTGGTCGGCGCGGTCGCGTTCGTGGCGGGGCTGGTGACCTCGGGGGTCGTGATTCCTGTCGGCCTGGCGATGTTGCGTGCCAATCAGAACCCGATTCAGCCGATCACCCTGGACACCGAGCTCCGGATGATCGTCGGCTACGCGGCGCTGACCGCGGCCGCCGCCGTGCTGGCTCTGGGCCTCGCCGCGCTGGTCGAGCGAAGCATCGTCGCCATCGGGCTGGGCATCGCGATGGTCGTCGTGCCCTACCTGCTGGCGACCGCGGGCCTGGCGCCATGGCTGCTGATGATCACCCCTGCCGCCGGATTCGCGATCACGCAGAGCGTCCCCACGTTCGCGCATGTGGACGTCGACCGGTCACTGCTCGGGGGCTACTACCCGCTCCCGCCATGGGCAGGGTTGGCCGTTACCTGCGGATATGCCGCCCTCGCCCTCGGGGCGGCGATCGCCGTACACCGCAGGAAGGGTTCACGTCAGGTTCCGCTCGTCTGAAGGTGCAGAAACCTGGCCGGCGCGAGCGGCGGTGGGCGAAACGCACGCCGGCTCGTTCCCTCCTTGGCCAAGGCGCTCCACGTCCCGACGTCCCCGTCCGCAAGCCGGGCTCGGCCTGAATCGAACTGCCCCGCCCCGTCGTGGAGTTGCCGGCCGATCAGGTGGGGCCAGGAGGCGGCTGGTGCATTCGCGACGGGCGGCTTGGCCGGGGACACCGAGGTCGCGGACCAGGTCGGCGGGGCCGCGGTCGTGGAAGGGCTGGCCGGCTCGGCGTTCGGGGCGGCCGGGACACTCCCGGGTGCGGCACCGGGCGGGGGGGGGGGGGGGGGGGGGGGGGGGGTGTGTCCC
>NZ_JBYITD010000073.1:0-15431 GCF_057708945.1 Nonomuraea sp. bgisy101
CCGCCGCCGGGTTGGTGGCGGGGCCGGTCGCGGCGACGGCCAGTGCCGTCGCCGCGGCCCATCTGAGGGACAGGCGCATGCGGGTCCTTTCTGGGGGGTTCGGTGCAGCGTGAGCGGTCAGGCGGAGCGGGACAGGCTCGCGGGCTCCACGGCGTGCTCGAACGGCAGGCCGCGGGCGTACCTGGCCAGCTCGTCGAGCGCGAGGTCGGCCATGCGGGCCAGCTCCCCGCCGAGCGAACCGGCGATGTGCGGAGTGACCAGGACGTTGTCCAGGCCGTAGAGGGGCGAGGAGGCGGGCAGGAACTCGGGTTCGGTGTGGTCGAGGACGGCGAACAGCCGTCCGGAGACGAGCTCGGCGGTGAGCGCGTCCTGGTCGACGAGCGCCGCCCTCGCGGTGTTGATCAGGGTCGCCCCGTCGCGCATCCGCGCCAGGCGAGCCCTGTCGATCATGTGGCGGGTCTCCGGCAGGTCCGGCGCGTGCACGCTGACCACGTCGGAGCGGCCGACCAACTCGTCGAGCCCGACGTGCGCGACGCCCAGGTCCTCGGTCAGGTAGGGGTCGCTGACCAGCACCTCCAGGTCGAACGGGCGCAGCAGCTCGATCACCCTGCGGCCGATCCTGGAGGCGCCGATGACGCCGACGGTCTTGCGGTAGTTGCCGAACCCGGGGAAGCGGACGTCCCAGTCGTCGTGGCTCCTGCTGCCCCGGTAGCGGCGGGCGATGTCGATGACCCGCTTGTTGGCGAACAGGATGGCGGCGAGCGTGAACTCCGCGACCGGTTCGGCGTTGGCCGCCGCGGCGGAGGAGACGGCGATGCCGCGCTGCCAGACCGCGTCGGTCACGTGGTGCTTGACCGAGCCCGCGGCGTGCACGACGGCGCGCAGCCTGGGCGCCCTCGCCAGCACCTCGGCGGTGATCGGCGGGCAGCCCCACGAGGTGTAGAGGACCTCCACCCGCGACAGGTCGACCTGCGCGAAGTCATGGACGACCAGGTCGGCGTCGACATCGGCGATCATGGCGAGACGGCTCCTGACCTGGCCGTCGATGAGGCGTTCGGCGACGTCGGCGCTCATGGCGACGAGGGTCTTCGGCCTTGTCACGTGCTCTCCCGAGAAGTCGTTCACTTGACGCTGCCCGCCGTCATGCCGGCCTTCCAGAAACGCTGCAGCGACATGAACACCAGCAGCAGCGGCACCACCGACAGCAGCGATCCGGTGATCACCAGGCTGTGGAACTCGGGGAAGGCGTTGCCCTGCTTCTCCCAGCTGAACAGGCCCAGGCTGAGCGGATAGAGGTTCTGGTCGTTGAGCATCACCAGGGGCAGGAAGAAGTTGTTCCAGATGGCGGTGAACTGGAACAGGAAGATCGTCACGTAGGCGGGCATCAGCATGGGCAGCGCGACCCGCGCGAAGGTCCTGATCTCGCCCGCGCCGTCCGACCTGGCCGCCTCCAGCACCTCGCCGGGCACGTAGCCGGACGACAGCACCCGCGCCAGATAGACGCCGAACGGGTGGACGAGCACCGGGATGAAGACCGCCCAGAACGTGTTGACCACACCGGCCCTGGAGGCCAGCAGGTACAGCGGCAGCGCCGTGGCCGTGGTCGGCACCAGCACGCCGAGCAGCACCAGGCCGAACATCTTCTCCTTGCCGAGCCACTCGTACTTGTCGAAGGCGTAGCCGCACATGACGGTGATGAAGGAGCTCACCGCCGCGCCGATGCCCGCGTACAGGACACTGTTGAGGTACCAGCGGAAGAAGATGCCGCCGTTCTCGGCGCCGACCGCCCGGATGTTGGCGATCAGGTTGAAGTCGCCGAAGGCGAAGCCGGGCGTCGAGTACAGGTCCGACAGGGACTTGGTCGAGGCGAACAGGAGCCACGTCAGCGGCAGCAGCGTGTAGAGGGTGGCGACGATCAGGAGGGCGTTGACCGTCGCGCGCGACATCCACTTCATCGACGGTTACCCCACCTGGTGACGACGTAGGAGAGCACGGCGGCCAGCAGCGCGAGGATGATCGAGGCGGCCCCCGCCTGGCCGTAGTCGTTGTTGCCGAAAGCCTCGTTGTAGGCGTACATGTTCGGGGTCCAGGTGCTGACGATGCCGTCGCTGACGTTGTCGAGCACCATGGGCTCGGTGAACAGCTGCAGCGAGCCGATGATCGTGAACAGCACCGTGGTGATGACCGCGCCGCGGATCAGCGGCACCTTGACCGACAGGGCGGTCCTGACCGCGCCCGCGCCGTCCATCCTGGCCGCCTCCAGCACCTCGGCGGGGATGGCCTGGAGCGCGGCGAAATAGATGATCATGTTGTAGCCGACCCATTCCCACAGCGCGATGTTGACCACCGAGCCGAGGACCTTGTCGCCGCCGAGGAAGCCGGCCCCGCCAAGCAGGTCCACGATGGGGCTGATGCCGGGAAGGTAGAGGTAGAGCCAGATCAGGCCCGCGATCACGCCCGGCACGACGTGCGGCATGAACAGGGCGAGCTGGAAGAACTTCCTCGCCCTCGCCAGGCCCGAGTCGAGCAGCAGCGCGAGGGCGAGCGCGCCGCCGATCATCAGCGGGATGTAGAGCACGCAGTATCCGAGGATCACCAGGAAGCCGTCGGTGAAGGCCCGGTCCTTGAGCGTGTCGAGGTAGTTGCCGAGCCCGACGAAGACCGTCTCGGCACCGCCGAAGCCCAGGCCGGACGACTTCTCGCTGAACAGGCTCAGGTAGACCGCGTACGCCAGCGGGGCCACGATGACCGCGGCGAACAGCGCGAAGAACGGGCCGACGAAGAGCAGGATCGCCCCCCGCCTGCGCCAGGCCTCGCCCGGGCCCCGCGCCTGCGTCTCTGGTGTGCCGGTCGTCATCTCCACCTCTTCTTCGCTGTCTGGTACGGCAGGCCCCCGCCCGCCGGGGACCCCTCGCCACGCGCGAGGGGTCGCGCCGTACGGGCTACTGCTGGGCGACGTTGAGCCCGCGGCCCTTGATCTCGCCGACGGTCGCGGCCTGGACGGTCGCCAGCACGTCGGGGATCGTCGTCCCGCCGGTGCTCACCTTGCCGAGCGCGTCCTTGAAGGAGGTCAGCGTCTGCACCATGCTCGGCCCCCACGTCCAGCCGGGCTGGATGGTGCCGTACGCCTCGGTGAACAGCGCGTAGATGTCCTGTCCGCCGTAGTAGGAGGCGTCGAAGCTCTTGGCCGCCACAGAGACCAGGTCGGCGATCGCGGGGAAGCCGCTGGAAGTGCCGGAGGACAGGCGGGCCGTCCAGGCCTCGGGGGATCCGGTCAGCCACTTGATGACCTCGACGGCGGCCTTGGTGTTCTTGCTGTTCTTGGCGACGCCGAAGGTGGTGCCGCCGAGCATGCCGCTGGCGGGCGTGCCCCAGTGCGGGATGGGCGCGATGGCCCACTTGCCCGACTGGCCGGCGTGGTTGCCCTTCATGACGCCCGCGCCCCAGTTGGCGCCGACGTAGCCCCACAGCGTGTCGTCCTCGAAGGCGGCGTTCCACTCCTGGCTGAAGGAGGGCTGCACCTTGACGAGGTCGTCCTTGACCATGCCCTGCCAGTAGTCGGCGACCTTCCTGGTGGCCTCGTCGTCGATGGAGACCTTCCACGCGTCGCCCTCGGTGCCGAACCACTTTCCGCCCGCCTGCCACGAGAGGGCGGCCAGGACGCTGGGGTCGTCGGGGAAGAACGTGGCGATGCGCGCCTTGTCGTCGGCCTTCTTCACCTTCTCGGCCGCGGCCTTGAAGTCGTCCCAGGTCTTCGGGACCTCGATCTTGTTCTTCTCGAACAGGTCCTTGCGGTAGAAGAACACCTGCGGAGCCGCGTCCATCGGCACCGACCAGGTCTTGCCGCCGAGCTCGACGAGGCTGAAGACGCTGGCGGGGTACTTGGCCTTCACGTCGGCGACGTCGGCGGTGAGGTCCTGGAGCGCGCCCTGGTTCACGAAGTCGGGGAGCTGGGGGTACTCGATGGACATCACGTCGGGCGCGTTGCCCGCCTTCACGGCGTTGGAGAACTTGGCGTAGCCTCCGGCGTTGCCGGAGGGGATCTCCTCGAACGTGATCTGGATGTCCTTGTGCGACTTGTTGAAGGCGTCGACGACCTGCTGCGTGCCCTTGGCCCAGCCCCAGAAGGTGACCTGGGCGGGCTTGCCCGCTTCGCCGGACGCGGGTGCGGATTCGCCGCTGCCGCCGCCACAGGCCGCGAGGAGGGTCATACCGGCCAGCAGGCCGGCGATGCCGGCGGCGGCGCGCTTGCGTTCCATGATTGCTCCTAATCGTTTCCGATCGCTAGAGCATCATTCGCTCGCAAATGAAGCTTTGTCTAGATATCGATCAGTAACGAAATGAACGCGAAACACTCAGGCGCGCGGAGCCGTCGATTCACGCACCCGCAGTTCGGGCAGCAGCGCGACGTGCTGGCCAGGCATGGCGGAGCCCTGCTCGATCCGGCGTACCAGCAGGTCGACGGCGTTGCGGCCGACCGCCGCCTTGGGCGGGGCGACGGCGGTCAGCGGCGGATCGCTGAGCGCGGCGACCTCGTCGTCGTAGGCCACGATCGACACGTCGTGCGGGATCCGCACACCGGCGAGCCGCAGGTGCTGCACCAGCAGCAGCGCGTCCTCGTCGTTGTGGACCAGCAGGCCCGTCACCCCACCTGACCTGATGGCCGCCACCACCTGGGCGACCTGCTCGTCCGACGGCCCCTCCTGCTCGATGCCGAGCTCGCCGGGCGTGTCCAGACCCAGATCGCGTACCGCGGCCAGGAACCCCAGGCGCACCCTCGGCGCGGTGGGGCTGCTGCGGCTCACCATCGCCACCCTGCGATGCCCCAGCTCGGCCAGGTGCCTGGTGCCGAGGAAGGCGCCATGGGCGTGGTGGGAGGCGGCCGCGTCGAGGAAGGACGCGGGACCGCCCAGCTCCGCCACCCTCTCCACCAGGACGGCGGGCACGCCGAGCCCCGCGAGCCACTCCACGTGCGAGTCGTCAGGTTGCCTGCTCAGCGTGAGCAGCAGCCCCTCCGCCCCTCCGCCGATCAGCTGGTTGACCTGCTTGCGGTCCTCCTCGTCGTCGTAGCGGGAGACCCCGAGCACCAGCCGCGCGCCCAGGTCACGGGCCCTGTCGCGAGCGGCCTTGATCACGCTCGGGTAGTAGTACGTGGCCGAGGGGACCAGCATCCCGATGGCGAGCGACCGCTCGCTCACCGGCCTGGCCACCTCCTGGGGCAGGGTGATGCCGCCGTGGACCCTGTTGACCAGCCCCTGGCCCGCCAGGTGCTCGACGTCCCTGCGCAGCGTGACCATCGACACGTCCAGCCGCTCGACCAGGTCGGCCAGCCGTACGGAGCCGCGCTCGCGCACCTCACGAAGGATGAACTCATGGCGTTGCTCGACGAACAAGGGAGACTCCTAACACTCGACGCGTCCGATCCTAGCGAGGTAACTTTCGTTCGTGAACGTTTCTTTCGTTCGATCATCACCTGGAGACCGTGTGCTGACCCTTCCCGATGACGACCGATCGCTCAGCCCCTACACCGGATGGACGCGTGCCCACTGGGAGGCCGCGGCCGACGGCCTGCTCGCCGCCGTCGAACCGTACCGCTCCCATGATCGCTCGTTGATCGACTTGCCAGGGCGGGCAAGCTGGTCCCGGTGCGACGGGCTCGAGGGATATGCCAGGACGTTCCTGCTGGCCGCCTTCCGCGTCGCGGGCGGCGGCGACCCCGCGCTGCTGGAGCCGTACGCGGAGGGGCTGGCCACGGGACCGCTCGGGTCGTGGCAGCCGGTCGTCGACAGGAGCCAGCCGATCGTCGAGGCCGCCTCCATCGCCATCGGGCTGCGGCTGACCCGTGACCGGCTGTGGGACGGGCTGCCCGCCTCCGTCCAGGAACGGACCCTCGCCTGGCTGGGCGACGCGCTGACCCGCGAGACCGCCGACAACAACTGGCACCTGTTCCCCGTCACCGTCGCGGGGCTCTTCCGCGACCTCGGCCTCGACGACCTCGGCGCCACCGAGCGCGGCCTCGCCAGGATCGAGGGCTGGTACGAGGGCGACGGCTGGTATCGCGACGGCATCGGGCGCAACTTCGACCACTACAACGGCTGGGCCATGCACCTCTACCCGGCCCTTCACGCCTACCTCGGCGGCCCTGCCGAGCCGTACGCCTCGCGGCTGCGCGCGTTCCTGACCAACTACGGCGCCGCCTTCGACGCCAACGGCTCCCCCGTCTACCACGGCAGATCGGTCATCTACCGCTTCGCGGCCGCCGCGCCGGTGTGGGCGGGCGAACTGCTCGGCGTCTCCCCCTACTCCTCCGGCACCGCCCGCCGGCTGGCCAGCGGCGCGGCGAGCCACTTCCTGTCGGACGGCAGGGCGCTGTCCCGCGAAGGGCTGCTGACTCTCGGCTGGTACGGCCCGCACGAGCCCTCGCTGCAGCCGTACTCGGGGTCGGCCTCGCCGTACTGGGCCTCGAAGGGGTTCCTCGGACTCCTGCTGCCGCCCGACCATCCGGCGTGGACCTCGGTGGAGGAGCCCGGGCCCGCAGAGCGCGCCGACCAGGCGATCGGCCTGCCCGGCCCCGGGCTGCTGATCCACTCGACGGCGGCCGACGGTCTGGTCAGGCTGGTCAACCACGGCAGCGACCACCAGCCGCCTGGAGGCGGGCCCGACGATCCGCTCTACCAGCGCATGGCCTACTCCACCCGCACGGGCCCGACCACGCCCGGGTCCGCCGGATCGGCCGCCGGCACCCGCAGGAACGCGCCCGGCGGATCTGCCGCGGCCGGCCAGGACGTGCCCGCCGACAACCACGTCGGCCTGGTGATCGACGGCGAGGTCACCCCGCGCGGTCCCATCACCCCGATGGGCGCGGGGCGGGGTTGGGCCGCCTCCTCCTGCCGCCCGACGCCCACGACGCTGATCGAGTCCGTCAGCGTGGTCCACGGCCCGCACGAGGTCCGTCTCCACCGCGTCACCGCGCCCTCGGGCACCGCCGTCCGCCAGACGGGCTGGGCCGTCACGGGCGAGCTGACCAGCGGTCTGCTGCCCCTGCACGGCTTCACCGGCGCCACGGAGCTGAAGACGTCCGGCGGCACCGTCTTCGGCCCCGACGCGCTCGTCCCCGCGCTGGACGGCGTCGTCCTCGAGAGCGGGGCCCTGTTCGCCTGCCTCGTCACGCTCTCCGCTGCGCCCGTCGCCGAAGCGCCGCCGGTGTTCCGCCTGGACGGCACCCGAGCCACCCTCACCTGGCCCGACGACACCGTTCACGAGATCGGCACCGAAGGCGGCCTCACCCTGGTCTAGGTCGGCCCGGGCGCCGGAAGCGGGACACCGCCCGCGACGGTTCAGGCGAGGAAGGCGCGCAGGAGGGCGGCGGTGCCCTCCAGGTGCTCGGCGACGGCGCGGCGGGCCGCTTCGGGATCTCCGTCGAGGATGGCGGCGACGATGGCCTCGTGCTGGGTCGCCGCGTGGTCGATGTTGACCTGCAGCATCGGGATCGCGTTCAGCAGGTCGGTCACCCGCAGCCGCGCGTCCGCGCACGTGGCCGCGAGGAGGCCGGAGCCGGTCAGCTCGGCGATCGACAGGTGGAAGGCCGTGTCGAGCCTGCGGTACTCCTCGGGGCCCGCCGCGTTCAGGTCCGTGAGGCGGCCGAGCAGCACCGAGCGCTGCCGCTCCGACAGCGGCGTGCTGGCCAGCACCTGGGCGGCCCCGCACTCCACGGCCATCCTGAACGTGAGCGCGTCGGCGATCGAGTCGGTGCCCATCTCGGCGACCGCCTGACGCAGGTCGGTGCTGCCGGGCCTGGGCGGGGCGTAGATGACGAAGGCGCCGCCGTACCTGCCCCGCCGGACGTCGAGGTAGCCCGCGTCCTGGAGCGCGCGGATGGCCTCGCGCAGGGTCACCCTGCTGATCCCCAGCTGTACGGCGAGCTCCCGTTCGGGAGGGAGTTTTTCACCCTGGGCGACCATGCCCAGTTTGATCGCCTGGAGTAGGCGTTCCACGGTCTCCTCGAAGGCATTGCCCGCCCTGACCGGGCGCAACACCGTCAACGGGTTCATGGCCCCCCTCGGCAGAGGTCTTGACTGCGGCTTATCAATGGTCTAACACTAGCCCAATAACAGGGAGGGTGACTGTGGCGGTTGGGTTCCTTTCACCGGATGAGTTGCGCGAAGAGGTGGCCGCGGGACGGGTCGACACCGTCCTGCTGGCCCTGGTCGACATGCAGGGCAGGATGCAGGGCAAGCGCCTGTCCGCACGATTCTTCCTTGACGAGGTGCTACACCACGGCTCCGAGGGGTGCAACTACCTCCTAGCCGTCGATGTCGACATGAATACCGTCAATGGCTACGAGATGTCGTCGTGGGACCGCGGTTACGGCGATTTCGTGATGAAGCCCGATCTGACGACCTTGCGGCGCGTCCCATGGCAGGAGGGCACGGTCATGCTCATGGCCGACCTCACCTGGGAGGACGGCTCCGACGTCGTCGCCTCGCCCCGGCAGATCCTGCGCAGGCAGCTCGCCAGGCTCCAAGAGCGCGGCCTGGCCGCCTACGTGGGCACCGAACTGGAGTTCGTGGTCTACGACGACAGCTATGAGGAGGCGTGGCGGCGCGCCTACCGGGACCTGACGCCGTCCAACCTCTACAACGTCGACTACTCGCTCCTCGGTACGGCCCGCATCGAACCCCTCCTGCGCCGCATCAGGCGCGACATGGAGGGCGCGGGCATGTACGTCGAGTCGGCCAAGGGCGAGTGCAACCTCGGCCAGCACGAGATCGCCTTCCGCTACGACGAGGCGTTGCGCACCTGCGACAACCATTCGATCTACAAGAACGGCGCCAAGGAGATCGCCGCCCAGGAGGGCAAGTCGATCACCTTCATGGCCAAGCCGAACCAGCGCGAGGGCAATTCCTGCCATATCCACATCTCGCTGAGGTCTGTGGACAACTCACCGGTTATGGCCGGGAGCCAGCCGTACGGGCTGTCGGAAACGGGAGCCAGGTTCATCGCGGGACAGCTCGCCTGCCTGCGGGAACTCACCCTTCTCTACGCGCCGAACATCAACTCCTACAAGCGGTACGTACCGGGCAGTTTTGCACCGACCGCAATAAAGTGGGGTGTGGATAACCGCACGTGTTCGCTCCGTCTCGTGGGGCACGGACCCTCCCTGCGCGTCGAGAACCGGGTGCCGGGCGGCGACGTGAACCCCTACCTCGCGGTGGCCGCGCTCATCGCGGCGGGATTGCACGGCATCGACAACGAACTGCCGCTGGAGGAGCCGTTCACAGGCAACGCCTACGCCAGCGGCGCCGAAACCGTGCCGCACACACTGCGTGACGCGCTCGCGCTGTGGGAAGGGTCGAAGCTGGCCCGCGAGTGCTTCGGCGAGGACGTCGTGGCCCACTACGCCAACAACGCCCGCGTCGAACTCGCCGCCTTCGACGCGGCGGTGACCGACTGGGAACTGTTCAGGGGATTCGAGAGACTGTGAAGATCATCAATCCGGCGACCGAGGCCGTCGTCGCCGAGGTCGAGCCGGCCGACGCGGCGGAGATCGACAGGGCGGTGGAGCGGGCGAGGTCCGCCTTCCACACCTGGCGGCAGGTCTCCCCAGGCGACCGTGCCCGCCTGCTGAGGCGGTTCGCCGAGCAGGTCGACGCGCACGCCGAGGAGCTGGCCCAGCTGGAGATCGCCAGCGCCGGCCACACCGTCGGCAACGCTCGCTGGGAGGCGGGCAACGTCCGCGACGTGCTGCACTTCTACGCCGGGGCGCCCGAACGCCACCACGGCCAGCAGATCCCCGTGGCGGGCGGCCTGGACGTCACCTTCCACGAACCGCTCGGCGTGGTCGGCGTGATCGTGCCGTGGAACTTCCCGATGGTCATCATGACGTGGGGCGTCGCCCCCGCTCTGGCCGCGGGCAACACGGTGATCGTCAAGCCCGCCGAGTGCACGCCGCTGACCGCGCTCAGGCTGGCCGAGCTCGCCCTCGAGGCGGGCCTGCCCGAAGGCGTGCTCCAGGTGGTGCCGGGCGCGGGCTCGGTCGCCGGCTCCCGCCTCGTCGAGCACCAGGACGTCGCCAAGATCGTGTTCACCGGCTCGACCGAGGTCGGCAAGCAGATCGCCGCCACGTGCGCCACCCAGGTCAAGCGGCTCACGCTGGAGCTGGGCGGCAAGTCCGCCAACATCGTCTTCGCCGACTCCGACCTCGGCAAGGCCGCGGCCAGCGCCCCCTACGCGGTCTTCGACAACTCGGGCCAGGACTGCTGCGCCAGGTCCAGGATCCTCGTCGAGGCCTCCGTCTACGACGACTTCATGGAACGGCTCTCTCAGGCCGTCATGAACGTCAAGGTCGGCGACCCGCTCGACGAGAGCACCGAGATGGGGCCGCTCATCAGCGCCGAGCACCTGGAGCGGGTGCGCGGCTTCGTCTCCGGCGAGCCGTACCTGCAGGCCTCCTGCCCCGACGGGCCGGGGTTCTGGTTCCCGCCGACCGTCCTCACCCCGTCCGTGACGGACCGCGCGTTCACCGAGGAGATCTTCGGCCCCGTGGTGTCGGTCGTGCCTTTCGCGGACGAGGCCGAGGCGGTGCGGATCGCCAACGACACCCGGTACGGCCTGAGCGGCTCGATCTGGACCCGCGACGTCGGCAGGGCCCTGCGGGTCGCCAGAGCGGTGGAGGCCGGCAACCTCAGCGTGAACTCGCACTCCAGCGTGCGGTACTGGACGCCGTTCGGCGGCTTCAAGGAGTCGGGGCTCGGCAGGGAACTCGGGCCCGACGCCCTGGCCGCCTTCACCGAGACCAAGAACGTCTTCATCGCCACCGACTGACCGGGCCACGGACCGAAACAGAGCAACCGAGAGAGGGACACATGCAGCGCTTGCAGGACCGCGTCGCCGTCATCACCGGCGCGGGCAGCGGAATCGGCCTGGCCACCGCGCGAAGGTTCGCCGAGGAGGGCGCCAAGGTCGTCTGCGTCGACCTCGACGAGCCCACGGGCGCGAAGGCCGCCGACGAGGTAGGCGGCCTGTTCGTGCGGGCCGACGTCACCAACGAGGACGACGTGGTCGCCATGTACCGGACCGCGTTCGACACCTACGGCAGCGTCGACATCGCCTTCAACAACGCGGGCATCTCCCCGCCCGACGACGACTCCATCCTGGAGACCGGCATCGAGGCGTGGCGGCGCGTGCAGGAGGTCAACCTGACGAGCGTCTACCTCTGCTGCAAGCACGCCATCCCGTACATGCAGCGGCAGGGCAAGGGCTCGATCATCAACACCGCCTCGTTCGTCGCGGTGATGGGCTCGGCGACCTCCCAGATCTCCTACACCGCCTCCAAGGGCGGCGTGCTGGCGATGTCGAGGGAGCTCGGCGTGCAGTTCGCCCGCGAGGGCATCAGGGTCAACGCCCTCTGCCCAGGACCGGTGAACACCCCGCTGCTGCAGGAGCTGTTCGCCAAGGATCCCGAGCGCGCCCAGCGCCGCCTGGTCCACATCCCCCTCGGCCGCTTCGCCGAGGCCGGAGAGATCGCCGCCGCGGTCGCCTTCCTCGCCTCCGACGACGCGTCGTTCATCACCGGCTCCGAGTTCCTGGTCGACGGCGGCATCTCGGGAGCGTACGTCACCCCGCTCTGACCTGCCCTCCAGGAAGGAGGGGCTGCGCCTCCTTCCTTCGCCCGTTGACGCCCCGGTCGCGGACCGTGCCGCAGGAGCACGTCCACGACCGGACGCCGAGCGGCATGCTCGCCCGCAGGGCTCCGCGGGACGAACAGATCCTGGTCGAGGGTGGCCGACGAAGGAACGTGGCTCCTCGCCCGCGTAGGAGATGCGTCTGCCGTGCGCGGAGGAGGAAGTACTACGAAGATCGAGTGCCCTGTCGTGGTCGAGTCGTACACATCCGGAGGTTCGCGACAGGATGTCTACCTGAGGAAGTGGGAGAGAAGCGATATTTGTAGGCTCGCTTCACTGTTCGCGCCACTCTCCGCACGGTAGCTGAATCCCCGGACGATGGCCCTTCCCGCACGAAGGAGCCTGCAGGAGCTTTGATGACCAGACCCTTGATCGGCATTACCTGCTACGTGGAGCCCGCGCAGTTCACGGTGTGGGAGATGACGACGGCGCTGTTGCCGTACATGTACGTGGAGCAGGTGGTGCGGGCGGGCGGGCAGCCGGTGATCCTGCCTCCCGCCGGTGATCCCGCGTCGATCGTGAGCCGGCTGGACGGGGTGATCCTGGCGGGCGGTGGTGACATCGACCCGACGCGGTACGCCGAGACGCCGCACGAGCGCACCGGATTCGTCAGGACGTTCAGGGATTCGGCGGAGTTCTCGCTGGCGGACACGGCCTTGAAGGCGGGGCTTCCCTTCCTGGGGATCTGCCGGGGGCTCCAGGTGCTGAACATCACGCTCGGCGGCAGCCTGCACCAGCATCTTCCCGACGTGGTGGGGCATTCGGGGCACGCCCCGGCACCGGGCGAGTTCGGGCACATGCCGGTCTCGGTGACTCCCGGCAGCCGCCTGGCCGGGATCGTGGGTGAGGAGACTGTGACGGTTCCCCACTACCATCACCAGTCGATCCGCCGCCTGGGCACGGGGCTGCACGCCACCGCGCACGCCGCCGACGGCGCGATCGAGGCGGCCGAACTGCCTGGCCACCGCTTCGTCCTGGGCGTCCAGTGGCATCCCGAGGCCGGGGAGGACGGCTCGCTCTTCCGCGCGCTCGTCGAGGCCGCCGAGTAGGCACGAACCCCGCCGCTCCGTGGTCGAGGAGCTCACGGCCGACGAGTGACCCGGAGAGCGCGGAGGGTGCCGCCCTCGCGGGCGACACCCTGATGGGAGAGGCCGCAGGCGTCAGTCCGCGACCAGGCGTGCCCTACGGCCGTCCCGCTCGCGCTGCCGCCTGACGACGTAGGCACCCGGCGTACAGCCCGTGGCACCGTGCTCGGGATGCAGTAGGTAGGCGACGGCCGAGGTCACGAAGACACCGATCGCCAGCCCGTCGGAGTCCGACACGTCGGTCGTCCACCGGCAGGTGTCCGGGTCGGCGACGAGCGTGTGCGGGTTGCCCCCTGCCCCGCCGCGAAGCAGTTCGACTCCCTCGGGGGGCACGTCCGTCCACTCGGCGTTCGGCCATGTCCTCACGGACGACGCGATCACGGACAGCGGGATGACGATGAGGTCGCCCTGGGCCTGGAGCCCGTCGACGACGGGGATGCTCACCGACCGCTCGAGGTGGTCGAGCACGGCGAGTCCGGTCTGCTGGGAGAGCGAAGCGAGAGTCACGGTCATGGGAATCACCTCAGGTTCGGCGGACGAGAAGGGAGTACTGCTCGGCGGACAGCCCGTAGGTCCAGGCCGCGGCGGCGACCGGATCGTCGAGGAATCCCGGCACGGTCAGCCCGTACTGACGGCGGCGGCCGTCGCGCTCGACCGACCCGTTGACCGCGAGGAGCACCCTGGTCTCCCCGCGCAGGTCGTAGAGCCGCAGGTCCGCGCCAGGATTGCCGGGATCCGGTGCGGTGGCGACCAGCCGCAGCCCGGCCCTGACGATGTAGGAGGCCCAGCCGATGTGCTCGATGGCGCACCGCCTGACCTCGACGTTGGGCTCATCCGCGATCCGCTGGACGCTCGGATCCTTGATCACCCAGGGGGGCACGGCCGTCCCGTGCCAGGCGTGCGTGTCCCATCCGTCCGCGTACCGGATCGCGGGGCCGTCCGGACAGTGCAGCCGCACCTCGCCGTCGACGCCCCACACCTCCGTGCGCACGCTGACCGGCCGCTCGGACACGACGCACACGCCTTCACGAGGCCACCACGAGCCGCACGACCGGGCCACCGCCGCCCACAGATCGAAATGCCGGGTCTGTTCGGGGGTGAAGACCACGCCTGCCGCCCGGCGGAGGGCGTCATAGTGGGCGACCCAGGAGGGGCACTGCGTGCCGTACCAGAGGTTGTTCGCGCGGGACCCGGAGCCGTCCGCCAGGCGGAGCGGCCTACGGACCGTGCCGTCGGCCGATCGCGACAGCGAGCCGCGGACCCTGAGGCGGATCAGCTGGTCCATCGGCTGATGGACCCATCGGAGCCGGCCGTCGAGTTCGCGGCACAGCGCTCTCATCAGAGCGGCGAAGCGCGGCGGCAGCGGCCATTCGGGCATGCGCTCGACGGCCTCGGAAGGCCGCAGGCGTATGCCGGGAGGGACGGTCACCAGCGCCGCGACCGGCGAGGAGACCCAGTGGAAACGCGGCGGGGCAAGGTCGATCAGGCGGTACAGCCCCGAGATGGCGGCCTCTGCGGCCGTACGGTCGGCGGGCAGCGTCGACAACGCCCAGCCCAGCCATTCTTCACGGATGGCGGCAGCTTCCCGCTGCACCAGAACGCTCACCGGATGGAGGTGGCGTCGTCCTTTCCAACGATCATGTCCGGAATAGTGACAGATCGGCGCGGCGCATGTCCACCGCCCCACCCTGCGGTGGGAGCCGCTCACGAACACCGCGCACGGTTACCGGGCGGTCGTTTCCCGTGCGGACCTTCGATAACGTCGAGTTCATGCGGCTTCATGTGGGATGCGCGATGTGGGCGCACGCGCCATGGCAGGGCCGGCTCCTGCCGCACCCGCTCCCGCCCGGGGAGCGCCTGCGGGCCTACGCGCACTGGTGCAACGCGGTGGAGGGCAACACGACGTTCTACGCGACACCGGCCAGGAGCACGGTGGAGACGTGGGCACGGCAGACCGATCCCGACTTCCGATTCGTGGTCAAGCTGCCCAAGTCGATCACGCACGAGCGCCGCCTCACCGGCATCGACGAGGAACTCCGCGCGTTCCTGGAGGCGATCGAACCGCTCGGACCGAGAGCCCACGCCCTCTGGGTGCAACTGCCGGGATCGTTCGCTCCGAGCGACCTCGGCACTCTGGCGGGCTTTCTGCACCGGCTGCCCCGCTCGTACAGGTACGCCGTCGAAGTCCGCCACCGCGCCTTCTTCGACGACGCGCGATCCGAACGGCTCCTCGAGCGCGTGCTCGCGGCCACCGGCGCCGAGTGGATCCCCTTCGACACCACCGCCCTCTTCCAGAGCCCGCCGACCAGCGACGCCGAACGAGACGCGTGGACGAAGAAGCCGCGCGTGCCACGCCGGTCGCGCGCGCTCACCGACCGCCCGATCGTCCGCTACCTCGGCAGGGACGCCACGGCCCGCACGGTGGAGGGCTGGCAGCCGTGGATCGGCACGGTCATCGAATGGCTGCGCGAGGGCCGTTCACCGACCGTGTTCATCCACACTCCCGACAACGCCGACGCGCTGACGCTCGCCCGCCGCTTCCACGACGACGTGCGGACCCGCCTGCCCGAACTCGAGCCGCTACCCGAGCCGCTGCCGGCCGACCCGCTCACGCTCTTCTGACGACCGGGCCGGAGGTGGCGTGGACGACGCGACGTCCGCG
>NZ_JBYITD010000074.1:0-12898 GCF_057708945.1 Nonomuraea sp. bgisy101
GAGGCCGCGGCGCTTGAGCAGGGGCTCGATGCGCGGGTCGCGCCCGCGGAAGTTGCGGAAGGCGGTCAGCGGGTCCATCCCGCCGCCGCGCGACAGCAGTTCCTTGCGGAAGTGGTCGCCGTTCTCGCGCTTGAGCCCGCCGTTCTCCTTGAACCACTCCACGCTCTCGGCGTCGAGCACCTCGCTCCAGATGTAGGAGTAGTAGCCGGCGCTGTAGCCCCCCGAGAAGATGTGGGCGAAGTAGTTGGTCCTGTAGCGCGGCCTGACCAGCGGGAAGGCGATCCGGGCCGCCTCCAGGGCCGCCGCCTCGAAGGCCTCGGCGTCCTCGACCTCCTCGCCCGCGGCCAGCTTGTGCCACGCCCAGTCGAGCAGTGTCGCCGCGAGGTACTCCACCGTCATGAAGCCCTGGTTGAACTTCTCGGCGGCCTTCATCTTCTCCACCAGTTCGGCGGGCATGGGCTCGCCCGTCTCGTGGTGCTTGGCGTAGTTGGACAGGATCTCGGGCCAGGTCGTCCACATCTCGTTGACCTGCGAGGGGTACTCCACGAAGTCGCGCGGCACGTTGGTGCCGGACACCCGCGGGTAGCGGGCCTCGGAGAACAGGCCGTGCAGCGCGTGGCCGAACTCGTGGAAGGCGGTGTTGACCTCGTCGTAGGTGAGCAGCGTCGGGCCGCCGGCCGGCTTGGTGATGTTGAGGTTGTTCATCACCACGGGCTTGTCGCCGAACAGGTAGGACTGGTCGACGAGGTTGTTCATCCACGCGCCGCCGCGCTTGGTCGGCCTGGCGTAGGGGTCCAGCAGGAAGAGCCCGAGCGCCGAGCCGTCCTCGTTGAACACCTCGAAGACCGTCACGTCGGGGTGGTAGCCGTTGAGGTCGGGTCGCTCGGTGAAGGTCACGCCGTACAGCTCGGTCGCGGCGTGGAAGACGCCGTCCCTGAAGACCCTGTTCAGCTCGAAGTAGGGCCGCATCGCGTCGGCGTCGAAGTCGTAGCGGGCAGCGCGCACCTTTTCGGCGTAGAACGACCAGTCCCACGGCTCGATGTCGAAACCGGCCTGCTCGGCGAGCGCCTCCGCCTCCTTCTTGGCGTTGCGTACGGCAGGCCCGACGAGCTGGCCGAGCATCTCCTCGACCGCGTCGACCGTCTTGGCCGTCTGGTCGGCCACGGTGTAGGCGGCGTGGTTGGGGAAGCCGAGCAGCGCGGCGCGCTCGGCCCGCAGCGTCGCCATCCTGACCGCCGGCTCCAGGTTGGGCCGCGCCCGCTCCACGCTCAGCGTGTAGAGCCTCCGCCTGGTCTCCCTGTTGGTGAGCTGGGCCAGGCCGGGCTGGTTGGTGAAGTTGAGCAGCGGCAGGACGTACGTGCCGTCGTCCTTGCGAATCGACTCGATCTTGGCCTCGTCGAAGCCGTCGAGCTCCTTGGCGTCCTTCACGACCAGGGCCTCCTCGGTGGAGGCCTTGAGCAGGTTCTGCGAGAACTCGGTGGAGAGCTTCGACAGCTCCTCGTTGAGCTCCCTCAGTCTGGCCTGCTCCTGCTCGCCGAGGTCGGCGCCGGCGCGGATGAAGTCGTCACGGTACTTCTCCAGCAGCCACGCCTCTTCGGCGTCCTCGGACGTGACCCGTTTGACCCGCTCCCACAGGGCGCGGTTGAGCCTGACCTCGTCGCTGTGCTTGGTCAGCTTGGGGGACACCTCGGTCTCGATCGCCATGATGCCGTCGGTCGAGTCGGACGCCGCGATGCTGAAGAAGACGGTCGCGGTCCTGTTCAGGATCTGTCCCGAGCGCTCGAGCGCCGCGATCGTGTTGTCGAAGGTGGGTTCTTCCGCGCTGTTCGCGATCGCGTCGACCTCGGCCAGGTGCTCGGCCATGCCTCGCTCGAACGCGGGCAGGTAGTGCTCCTCGCGGATCTCCTCGAACGGGGGCAGCTGGTAGGGCAGGCTGCTGGGTGCGAAGAACGGGTTCTCAGCCAACGCTAGGGCTCCTCCACGTGGTGTTTTGTCCCCTTCAGCTTGGCATGAGAGGGGCGAGGGCGCGCTGGTTGAGCAATCGTTTTGGCCTTGTCCCCAAACCTGGGCTATTCTTTCGGAGTCGCCAGCGATCGGAGCCCGCAAGGGAAACGAGAGCGCGGTGGGGTATGGTGTAATTGGCAACACGACTGATTCTGGTTCAGTTATTCTAGGTTCGAGTCCTGGTACCCCAGCTTTTGGAACGGATGTCCGCACACGGGCATCCGTTTTCGCGTTTCTGCGGGCTCGCGGATGGGTAAGCACGTTGGTTTGGTTGTGCTCCGCGAGGTGCGGTAGAGTTACATCCGTTGCCGGGGAGGCCCCCGGCACATCGCTTGTGGACAGGGTCCCGTCGTCTAGTGGCCCAGGACGCCGCCCTCTCAAGGCGGTAGCGCCGGTTCGAATCCGGTCGGGACTACCACTGTCACAAGCTGCTTCGGTCCCGTCGTCTAGTGGCCCAGGACGCCGCCCTCTCAAGGCGGTAGCGCCGGTTCGAATCCGGTCGGGACTACACCGACAGAACCCGGATGCCCACAGGCATCCGGGTTTTCTGCTGTTCGAGGCCGGTCACGGAGCCTGGCTAGACTCCGCATCATGCGACGAGCGGCCACGACGCCCCTGCGGCGGGCGACCGGCCTGCTCGCCGGGATGCTGACCGGGCTGGCCGGGCTCGGATGGGCCTGCGTCGCGTGGGCGGTCGGCGAGGAGCGCGCCCGAAGGGTCACCGCCTCGCTCGTGCGGATCGAGCGGGCGCGCCTGGACGCCTGGTACGACCACCACCCCGGCGGTGGGCGCGGCGGACGCGCCTACCTCGTGCTGCGCGGCCTGGTCGGCCTCACGGGCGGATACCTCGCCGCCACAGGACTGTTCGTCGCCGGCCTCCTCCTGTACGGCGGGGCACAGCAGCTCCTCGCCGGCGACGCCGACCAGGTCCCGCTGGAGTTCCCGGGTGTGCGGCTGACCGGCAGCAGCTGGGCCTACGGCCTCGTCCTCGGGGTGATCGCGCTGGCGCTGTCGGCCGGCTGGTGCGCCGTGCTGGTCGGCATGGAACGCCGCCTCGCCGACCGCTTCCTCGGCCTCGACCCCAGCGAGGCGATGGCGCGCAGGATCGCCGAGCTGACCGCCTCCCGCACCGGCATCGTCCGCGCCGTCGACGACGAGCGCAGGCGGATCGAGCGCGACCTGCACGACGGGGTCCAGCAGCGCGGCGTGGCGCTGGCGATGCTGCTGGGCCGCGCGCGGCACACGGCCGATCCGGTCCTGGTCGACGAGGCCTACGCTGAGTCCAGGCTGCTGCTCGACGAGCTGCGGGGGGTGGCGTGGCAGATCTACCCCACCGCGCTCGACACGCTGGGGCTGCGGGCGGCGCTGGAGGAGGTGGCCGACCGCTCCGCGGTGCCGGTGCGCGTCGAGTACGCGCTCGCCTGGCGGCCGGCGCGGGAGATCGAGACCGCCGTCTACTTCGTCGCCAGGGAGGCCATCACCAATGCGAACAAGCACGCCGCGGCAGGCATGATCGTGGTCGAGGTGCGCGAGAAGGAAGGGGAGGTGGCCGTGACGATCTCCGATGACGGCAGGGGCGGCGCCGTACGGGGGAGCGGCGGGCTGTCGGGTCTGGAGCGGCGAGTGCGGGCGCTCGACGGCAGCCTCACCGTGGAAAGCCCGGAGGGCGGCCCGACCACGGTGACGGCGAGGCTGCCGTGCGGCTGATCCTCGCCGACGACGCCGTGCTGCTGCGCGAAGGGCTGGCCAGGCTGCTCCAGGACGCGGGACACGAGGTGCCGGCCGCGGTGGGCGACGCGGACGCGCTCATGGCCGCCGTGGCCGAGCACCGGCCGGACGTGGCGGTCATCGACGTGCGCATGCCGCCCTCGCACACCGACGAGGGACTGCGGGCGGCGCTGGAGATCCGCGAGCGGTGGCCCGGCGTCGGCGTGCTCGTGCTGTCGCAGTACGTGGAGCAGACCTCGGCCGCCAAGCTGCTGGCCGGACCGTCCGAAGGGCTCGGCTACCTGCTCAAGGACCGGGTGTCGGAGGTGGCCGAGTTCCTCGACGCGCTCGAGCGGATCGGCGCGGGCGGCACGGTGTTCGACCCCGATGTGGTCAGGCGGCTGCTGACCCGCGCCCCGCTGAACACGCTGTCCGAGCGAGAGCGGGCCGTGCTCGGACACCTGGCCGCCGGCATGGTCAACACCGCGATCGCCGAACGGCTGCACATCTCGCAGAGCACGGTGGAGAAGCACGTCAACGCCATCTTCGACAAGCTCGGCCTCGCCCACACGCCCGGCTACAGCCGTAGGGTGCTGGCGATCCTCCGCTACCTCAACGGATGAGCCGCACGACCGTCACGACCACGCCCGCGGCGGCGGCCGTCACGAGCCAGAGCATGAAGGCCGGGTAGAGGTAGCCGACCTGGATCCACATGATGTCGCTTCCGCGGGCCAGCACCCTGAAGATCGGCGTGACCGCCGCGCACAGCGCCAGTGGCGCGAGGCAGGGCAGCACCCACAACCGCCCCCATCCCCTACGGCGGGCCGCCCACCGCCGCGACCTGGCCACTCCCCGCGCCGCCAGCCCGAACGTCGCCAGCGTCATCAGCGCGAACACCACGTCGGTCACGAGGTAGGGGGAGGAGGGCGGCTTCGGCTTTCCGCCCTCGATGATGGCGACGAGCCCGTCCAGCAGGGCGGAGCTGTCGGCGAAGGCCATGCCGGTGTTGGCCATCACGGCGACGCCGTACCCGGACCTCGGTAGCAGGAGCTGCTCGGCGGTCGAGGTGAACAGGTCGCCGCCGTGGCCGATCACCGGTGTCCCGCGCTCGGTCGCGCCGATCTCCCAGCCGAGGGCGTAGGAGTCGTTCTGTTGGGACGGCGTGCGGAGCTCCTTGAGGCTCTCGACGGGCACGAACCCGTCGTCCTGCGCGATCAGCCACCTGGCCATGTCGCCTGCGCTGCTGAGCACGCCGCCCGACCCGTTGCCGAAGCCGGACGGCTCAGGCATGGCGAACGCCTGTCCGAGGACGGTCAGGTGGCCGCGCGCGCTGTCCGGCAGGTCGCGCTCGGTGTCGACCGTGCTGCTGTGACGCATGCCGAGAGGGTCGAACACGTGCCTCTTGAGGTAGGCGGCGAACGGCTCGCCGCTCACCACCTCCACCAGCCGGGCGGCGACCTGGTAGTTCGTGTTGTGGTAACTGAAGGTGGCGCCGGGGGCGGCGGCGAGCCGAGCGTGTTCGAGCCGCGCCACCGCGCCCTTGAGGGAGTCGGGCTGGGGGAGGCTCTTCTCGTGGAAGGCGGAGTCGGCCATGCCCGAGGTCTGATGGAGCAGTTGGCGGACGGTGATCACGGCGGCTCTCGGATCGGCCATCTCGAACTCGGGCAGGTAGCCGCGCACCGGACGGTCGAGTTCGACCGCGCCCTTCTCCACCAGCTGCATCACGGCGAGCGAGGTGAAGGACTTGCTGACCGAGGCGACCGCCATCGGCGTGTCCACGGTCACGGGCGCGCCCGAGGCGGTCTTCCCGTATCCCGCGGCGTGGACCACCTTCGTTCCCTTGATGATCGCGACCGCCACTCCGGGCAGGCCGGTCTTCTCGCGGTAGTCCTCGACGTAGGCGTCGACGGCCGCGGGGCTGATGTCCGCCGCTGCCGGCGGGACGGCTGCGGCCGGTAGGACGGCCGCGGGTGGCAGGACGGCAAGGAAGAGCGCGGCAAGGGTCGTGGTGAGCATGCGCCGACGCTAGTGACGCGGGCGTCTCCCGGACCATGGCGAGATTCCTCCCCGTTTCCTACGGAAAACCGCCACTCCCGGCCTGCGGGCGTCGCGCGGGACTTGTGCCGCATGCCCCGCGCTCCTCGTAGCGGAGGGCCATGCCGTTGACGTGCGCGATGCCTCTCTCGATGCGCCCGTGCACCGAACGGGAATGCCTGACCTCGTCGCGCGGTTGACTGGATAGCAGAGCTATCCAATACTGGAGTGCGTCGCTATCCAATGAGAACGAGGTGCGAAATGGCGATCACCACCCCCTGGGTCCCCGGTCCCGACGCGAACCACAAGCGGCCCGTGAAGGTCATGGCCTCCCGCTTCGAACTGCGCAGCATCCTTCACGTCCCGGGCTTCCTCGTCCAGGCGATGCGCATCCTGCTCCAGGCCAGGCGCAGCCCCGGCGCGGTCGGTGCCACCCTGAAGGCCGCGCCCCTGCGCCGCACGTTCTGGACCCTGTCGGCCTGGACGTCGGACGAGGCGCTGTCCACCTTCGCCCGCAGCCAGCCGCACCGCGGGATCATCGGGGCGTACCGCACGCGGATGGCGGGCTCCACCTTCGAATTCTGGACCGCAGACGGCCCCGCGGGATGGGACGAGGCCCACACCCGCCTGAAGGACGTGTGATTCCCCGGGGTTCTCATTTATCGAAGTACGTACTAAAGTCGTGCTTCATTATGAATGACGTACATAACTTCACATCCGACCACGAAGGCAGGCTCTTCGATCCGGCGGCCAGGGCCGCCATGACCCGGTTCGCCGGGAGTGACGACACCCTCGCCCTGGAGGCCGCCGCCGCCGTCCGCATCGCCTTCAACGCGATCGAGCGCATGCGCGCCCACGGCGCCGAGGGCCGGGGGCTGAGCTCGGGAGCCATGGACATCCTGCTGCGCCTCGGCGCCGAGACCGACGGGATCAGCATCGGCGACCTCGCCCTCGCGGCGGGGGTGAGCTCCCGCAACGTCACAGGACTGATCGACACCCTTGAACGCGACGGGCTCGCCCGGCGCGCCCCCGCCCCTCATGACCGCCGCTCCGTGCTGGTCGGCATCACGCCCGCCGGACAGGAGTGGATCGAGAACTTCCGGCGCCCGACCCAGGCCGCCATGGCCGCGATCTTCAGGGGCTTCACCGACGACGACCTGGCCCGGTTGCGCCACCTGTGCCTGCGTCTCGCCGACAACCAGACCGCACTCGCCCAGCACCTGGAGGGAGCCCGATGAGCGCCGCGCAGACGGTTCGCGCCTACCACGAGGCCAGGTTCAGGGGCGACGTCGCCGCGGCCGCCGTCCACCTGGCTGAGCCGTTCAGCTTCCGCAGCCCGTTCATCAGCTCCACCGACCGGACCGGGCACCTGTCGGGCCTGCCGGAGTTCGTCCGGATCGTGACAGGCGTCG
This sequence comes from Nonomuraea sp. bgisy101, assembly GCF_057708945.1. NCBI lineage: Bacteria > Bacillati > Actinomycetota > Actinomycetes > Streptosporangiales > Streptosporangiaceae > Nonomuraea > Nonomuraea sp. bgisy101. The sequence continues at coordinate 7,158 of NZ_JBYITD010000074.1, forward strand.
ACCTGATCAGCGAGCTGTACGGCGAGTCGGAGGCCACGCTCGTCTACGACGTCCACACGGCGACCCCCGCCGGCACCCAGCACACGGCCGAGCACTTCCGCCTCGACGAGGACGGCAGGATCACCTCGATCACGCTGATCTTCGACGCGTCCCCGTGGCAGTCCATGGCGGCTTTGATGACCTGACGCCGCAGGGGCCGCCTTCACCCCGCGCGCGGTGTGGAGGCAGCCCCCGCGGTGCCCGTGTCAGGCGTTCTCACCCGCGGATCGTGAAGTCGCCGCGCGCGGGCTTGAAGGCGGGAGCCGTGCCCTGGCAGTCGTTGACCGGGGCGCCCATGAACTCCCAGATCCAGAAGATGCGGTCGTCGCGCCCGTTGTCATGCACGGTGAACGACACCTTCTTACCTGTCACGTCCTCGGTCGGCTTGTCGAGGATGTTGACGTACCCCTTGGTGATGACGCCGGTGGCCACCGCCACCTCACCGGCGACCGCCAGGCAGGTGATCTTCCCTTCGAAGTCCCCGACCGGCTTGCTCCCGTCGATCCGGTCGTGGAAGACCTTGAACGTGCCCTTCACGCCGGCCGGCCGGCCGTGGGCGTTGATCGTGAACTTCACCGGCTCGCCTGCCCACGGTCCGAACTCCTTGGGGAGCGTGCCGCTCATGCTCCCGGACACCCGGGGTTCCGGCTTGTCCGCGCTCGCCACGGCCGGGGGAGCGAGCATCAGGAGAGCGGTGGCGAATCCGGCGAAGGCCAGATGTTTGCGCATGGTCAGAACCTCTCTGTGTCGGAACTGACTCCATGCTGCTGAGCACCCCTGGCCCGACGGCTCCCCTCGTCGAGGGATTCACCTCCCCCTCCCGGGGGAGCCACTGGCCTGGCCAGGGGCCTCCGCCGCGCCTACGAGGGGGCGGAGGCCCGTGCGGGTCAGGACGCCGAGCGTGCCTTGAAGAGCGCTCTCTTCGCCGCCTTGGCCACATGCTTGTCCGGGTGGACCTGCGAGATCAGGTCCAGCAGCTCCTCGACGTGCGCGTGAGGGATCTTCCAGATCACCTCGAGCAGGTTGTTGAGCAGGTCGGGCCCGATGTCGCGCAGGCTGCTCACGAACTCGGCCCGTCCGAGACCCGCGGAGATCGTCCACATGTCGAGGATGAGCCAGTGGGTGTCGTCCTGGGTGGGCTCGGGAGCGCCCTCCACCTCCAGCTGCGTCAGGTGCGTCGCCGCGTAGGGACGCAGCGAAGGCTCCTTCAGCGCCGCCTGCCACGCGGGGATGGCGTCCTCGCCCAGCGTGCCGACCACGCTGGCCGCCTGGACCCTGATCAGCGCGTCGGTGTCGTCCTCGGCGGCCGCCTCCAGCAGCTCGCGGGCGGCCTCGCCCGGCTCGCGCAGCTCCATCCAGGCGGCGAACTCCGCGTCGGCCTCGTCCTCGGGCAGTTCGGCGCTGAAGGCCAGCAGCTCGAGGGCGGTCATCGCGTCGATCGCGGGGCGGGCGTCGAGCTCGATGTCGGAGTCGTCGACCAGGTGGACGACGCCTTCGGTGCCGAGCGGGGTGAGCGCGACCTCGTCGCCGGTGACGGTGAGCATGCCGTAGCCGACGAGCCAGTCGAGCACCGGCGCCAGCGGGTCTCCGTAGTGGTCGCGGGCGGCGGCCCACGCGTCGGCGCCGAGCTCGTCGATGTCGGCGGCCGACTCGGCGAGTTCGTCGCGCAGCTCGGCCAGCCCGCGGGAGCCGCCGCCCAGCAGCAGGCGGACCAGCAGCCCGCGGCTGAGGCCGCCGAGCGCCATGGTGAGGTCCTCGTCCTCAAGCTCGGGGTCGCCGTAGTCGACCGAGTGGAGGCCGAGCATCCAGGCGTCGAGCACGTCCTCGTCGTCGTCGAAGGGCCATTCGGAGGTGTCGCCGTCGACACTGACGGTGTAGTCGCCGTCGGGCTCGAGGAACTCCAGGTCGACCGCGAGGTTCCAGATGTTCCACAGCTGCGGGACGGCGCCGGCGAGCGATCCCTCGGTCTGCGGCCGCGGCAGGCCGACGATGGCCAGCGCCTCCTCCACCTCGGAGTCGGACAGCAGGTTCTCCTCGCCCACCTCGCGCGCCACGCCGACCCAGACCGCCAGGTCACGAGCCTTGGCGATCAGCGGTACCGCACGCGCCGCCGCGGCCAGCTCCCCGTCGGGGCGCAGCCGGATCGTCGGCAGGTCGGCCAGCTCGTCGGCGAAGGGTTCGAAGTCGCCGAGGTCGCCGGTCTCCTCGTGCACGTCCTCGTCGGTGTCGTCGATGAGCTCCTCCATGGCCTCGACGAAGTCGTCCTCCAGGTCGTCGAGCTCGTCGAGCAGATCGTCGAGGGAGTCGGAGCGCTTGGCCAGCTTGTCGGTGTCCGACAGGAAGGTCAGGTAGGCGCGCACCGCGCCGATCATCCCGTCGGCCGCGTCGTCGGGGTCCTCGACGACCTTCGGCATGCGGTCGAGCAGCACGGTCCTGAGGTCGGCGCGGCGCCACCGGCCGACGTCGTCGGAGGCGGAGAGCCGGTGCCACAGCGCGGCAGGGCCGACCAGGTCGGGGTCGCTGCCAGGGGCGTGTTCCCGGGCCCACACGATGAACTCTTCGAGCAGGGGACGCAGCTCATCGGCGGCTACCTCGATGCGATCTGTCACCCACTCAGGCTAGTGCGCCCTGGCCGCGGTCGGCCCATGAAATCCACGTAGCGCCGATCACGAAAAGTCATGAAATGCGAGACAGCGCTCGTGGGAGCGCGTCCAGCCGCTCCCACCGCGCTCCCGCTCTGCTCACGCAGGTGCGTTCCGAGGTCGGGCCCCGTGGCGCGATCCGGCACGGGGATCGGAGATCAGTTGGCCCGGCGCATGGCTTCGGTGATGCGTTCGGCCGCGGCCATCACCGGCACCGCGTGCAGCCTGCCCGGCGTGCGGGTCAGGCGCTCGATCGGTCCGGATACCGAGACGGCCGCGACCACCTTGCCGCCGTTCCCCCTGATGGCCGCCGAGACGCTGGCCACGCCCTGCTCGCGCTCGCCCACGCTGTGGGCCCAACCGCGCCGCCGTACGGAGGCCAGGGTCGCGGCCGTGAACTTGGCCCCGCGCAGGCCCCTGTGCAGCCGGTCGGGCTCCTCCCACGCGAGCAGTATCTGCGCGGCGGAACCCGCGGACATCGGCAGCGCCGAGCCCACGGGAACGGTGTCGCGCAGGCCGCTGGCGCGCTCGGCCGCCGCGACGCAGACCCGCTCGTCGCCCTGGCGCCGGTACAGTTGCGCGCTCTCCCCGGTCAGATCCCTGAGCTGGGTCAACACCGGCGCGGCGACCGCGAGGAGCCGGTCCTCGCCCGCCGCGGTGGACAACTCCGACAACCGGGGGCCGAGGACGAAACGGCCCTGCGTGTCGCGCGTGACGATCCTGTGGTGTTCCAGCGCGACGGCGAGCCGGTGGGCCGTCGGGCGGGCCAGTCCGGTCGCCTGAACCAACTGGGCGAGCGATGCCGGACCCGCTTCGAGGGCATTGAGCACGAGAACGGCCTTGTCCAGTACGCCGACTCCGCTAGAGTTGTCCATACACCGATACTGCCGTCTCGACATATGAGAAGGCAAGTCGGGGCAAAGTCTCAAGGAGGAGATCAATGGGCCGCACACTCGCGGAGAAGGTCTGGGAGCAGCACGTCGTGCGCCGCGCCGAGGGCGAACCCGACCTGCTCTTCATCGACCTGCACCTCATTCACGAGGTCACCAGTCCGCAGGCCTTCGACGGCCTGCGGATGGCAGGGCGCAAGGTGCGCAGGCCCGATCTCACCATCGCCACCGAGGATCACAACGTCCCGACCGTGCTGGGCCCGATCTCCGACCCCGTCTCGAAGACGCAGGTCGAGACCCTGCGCAAGAACGCCGCAGAGTTCGGCGTCAGGCTGCATCCCATGGGCGACGCGGGCCAGGGCGTCGTGCACATCATCGGCCCCCAGTTCGGGCTGACGCAGCCGGGCATGACGATCGTGTGTGGCGATTCTCACACCTCCACGCACGGGGCGTTCGGCGGCATCGCCTTCGGCATCGGCACCTCCGAGGTCGAGCACGTGCTGGCCACCCAGACGCTGCCCGCCTACCGCCCGAAGACGATGGCCATCGAGGTCTCCGGCGAACTGCCGGTGGGCGTCACGGCCAAGGACCTGATCCTGGCGATCATCGCGAAGATCGGCACCGGCGGCGGCCAGGGCTACATCGTCGAGTACCGCGGCGAGGCCATCCGCAAGCTCTCCATGGAGGGCAGGATGACGATCTGCAACATGTCCATCGAGGCGGGCGCCCGCGCCGGCATGATCGCGCCCGACGAGACGACCTTCGCCTACCTGGAGGGCCGCGAGCACGCCCCGAAGGGTGAGGCGTGGGACCAGGCCGTCGAGTGCTGGAAGTCGCTCAGGACCGACGACGACGCCGCCTTCGACAAGGTCGTCGAGATCGACGCCACGACGCTGACGCCCTTCGTCACCTGGGGGACCAACCCTGGGCAGGGGCTGCCGCTGGGCGCCGCCGTACCGTCGCCCGAGTCCTTCACCGACCCGGTGGAGCGGGCCGCGGCCGAGCGGGCGCTGGAGTACATGGGTCTGATGGCCGGCACCCCGCTGCGCGAGATCGAGGTCGACACCGTCTTCGTCGGCTCGTGCACCAACGGGCGCATCGAGGACCTGCGGGCGGCGGCCGACATCCTGCGTGGACGTCAGGTCACCACCCGCACGCTGATCGTGCCGGGGTCGATGCTGGTGAAGCTGCAGGCCGAGAAGGAGGGCCTGGACGAGGTGTTCAAGGCCGCGGGCGCGGAGTGGAGGCAGGCGGGGTGCTCGATGTGCCTGGGCATGAACCCCGACACCCTCGCTCCCGGTGAGCGCAGCGCCTCGACCTCCAACCGCAACTTCGAGGGGCGGCAGGGCAAGGGCGGCCGGACCCACCTGGTCTCGCCGGCCGTCGCGGCCGCCACCGCGGTGACGGGCAGGCTGACGGCCCCCGCGGACCTGTAACCCCTGCGACCAGGCCGTTCGGCCGGGAGAGGACGCCAGGACCGCGAGCCTCCGCGAGCCGGCCGCTCCGGGGCCTGGGCGAGCTTCACCACACGACTCAAAGGACATCCACGATGGACGCATTCACCACCCACACCGGTACGGCGGTGCCGCTGCGCCGCAGCAACGTCGACACCGACCAGATCATCCCCGCCGTCTGGCTCAAGCAGGTCAGCCGCACGGGATTCGAGCAGGGCCTGTTCTCCGCCTGGCGCGAGGACCCCGCCTTCGTGCTGAACGACCCGGCCTACGAGGGCGCCAGCGTCCTGGTGTCCGGCCCCGACTTCGGCACCGGCTCCTCGCGCGAGCACGCCGTCTGGGCACTGCAGCAGTACGGCTTCCGCGCCGTGATCGCCGCCAGGTTCGGAGACATCTTCCGCAACAACTCCACCAAGATGGGCCTGCTCCCCGTCGTCCTGCCGGGCGAGAAGGTGGAGGCGCTGCAGGCGGCCGTCGAGGCCGACCCCCGGCTGGCGGTCACCGTCGACCTGGCCGAGCGCCAGGTCCGCTGGGCCGACGAGGTCGTCTCCTTCGAGATCGACGACTACACCCGCTGGCGTCTGATGGAGGGCCTCGACGACATCGGCCTGACCCTGCGTCACGCCGACGACATCACCTCGTACGAGAATGGTCGGCAGCCATGGCTGCCGACGACCGTCTAGAAGACGACGAACTGGCGCGGGGGGTTTTTGGAG
>NZ_JBYITD010000075.1:0-12503 GCF_057708945.1 Nonomuraea sp. bgisy101
CGTCGAACGTCACATCAGCCCGCGTTTGGATTTTCGCCCATTGCCAATTGAGGGCGGCTCAGTGCAATTCGCGGGTCTTGAACGGCGTGCCGTCGAAAGTGCCGGACAGCACGGGCCGCTCGTGCGCGGTGAACGCCTCCCATGCCAGCTCCACCCGGTACGCCCGCCCGTCCGGGGAACCGGGTGCCAGGACGCTGAGCGAGGCCGTGGCTCTGCCCTCCGGCGTGAGCGCGATCTGCCCGCTCACCGCCACCCCGGGCACGAAGGCGGCCTCGTCCAGCGTGACGGACCCGTCCCCGAAGGCGACGCGACCGCCCCGCAAACCCGGCTGGTCCGTCAACCGGCCGTGGAAGAGGCTGTAGGGGTTGCGGCGGGCGACCGCGTCGGCGGCGGTGGCGAAGGCGGCCGCGAGCACCCGCCGCCGCCCTGCGTCCAGCCCTGCGGCGGGCACCGGCGCGACCTCGTCCAGCGACCGGGGGAACGCCCCGAGCGCGCGATAGTTCTCCGCGGTGCACCGCGCCTGGGGCACCCGATGAGCGGTCACGAACGACCGCAACGCGGCGCGCACGCATTCGCCGGCCTCGCCGACTCCCCAGGCGAGGCTGTGCGTGCCGAAGGGGACCCGCACGAACGTCGCATCGGGGAAGACCCGCATCGCAGCGCTCACTTCCGCGGGTGTGTGCGTGTCGAAGTCGCCGCCGACCACCATGACCGGCACGTCGGGCAGGTCCGCGCCTGGTGACAGCACTGGACTGTGCCGCGGTGTCGGCCAGTTCACGCAGAATTCCACGCTCGTGCGCACGTCCAGCCCCAGGTCGGCAGGCGTGTACGGCGCCAGCGGCCGCTCGCGCAGGTAGTACCGCTCGAGCTGGTCCAGCCGTTCGGCAGGGTCCGCGTCCCGGTCGAAGGAGAAGCTGCCGTCGCCGCACCGGTAGGCCAGGTACCCGGCCCACTCCGCGCCCTCGATCGGCTGGCTGGGAGCGCCGGCCAGCACGCGGGCCAGCCGCCGCAGCGGCTCGGGATCACCGGCGAGGTACGAGGTGGCGGCGGCGTTCACCTCCCGGCCGAACACCGGCTCGTTCACCCTCGCCACGCTCCAGAGCGCGACGAGGGGCACCTCGGGGTCGGGACGCTCGCGCAGATGAGCCACCAGCCGCGCGTAGGTGCGGCGCGCGTCACCCGGCAGCGCGCGGCAGGCCCGGGACCGGTCGCAGACGAGGTCGAGCAGGTCGGGGCGGAACCGCATCGGCCACAGTGCGTACCCGTCCGTCGAGGTGACCATTGTGCTGTCCAGGAACGCCGCGGCCAGACCGTCCGGGTGGCGGGCGGCGTACGCCTGGGCGTAGGCGGTGCCGTACGAGTTGCCGTAGAAGGTGACCGGGCCCGCGCCGAGAGCCCGGCGTACCGCCTCCATGTCGTGCACCGCCTGGTCGGCCGTGAAGAAGCGGGTGCGCGAACCGAGACGAGCTGAGCAGGCCGCGATCGTGTCCGGCTCGGTGAGCTTCAGACCCGGGCAGAGCAGCGGGGAGGACTTGCCCAGCCCGCGCGGATCGACGACGAGGAGGTTCTGGTGGTCGAGCACGGGGCCGAGCACCTGCTGGAGGTGCGGCAGGTCGGGCAGGGCGGGCAGGGGGCCGCCGGGGTTGGCGAGGATCGTGCCGGTCGCGTGTTCGGCGGCCGGGATCCAGGCGAAGGCGACCTCGATGCGCTCGGAGGAGGGGTCGTCCCAGTCCAGTGGCACCGCCAGCGTGCCGTCGCACCGGGCCACGGCCTGGGCGCACTCATGCGGTTCCTCCAGTAAGGATCGGGTCTGAACGCTTTCCGGCGAAGATCGGCTCTGGGCGGGCGCGGCGGCGGGCAGGAGCGTCGCGGACAGGGCGAGACTCGCGACCACGCCTGTGAGAGTGGTGAAGATCATGTCTCTACTCTCGCCCGCGAAATCCGGCGGATCTTCCGGCGGAGGGAGGAATTCGCCCTGGGAGCAGGGTCCTGCTCTGCCAGTGTTCTCCGGCCGGGTGAGCAGGTCGCGGGCGTGCCGGATCTGCTCGGGGGTCATCGCCGGCGAGCGCCCCCAGGCGCCGGCCGCGGTCGAGCGGCCGGCGCCTGGGATCGCGAGGCATGGTCACGCGACCAGGCGCAACCAGGCTGCCGCGAGTGCGGCGTGGCCGGCCGGCGTCGGGTGCACGCCGTCCGCAGCCCAGTACTCCGGTCCGGTCGTCGCGGCGAGCTCGGCGAACATGCCGTCGGCGGCGAGCAGGTGCGCGCCGTACTTGAGGGCGAGCTCGCGCACGACCTGGATCTTCGGGTCCAGGTCGGCGCGCCACTTCTTCCGGTCCTCTACGCCGAGGTGCGCGTCGCCGACCTCGACACGGCCGCGAATCGGAAGGAGGAACGGCTCGATGAGGATCAGGTCGGCGCCGGCCTCGGCGAGGGGCGCGAGCAGGCGGTCGTAACCTGCCGCGTAGTCCTCCGCGGGGATCACGTAGCCGTCCGGGGCGTACGTGTGCCAGCCGACGTCATTGACGCCGACGAGGATCGACACCACGTCGGGGCGCGCGTCGAGCACGTCCGCCTGCCATCGGGATTCGAGGTCCATCACCTTGTCTCCCGCGATGCCGGAGTTCAGCCAGGTCACGGACCGGTCCGGGTGCCGGAGTCCCCACTCGCCCGCGATGCGCAGCGGGTAGCCGAAGCCGAGGCCCTGTTCGCTCTCCAGCCGTTGGCAGTCGGTGATCGAATCGCCGGTGAACATCACGGTGCTTCCCGGTCGGAGTGTGATCGTCATGTGCGCTCCTCAAACTCGCTCAAATGGTGTCAACGTTGCCCATGGCAGCGATGGGTGGTGGGTAGCTGCTTCAGCTGGCCGGACTGCCGAACCAACGGCGGGCGGCCTGCTCGAACGCTTCACGATCAGGGACGCGATCACCTGCCCAGGCGACCATGCCGTCAGGCCGGACAAGCACGGCACCCAGTCCGAGGTCGTTTCTCGCCGGCCCGGCTGCGTACCGCATCCGCCCCTCCCAGCTCATCGCTGAGCGGTGGAGGCGTCGGCCGCTGCTGAAATCGAGCGCGACGCCTCGTCCGTCCTGCATCAGTTCGCCGAGGCGAGTGCCGTCCTCAAGACGAAGGTCCGGAGCGTTACGGCCGACCAGCGGCTGCTCGCTGCCCAGGTCATAGCGGATCGACGATCCCGACATCTTGTCGAACACGTAGGTCGTTGCGTCACGGGTTCCGATCAGGTCGCGGATCACTCCCTGGATCGCCTGGGCATGCGGGTCCGGTCTCATGGCCACCGCCTGGGCGCGCGTCCAGTCGAGCACCCATGCGCCGATCGGATGGCGCTCGCGGGTGTAGGTGTCGACAAGCCCGTCCGGCGCGTAGCCGTGCACGGTCGCCGCGAGCTTCCATCCCAGGTTCATGGCGTCGCCGATGCCGAGGTTGAGTCCCTGTGCTCCGAGAGGAGAGTGGATGTGAGCGGCGTCGCCCGCGAGCAGGACGCGGCCCTGCCGATAGGTCGTCGTCTGCATCGCCCGATCGGTGAAGCTCGAGGCGAGATGGACGTCGCTCAGCGTCACGCCGGTGCCGGACACACGGCGCAGAACCGCCTGGAGATGGTCGCGGGTCGGCCGCTGCGAGCGATCGAACGCGCCGCCGTCGAACTCCATCATGCCGATGTGCCCTGGCGCGGGCATCTGGAGGTACATCCCTGTCGGCGTCAGATTGAACCCGGGGCGCAGCTTGCCGGGTTCGGCGATGGTGGAGAGCACGACGTAGCCGGTGAACTGCGGCTCGGTGCCGACGAAGTCGAAGCCCGCGAGCCTACGCACCGCGCTGCGTCCGCCATCGCAGCCGACGAGCCAGCGCGCCGCGTACTCGTGCTCGCCGGCTCGCGCGACCACCGTCTCATCGTCCTGCGCGATGGCTGAGACCGTGACACCGCGCCTGACCTCCACGCCGAGCATGGATGCCCGCTCGGACAGCACCGTCTCGACGGCTTCGAGGTTCGTCATCACGCCCTCCATTGCCGGGCTGGGAAGCCGGAACGGCAGGGCGGCGACGTCGACCTTGGCCGGATCGAGCATCATGCCGGCGAAGTGGCCCACGCCACGAGGAGGTGACGGCTCGTCCGCGTCGGGGTTCGCGCCCGGATCGTCGTCGACGCCCGACGCCTTCAACAGCGGGTGCAGCATCCCGCGGCGGTAGAACGCCTCGACCGACGCGGCGGACAGGCCCCGCATCCCGAGCGGGTCCGCCTTCCATGGGGAGCGGGGCTCCGGCTCCCGCTCAAGCACCAGGACAGAGCAGCCTGCGAGGCCAAGCTCGCAGGCCAGGAACAGACCAACCGGGCCGGCGCCCACGATCACTACGTCATGCACGAGAACTCCCCTTCCGAATCTCGCTCTTCAGGCATGCAAAGACTGAAGCGGGCCGCTCACACGGGGCGCACACGGCGCTGACAGGGGCGCACATGGCGCTGACACTCCCGTCCTGCGACGCGTCAGCGCTGCGTTCGAGCACCCGGCGTGCTTCGCCTGGTGGCGTGACGGGGAGGGCGACAGGGCCCGTGAGCAAAGGGAGCCAGAGCCCTGTCATGATTTGGGGACTCGAGAGTGCGTGCGCGAAGATCGGGAGATGGACGGGGATACGCGGCTTCGCGTCAGGCTGCTCGGCGCCTTCCAGGCGTCTCGCGGTGGCGCCGCGGTGCCCGTTCCTGGTGCGCGGCTGCAGGGTCTGCTCGTACGGCTGGCGCTCGCCGGCGGGCGCGCGGTCGAGCAGGGCGTCCTCGTCGACGCGATCTGGGCCGAGGACCCGCCGGCCGGCCCCGCCCACGCCCTGCAGGCCCTCGTCTCGCGGTTGCGCCGGACTCTCGGCTCGGCCGGCGACGTCACGCAGGTCGCGGGTGGCTATCGGCTGGACGTGGACGCGGCCGACGTGGACGCGCTGCGGTTCGAGCAGCTCGCCGCCGCCGGGCATGACCGCCTGCGCGCCCACGACCCGCATGCCGCGGCGGCCATGCTCGGCGAGGCCGTGGCGCTGTGGGGCGACCGTCCCGGCGCCGAGCCTACGGTCGTCGCCGCGGTGGCGCCCGCCGCGGCGACCCGGCTGGCCCACGCCTCGGTCGAGGCCGTCGGCGACCTCGCCGACGCCGAGCTGTCCCTGGACCGTGCCGACGCGGCCGCCGCCCGCCTGACCGTCCTGCTCGCCGAGCACCCCGTCCATGAGCGGGCGGCCGCGCTGCTCATGGACGCGCTCGCCGCCCAGGGGCGTCAGGCCGAGGCCCTGGCCCTGTACGAGCGGGTCCGCGAAACCCTGGCCGACGTCCTCGGCACCGACCCTGGCGACGCCCTGCGCGAGCGCCACCTGCGCCTGCTGCGCGCCGAGCGGCCCGTTCCGGCGGCCGACGCCGGGCAGCCCAGGCCGAGTAACCTGCCCGTGCCGCTGACCAGCTTCATCGGGCGCGACGACGACCTCGCCCGGATCGACACGCTGCTCTCCGCCGGGCGCCTGGTCACCGTGCTCGGTCCCGGCGGCGCCGGCAAGACCCGGCTCGCCGTCGAGGCCGCCCGCCGCCATCACCACGAGTACCACGACGGCGCCTGGCTGATCGACCTCGCCTCGGTCACCGAGCCGGCCAAGGTCGGCGCGGCCGTCCTCACTGGGATCGGGCTGCGCGGCGGCGCGACGTTCGAGGCCCGGATGCGGGTCGAGGGCGACGGGCTGGACGTACTCGTCGACCGGCTCAGCGGCCGGGAGAGCCTGCTGCTGGTCGACAACTGTGAGCACCTGATCGACGCCGTGGCCCACCTGGTCGCGGCACTGCTGTCCCGATGCGCCGGGCTGCGCGTGCTCGCCACCAGCCGCGAACCCCTCGCAGTCGACGGCGAGGCGCTGGTGCCGCTCGGCCCGCTCTCGCTGCCCGGGCCGGACGACGGCGTCGAGCAGGCCCGGCGGGCGGCGTCGGTACGCCTGTTCACCGAGCGGGCCGCGGCCGTGCGCCCGGACTTCGACGTGGACGAGACGACGCTGCCCGCGGTCCGGCGGGTGGTCCGCAGTCTGGACGGGATGCCGCTGGCGCTGGAGCTGGCCGCGGCCCGGCTGCGGACGCTGTCGCTGCCCGAGCTGGCCGACGGGCTGTCCGACCGGTTCCGGCTGCTCACCACCGGCAGCCGCACCGCGCTGCCCCGGCACCGCACGCTGCGCGCGGTCATCGCCTGGAGCTGGGAGCTGCTGAGCGAGCACGAGCGTACGGTCGCCGAACGCGTCTCGATCCTGTCCGGCGGCGTCACGCCGGCCTCGGCCGCCGCGGTCTGCGCCGGCACCGCAGTGCCGGCCGCCGAGATCCCCGAGCTGCTCGCGGGCCTGGTCGACCGGTCGCTGCTGCAGCTCGCGCCCGACCCTGGCCGCTACCGCATGCTGGAGACGCTGCGCGAGTACGGCACCGACCGCCTGGCCGAGACGGGCGACCTCGGCACCGTCCGCGACCTGGCCGCCGGCTACTTCGCCGAGCTGATGGCCCGATACGACCCGCAGCTGCGCGGGCCCGGCCAGCTGGGGGCCATACGAGTCATCAGCGCCGAGTACGACAACACGCTGGCCGCCCTGCGCCGGCGGTGCGACACCGGGGACGCCCCCGGCGCGCTCGCTCTCGCCCTGAACCTGACCTGGTACTGGCAGATGTTCGGCCGGCACTCCGACGCGGCCTACTGGCTGGGCGAGGCACTGGTGGCGCCCGGCGGCGAGCCGACGCCCGACCGCGACTGCGCCCACACGATCTACCTGATCAACCGGATCGTCACCCGGCCGGCGATGACCGCCGAGGAGGCCGCGGACGCCCAGGCGCAGATGCGCGAGCTGGCCGACCGGCTGCTCGCCTATCCGGAGCTGCCCGGCCCGTACGGCGCGCTCACCGCGCTCCCGCTCGCATTCCTCCAGGAGGAGGAGACCACGCTCGCGATCATCGAGCACCTGGCCGACGGCGACGACGTGTGGCTGTCCGGGCTTGCCCGCTTGTTCCGGGCTCAGCTCGCCGAGAACGCGGGCGAGCTCGACAAGGTGCGCACCGGCGTGGAGGCGGCCCTGGCCTGCTTCCGGCAGGTCGGCGACCGCTGGGGCCAGGCCACCGCGCTGCCGATACGCGCCCAGCTGCGGCAGTACGACGGCGACCTCGACGGCGCGCTCGCCGACCTGCGCGAGGCCCGGTCGCTGGCCGGCGAGTTCGACTCGCTCAGCCTCGGCGACGAGGTGTTCAAAGACCTGCGCTGGATCGACCTGCACCTGCGGCGCGGCGAGACCGACCTGGCGATCACGATGATCGACTCGGCCCGGGAGCGGGCGCTGCGCGCGAAATCGCCGGAGATGCTGGTCCTGGTCGACGCGTGGGAGGCCGCCCTCCGGGTGCGGCTCGGCGACCTGGAGCGGGCGCGGCACCTGCTCGACGACGCCGAACGGGGCCCGCACGGCGACACCACGTTCCCCGGCGACCACGCGCGGACGCTGGTCGGCAGCGTACGGGCCTCGCTCTGCCTGGAGACGGGTGACCTGGCCGGCGCGGAGAAGGAGCTGGAGAAGGCGTACGCGGCGGCGCTGGAGACACGGGACCTGCCGATCCTGTCGCTGGTGGCGGTGAACGCGGCCGCGCTCGCCGAGGCGCACGGGCGGCATCACGAGTCGGCCGTCCTGCTCGGCGCCGCCTCCCGGCTGCGCGGCACTCACGACCGCACCGATCGCCAGGTTCGCGAACTCATCCAACGAGGGCGGGCCGCGCTCGGCGAGGAAGCCTTCGCCGCGGCGTACAGGAACGGTTGGGAGCTGGACGGGAGGACGGCCGTGACCGAAGTCGACCCGGCCCGGCTGCGCCGGGAACACAGGACGGCTCACCAGCCCGAGTGATCCGGCCGGGCGTGTCAAAGCGCGCCGGCAGCACGTGGCTCAGTGGGTTCGCTGTCCGCCCAGTTCGTCGCCGGTTGCACCGGCTTCGACGCCGAACGCCGGGGCCGCCACGTCGAGCAGCGTCGCTTCGGTCCGTGGGACCCAGCCGAGGAACACGGCCCCGGGGCTGGGCGTCGCCGCCGCGATCTGCGTCGTCGGGCAGCGTGAGGCGGTGCTCGTCCGGCCGGTCGTAGAGGGATCGTCGAGTCGCGCCGACGGGTACCTGCGTACTCCGGCCACGACCGCCGCGTCGCCCGTATCTGACAGGGACTGCCATCCTCCCGGTCACCTCCCCCGAGAGCATCCGCCACCCGTCGGACATCTCGCCCGAGGTACGCATCGATCGGCGCGAATCCTCTGGCCGAGGAGGCCCTATCCTCCTGCCATGGAGGCACTGGCGTACGGCTGTCGGGACTGGATTCGCACGTCGACGGCGCGATCCGCATCGTCGCGTTCTGCGACAGGCTGATGCGCCGACGGGTGGATCTCCCCGCGCTCGCCCGGGCCTCGGCGGACCCGGCCGCGTGCGTGACCGGGGTTCGGCTCCACGGCAGGGGGCGGGCGATCCGCACGGCTCCTGATGGCGGACATGCCGGCGGCCCGCCGGCACCCGCGTCCACCATTGCGCCGATCACCCTCGATGAGGAGGCAACCGGCGCGGTGCGGCTGGACCGGCTCGCCATCGCCGCCGCGGCCGTCGTCGAGAGGTACGGCCCGGCCCGCACCACCATGGCCGGCCCCGCCCTCGTCGAGCTGGTGGAGGCGGCCGAGCCGCCGCGGCCCGGAGCGGGTGGCACGTACCCTGCCGCCGAGTCCGCGTCGCTCACACGCTCGACCAGCACTGACGGCGCACGGTGGCCGCTCTGACGGCGCACGCGGCCCCAGGGTGGCAGGGCACGACCACCCTGCGACCAGGACGACTCACCTTCACCGGCGCGGCGGGCAGCACCGGCGCGCACGCCCATGCCGCGGTGCAGATCCTCCTGGTGCACTCCGCCCAGGTGGAACTGAGCGACGCCCGCGGCAGCCGCTGCCCCGTGCAGGCCGCGATCATCCCCACCCGGGCCCGGCACGCGCTGCACGCCCACCCTGGCGCCACCGCCACCATGATCTACCTCGATCCGGCCGGCGCCGCCGCCCGGCACCTGACCACCCAGCTCGACGGCGGCGACCACGACCGCGTGGAGGGGTGGGTGGCCGCCGCGCGCTCCGCCCTGCCATCGACCGCCCTCGCCGAGCAAGGATCGGGCACGCTGGCCGTACTCCTCGACGGCTGGGCCGTACCGGCGCCGGCGCGGCACCCGGTGCTGCAGGCGGCCGCGGACCTGGTGCCGCAGCTGCTGGTCGGCCCGGTCCGGCTCACCGCGCTGGCTGATGCGGTCGGCTTGTCGGCCAGCCGCCTCGGGCACCTGTTCACCGCCGAGCTGGGGCTGCCTTTTCCCGCCTACCTGCGCTGGGCGCGGCTGCGCCGCGCGGCCGAGCTGGCCCAGCGCGGCGCCAGCCTCACCCAGGCCGCACACGGTGCCGGGTTCGCTGACAGCTCCCACCTGACCCGCACCTGCCGGGAGATGTTCGGCCTGGCACCCTCGCGCCTGCTGCACGCCATCCGCCCAGGCACCGCCTGAACGCCCTGCCCATGGCGCGGTCCGCGGCCACGTTCACGGGCCGAGCTCCGGAGAGCGGATTCGCGGGGCGAGGTCAGCGGATCCGTCCAAGCCCCGGGCATCCGGCGGTCGCGACGCTGGATCGCATGTACCGCACCCTGATCCGTTACGGCTACGTGCCGTTCATGCTGCTCGGCGTCAACGGCGCCGCCATCGCCTTGGCCGCCTCCGGCGCCCCCAAACTCTGGCTGATCGGCCTGCTGTCGGCCGCGATCGGCTGCTCGTTCGCCGCCGAGCGTGCCCTGCCGTACGAGCAGGAATGGAACAGCCCGGCCGGCGACGGGGGCCGAGACGTCGCCCACGCCGGTGTCAACGAGCTGCTGCTGCTCGTCAGCGTGGGGATCATCCCGCTGCTGGCCGCCTCCGTCACCGTCGCCGACCTGTGGCCGCACTCCTGGCCCTTCGTCCTGCAGGTCCTGGCCGCCATTCTGATCGCCGACCTCGGCATAACGCTGACCCACTACGCCAGCCACAAGATCGGCGTGCTGTGGCGCTTCCACGCCGTCCACCACTCCATCAAGCGCTTCTACGGCTTCAACGGACTGATGAAGCACCCTCTGCACCAGACCCTGGAGATGAGCGCCGGCGTCGCCCCGCTCATCCTCATCGGACTGCCCCTCGACGTCGCCTCGGCGCTGGCCGTCACCGTCGCCGTCCAGCTGCTGCTCCAGCACTCCAACGCCGACTACCGCGTCGGCGCCCTCAAGTACGTGCTCGCCCTCAACGAGGGCCACCGCTTCCACCACCTCAAGTGGGCCGGCATCGGCGACGTCAACTTCGGCCTGTTCACCCTGATCTGGGACCACCTGCTCGGCACCTTCTCCTACGACCCCATCCGCCGATTCACCTCCGACCAACTCGGCATGGCCGCGAAACCGAACTACCCCACCCGCTACCTGGCCCAGCTCGCCGAGCCCTTCCGCGCCACCGGCGCCTGCCACACCTCCGACACGTCCACTGACGGCGACCCCCTGAGCACGGCCCGCGCCTGACGAGTCGGGCCCTTCGGCCGCGGCCCGGGTGCGGTCCTCCGCCGAGGGTCCGCGGGCGTCGTCCGACCGGGCGGTGGTGCATGTGCTGAAGGCCGGGACTCTGCTCCCGGCCGGGTCCTGGTGCGGCGGCAAGCGGCGCACAGCATGTCTCGGTTTGTCGACGGCTGCCACCGTCGGTTGCGGCCGTGACGCGACCATGACACGGCGCGGACGAGGCGGGGACACGGCTGGCCGATAGTGGTCGGGGTCGGCCGACGGGCGAGTTGCGGAGCGCGCTGCGAAGCGATCCGGCCGCCCGCGTCGGGACGACGCTGTACGGCCCGGCTGGCCTCGGCACCACGGCGTCGCCCTCATCAAGCAGGGCGAGACGAACCGGCCGGAGGCGTTGTGCCCGTCAGCCGGACAGAAAGTCACGGCGAAGGTGATCACGAAAAGGAGAAGGCGTGGCTGATGACAGGCAATGGAACCGGCGTTCGCTGCTGCGGGGCGCCGCCGTGCTGGCCGGTGCCGCCGCGGCCGTGCCGCTGCTGGGCGGCCCGGCCACCGCGCTGGCCGGCAGCGGTGACGCGGACGCGCTGTTCAAGGCCGGCAAGTTCGAGGAGGCCGGCCGCGCGTACGAGGAGATCCTCAAGAAGGACCCCAAGAACCTGCACGCGGCCCGCCAGCGCGGCTATGTAGCGCTGCTGGCCAACCGGTTCGCCGACGCCGAGAAATACCTCAAGATGGCCCTCGCCCTGGCGCCCGACGACAAGGACGCCAACCACTTCCTGGCCGACTGCTACATCCGGCAGGACAAATTCGGCCCGTCCGCACCCCACTGGAAAGCGGCCGGCGAGGACAGCTACGCCAAGTGGTTCGCGGCAGTCCGCGGCGAGGCTTATCAGGTCCACGGCGAGACCGCGCGGGTGCCATGGAAGCAGATGGACCCGATGCCGCTGGTCGAGGCCTCGGTCAACGGCGGACCGACGAAGCGCTTCACGTTCTACACCGGCGCCCCGAACCTGAGCATGCGCGCGTCGGTAGCCAAGGAGGCCGGGCTGAGCCCCGTCGCCAGTCAGAAGATCGATTTCGAGGGCGGCACCATATGGGCGTACTACGGGATACTGGACTCCTTCAAGCTGGGCGGCATCGAACTGCGCAACGTCCCGGTGGGCTGGTCGGCGACGGAGTCGGGCGAAGATGTCGACACCGACAGCGACGGCCTGATCGGCACGTGGGTCTTCTACCACTTGCTGACCACCTTCGACTACGCGGGCCGGCAACTGATCCTGCGCCGCCGCACCCCCGAAACGGCCAGGAAGGCACGCGCCGCCGCCACGCGGGCGGGCGCCGAACCCCTGCCGCTGTGGCTGGCCCGTGAGCAGTACCTGCACAGCACGGGCAGCTTCGCCGGCGTCGCCGGCTCCCGCACCGGGGTGGTGGGCGTGAACTTCGGCGGAGGCAGCGAGATCGCCGCGGGCATGCGCGGGAAAACGGCCCAGCAGCTGGGGATCCGCACCGACTACGACCGCCAGATCGGGACTTTTGCCCAAAGCCACCCGGCCGTCGTCTACCCCTGCTACCCGAAGGAGATCCGCCTCGGCAACGCAGTCGCCAAGGACGTCTACTGCTACACGAACCCAAACCAGCCGGTCAACGTGCCGTGGCCCTATGGGACAGGGTTCGACACGATGGGCTGGTTCTCCCACTGCTTCTGGAAGCCCTACAACATCACCGTCGACTTCACCGACATGAACCTCTACATCGCCCGCGGCGCGGCCGCCTGATCACCGCGACTGCACGGGCGTCACGCGAGCTGCCTGGAACTGCCGGCTCCTACGGTCGCGGGGGGGGGGGGGGGGGGGGGGGGGGGGGGGGTGGGGGGGGGGGGTGGGGGGGGGGGGGGGGGGGGGGGGGGGGGGGGGGGGGGGGGGGGGGG
>NZ_JBYITD010000076.1:0-12302 GCF_057708945.1 Nonomuraea sp. bgisy101
GTTCACCTCCCCCCACCAGCAAGATCACTTAAACGCCCAAAGGTCGAAGCGCTGAGACGCGCCCTAAATGACCTCGAGGCGCTCTCCGCACGCTCAGTTCTTCTTGGGTCCGGGCTGCGTTCGGTCAACTTGGCCTACGTGAAAAAAAGAGATCATCGTCCTCTGACCTGCAGGAAGGGTCCTCCAACCCTAGATAACGATGGACTCCACGGGAATGCGGAGAGCGATGCCGTCCTCGCACCAGGCCACCAGGGTGGACCTGTCACCCTGTGGCCGCGGTCGCGGGTGGGCTAGGCCATCGACCCACAGCCGGCCCTCATCATCGACAGCCACGGACCCTGCCGCAATCCAGCCGTAGCTGTCCTTGCACTCGGGGATGTCGGCGACCCGGGGCGGGCAGGGCCAGCCGGGCAGGTCGAAGGCACGGGCCTGCGGGGCGTCGTCGGCCATGGTCTCTCCCGGAGGGGTGCGTGTCTGGTCTCATTGTGGCGGGAGCGCCGCCGCGGCAGGCGGCTGATCGGCGGCGACCGTGAGCAGTGCAGCGGCCAGCGCCCGGGCCTGGGCGTCGGCGGCAGGCGGGTCGCCGAGCGGGATCGGACCGCCCTGGTGATAGAGCATCACGGCACCGCCGGGGTGCCGGGGACCGCATCAATCGCGGCCTGCTCGGGATCGTCTCCAGCGATCCGGGCTGTGGCGGCGCGGATAACCAGCTCCACCCGGGCCAGGTAGGTGGGCAGGTCCGCGATGCGGGCCTCGGCGTAGGCGCGGGCGTCGGCGGACAGCGCTGGTTCGGGTTCTGCGCCTGCGGTCTTGATGCCGCAGGCCCGCTTCTCCTCGCGCAGGCGCATGCGAGCGCGAACCAGCGCCGGATCGAGCTGTTCGATCTCAGTGCGTACCCGGCGCTGACGATATATTTGCCTGCCATCACCGATGATCGGAGAGAAAGATTTGTCGGGTCCGCATGCGAGACTCCGCACATGAACTTCCCCTTTACCGGCGGTCGGCGTGTCCTCGTTTGAGCGCTTCACCCTCGAGCCGACCCACGAGGAATGGAGAAGCGCGAGCGTCGCTCGCGGAGAACTCCGCGACCAGCGGTTCCAGCTGCCTACTGGCGTGACCGACCTCATCTTTGACCGGGCCCGGCTGAAGAACGTGGACTTCACCGCAACCCGGTTCGACGGCTTCAACGCCTACGCCAGCGATTCGACGGCTGCAACTTCTCCGACACCTCCTTCGAACAGCTGCTGATGGGCAGCACCGGCACGGGCATCGACGGGCAGCAGTGGGACGACGCCAGGTGGCCACAGACCGTCTTTCGCGATTGCACCTTCCGCCGCACCCGGTTCCCCCAGCACACCTTCTTCGGCAACGTGCGGTTCGAGCGGTGCGTGTTCGATCGATCTCGGCTGAGACAGCAGACGGCCACCTTCGAGGCCGAGTTCGTCGATTGCGTCTTTCTCGGCCGCGTGCGGAGCACGAACTTCTGGGGCCGCCCGTCCGAACACGACCAGGCCACTCTGGGTAGAGAGCACAATGACTCCGCCGGCAACGACTTCACCGGAGCCCAGCTCGACGACGTCGCCTTCCGCCACATCGATCTGCGGGCCCAGCGATTTCCGGGCCTTCCCGGCTACGCCCTTCTCGACCGGATCACCGAACGGGTCAGGGCGGTGCTGCCGCTGGTCGATGACTGGCCGGAGAAGCGGCACCGCGAGGAGGCCCGCTTCGCGCTGGAGTTCCTCGCCGGCACGGCACGCGAAAACAACGACGACCACGCCCTGATAAGCCCGGCGGACATGGGCCGCAGGCTCCCGCCCGCCCAACGGGAGGAACTGTTCGCCGCCTTCACACGCACGACCAGCGATACATCCCGTGATTGAGCCGCACCGCCTCGCGCGCCAGGTCCCGAAGGGCAGCCATCCGCTCGACCTCGTAATCCTCGAGCAACGCGTCCTCGGCATATGCCCGAAACTGCGCATCGTCTACTTCGGCGAGCGCTGCAACGGCCTCCGGCGCCATCCGCTCCACCCCCGCCGCGTCCCCATCGTCCACGACAACCTCGCTGTCGCCGAACTCACTGAGATCACGCCCGCTGATCTCAGCCACCATCGTGGCGAGCTCGTCAATCCAGCCCTTGCAATCGACATACGGCAAGTTCACAGCTGCCGGCCCGGGTGACAGAGCCCGCCGGGCCGACAGCTCAGAGTCTGCGGTGAAGTAGTCGACCAAAACGCCCATGGCCGATCACCCTATCGATCAAGATCGAATCAGCACAGTGTCCCCAGGCCTGATCGAGGCTACGCGGCCCGGCAGCCGCCTGACAGTGTCCATATATGCTTCGACATCGTCTTCGGGCTGCTCACCCTCGCCGGGTTCGCCTACGCCTCGCAGCTCGCGGACTGCTGGCCTCCTGCACGAAACGCAGCCCCTTGTGGCCACTCCCCCACGCTGGCGTCCGGCCGATTTGTGCGCACAACTGGCCTCAGTATTTCTGATCACCGACCCGTAAGCGCTCACCCACCGTCGCACGGCTCGACGAAGCTCCCGACGCCCAGTCGCTCCCTCAGGCTGACCAAGCCAGCCGTCGAATCCTCCGCGATCTCCGCGCAGGCATCCCGGAGCGGATCGCCGCTGAGCCCCGCGACGTCCATGAACAGCGCCCCGCCTTCGGCGCT
Source organism: Nonomuraea sp. bgisy101 (assembly GCF_057708945.1). Taxonomy (NCBI): domain Bacteria; kingdom Bacillati; phylum Actinomycetota; class Actinomycetes; order Streptosporangiales; family Streptosporangiaceae; genus Nonomuraea; species Nonomuraea sp. bgisy101. Next base: position 2,676 of record NZ_JBYITD010000076.1, read on the forward strand.
CACCGCCAGCACCGTCCCGCCGTCCCCGCTCACCATCGCTGATCCTGGCGATTCCTTGACGTCGTACATCGTGAGGTAGTCCAAGTCCAGTTCCCCCACTCCGGCGACTTCGGCGACCTTGACGGGCCGCGCCGGGTCCGTGATCCGCCACAGCGTCGCGCTCCCGGCGCCGTCTGTGGTCAGAGCGACTTGCCCGTCCGAGGAGAGCGAGACGCCATCCGCCTCCTTGGCCACGGGCTTCGCCAGCTTGGGCCGGGCCGGGTCCGATAGGTTCCAGAGTTGGCCACCGATCATGGCCGTCCGGCCGTCCGCACTGAGGTCGAGCCCCTCCCCGTCGGCTCCTGCCCGCGGGATGGCGCCGACCCGGACCGGACTCCTCCGATCGGCCAGATTCCAGATATATCCGCTGCCTCGGCTGATCGTGACCGCGATCCGTCCGTCGTCGCTCAAGGCCACTCCGCTGATCCACGAGCTGTGCCCCGTGAGCGTGGCCAGTTGTTTCCTGCTGGACAGATCCCACAAGAGCACGCTGCCACGCTCGTAGCCTGCCAGGACTGTCCTGCCGTCCGCAGCGAGCGCCACGCTCGCGACCATGAAGGAGTTCTGGCCCGGCACCTTGGCCACCCGCACCGGCCTGGAGGAGTCATCCAATTGCCACAGGCCGAGCGACCCGTCAAGAGCCCCGATGACCGCCTGTCGTCCGTCGGACGACACCTCCAGTGCGGCGGCTCCGGCCTCGCCCTCCAAGGGGATGCTCGCCACGAACGGGGCCTCCCGTTTCCGGCCCTCCTCTTCACTGGAGGCCTCCAGTGCCTCCTCATCAAGGCCAAGCTTCAGGGGGACCTCCTTCTGGATGGGAGAATCCAGGCTCCGCCAGGTGACCCCCTGGTCGACGATCGACATCAGGGCTGTCCGACCGTCGTCGTTCAACGCCATCGCTCGTATGGCCCCAGCCGGCGCGGCGACGCCACGGCGCCCGGACAGTAGGGTCTCCTCCAAGGCCGATCGGTTGAGCTTGTCCGGGTGGGCCGCCACCGCCGCCGCGCCCAGCACCACCGCAGAGGTCCGATCATCGCCCCTGGCTGCCACACCGCGCAGCGCGAGCTCACGGGCCGAGGAAATGCCCCGCACGTTCCACCACTTGCTCACCCCGACCACCGCCACCGCCCCCACGGCGAGACAGGCCACTGCCACGCCTATGGCAACCAGGCGCGCACCTCGGCCAGGCCACCGCGATCGCACTTCGGGAGAATCGGTTTCCGACATCAGGACTCCAGCTCAGGGATGAAAGGTCCTATACATAGCGGATCGTCCTCTCCCCTGCCTACCGGATTCCCCGTGGCCCCTGGACCTATCGCCTGCCGACACGCCTATTGACGCGTGTCGGCACGACTGGGGTGCTTGGACCATCCGGCTGGAGCTGGCCGCCAAGAGGCTCTACCGCAGTAAGCGCGTAGACCTGATCTTGCCTTGTGCACGTTCCCGCAGGTGGGCATATCCACCACCGCAGCAAATCCGGGGATTACCGCGGCAAGGTCATTGAGAGCGCGGCAGCCGCCCTGACCGCCCTCGCGGCCGTGACCGTGGTAGCTCCCGCACCCGCGTCCGCCGCAGCCGTGACAATCAAGGTCGAGCGCGCCTACGCCGAGACGGTGCGGGAGTGGATCGACCCGTTCACCTGTCCGACGAACACGGTGCTCACCGGCCGCTCACACTACGGCGACGAGGACGCCCCTACCACCTACTACTGCAGCTTCGTCCACGCCGTAGTCCATGCAGCGCCAGAGACAGCCCTATGACCGCCAAGGCCGCATCGACTGGCGGCCAGATCGTTGGGATCAGCCACACCAGCACCCCGACGGCAACGCCCAAGAGAAGGCAGGCCGCTGCGATGATCACATACTGCGGCACGAAGATGCCGGGGCCGCGCTCCGCAGGCCGGCGGGGGCGAGGCTTGCGGAGCGCCGTCCTGTCCTCCACGGCGGTGCGGTAGACGGCGAAGAGGGCCATGGCGCCCAGGGCGAGGTAGGGCATCATCGGTGGGCATATTCCTTCCCGTGGTTGGGACGCCTCGCGGGCACTCCTGCGCCGTGCCCGGTGGCAGAGGGCGGCGCGGGTGGGCCTCGCTGGCGTGGTCCTCGCAGTCGGGGACCTGTTCCCAGCATGGAGACGTAGCTAGGGGCGTTTCCGATCTCGGCCAAGGTCTTCCACCACGAGCGCGCATCGTTCCATCTGGCTACGTTCGCTGACCGAAGTTGACGCTTCACACCAGGTGCGGGGCCACTTCCGCAAAGCGGGTTTTACGTTTTCTTCCACTCTGGGATGCTCGACGCATCATGAGCTCACCCGCCGTACCCGCAACCGTCCCCCCGGGCGCTGACGACGCTGCTGTCGCGGCCTTGGCTGCGTTGCGCGATCAGCTGGGCCATGCGCACCTGCACAGCGGCGCGCCGAGCTTTCGCGAGATCGAACGCCGTACCAGTAAGGCTTTGAGCCACACCACCGCCAGGGCGGTGCTGCGATGCGAGAAGCTCCCCCGTTGGGGGCAAGTCGAGCTCGTGGCAGAAGCGCTGGAAGCCGACCCGGAGGACTTCAAGCCGCTGTGGGTGACGGCCCGCGCCGCCGCACTTGCTCGCAGTTCTCCTCCGCGCCCTGATGGTGACTCTGCCAGGACACATCGCCAGCCACCGGCATCTGCCCAGCAGGTCGGTGCCCCCTCACCGGCCACCAGGGATTCGTCTACGCGGTTGCCTTCCACCCCGACGGCCGTCTACTGGCCACCGGCGGCTACGACGGCACCGCACGGCTGTGGGATCGTCGCACCGGCCGGCAGGTCGGCGATGCCCTCACCGGCCACGCGGCAGGCGTCGGCGTGGTTGCCTTCCACCCCGACGGCCACCTGCTGGCCACCGCCGGTGATGACGGCACCGTCCGGCTGTGGGATCCCGACACCGGCCAGCCGGTCGGCGCCCCCCTCACCGGCCACCACGGATTCGTTACGGTCGCCTTCCACCCCGACGGCCACCTGCTGGCCAGCGCCGGTGATGACGGCACCGTCCGGCTGTGGGATCCCGACACCGGCCAGCCGGTCGGCTCCCCTCTCGCCGGCCACCAGGGACGCGTTGGCGCAATCGCCTTGCACCCCGATGGCCACCTGCTCGCCGCCGGTGGCGATGATGGCGCCGTCCGGCTGTGGGATTCTGGCACCGGCCAGCCGGTCGGCGCCCCCCTCACCGGCCACCACGGATTCGTTACGGTGGCCTTCCACCCCGATGGCCGCCTGCTGGCCACCGCCGGCTCCGATGGCACCGTCCGGCTGTGGGACCCCTCCACCGGCCGCCAGGTCGGCGAGCCCCTCACCGGCCACCAGGGACGGGTCTGTGCGGTGGCCTTCCACCCTGACGGCCATCTGCTGGCCACCGCCGGTGAAGACGGCGCCGCTCGGCTGTGGGATCCCGGCACCGGCCAGCCGGTCGGCGACCTCCTCGCCGGTCACGCGGCAGGCGTCGGCGCGCTCGCCTTCCACCCCGACGGCAACCTGCTGGCCACCGCCGGTGACGACGGCACCGTCCGGCTGTGGGCGTTGGCGGCCGAAATGTGGCCCAGCCGGGGGTTCTTGTATGAGCGCATCCGCCGCTTGCAGGACCACCTGGCGAAATTTCGCGTGCGGGACCAACCGGCGGCAAACCCGCAGAGCATCCAGCGGGCACCTGCTCTCTTGCAGCACCTGCCAGCCGTACGCGCGCTCGCCTTCCATCCCGGCGGCCACCTGATCGCCACCGCCGGCGAAGACGGCACCACCCGGCTGTGGGACCCTTCCACCTGTCGGCCGATCGGCGACCCCCTCACCGGCCACCAGGGACACGTCCGCGCGGTCGCCTTCCACCCCGACGGCCACCTGATCGCCACCACCAGCGACGACAGCACTGTCCGGCTGTGGGACCCCTCCACCGGCCGACAGGTCGGCGAGCCCCTCACCGGCCACACCGGACGCGTCTACGCGGTGGCCTTCCACCCCGACGGCCACCTGATCGCCACCACCGGGGCCGACAGCACCGTGCGACTGTGGAACCCTGCCACCGGCCAGCAGGCGTTGCGGCCCTTCACCGGCCATACCGGACGCGTCCGCGGGGTCGCCTTCCACCCCGATGGCCATCTGCTGGCCACCATCGGCTCCGATGGCACCGTGCGACTGTGGGATGTCGGCAGCGGCCAGCAAATCGGCGACCCCCTCACCAGCCACTGGCTAGCCGTCTACGCGATCGCCTTCCACCCCGACGGCCACCTGATCGCCACGGCTGGCGCCGACAGCACCGTGCGACTGTGGAGCCCCGATAGCGGCGAGCAGACCGGCGAGTCCATTACCGCGTACCATCCTGTCAACGGGGTCGCCTTCCACCCCGACGGCCACCTGATCGCCACCACCAGCGACGACAGCACTGTGCGACTGTGGAACGCCGTCACCGGACAGCCGATCGGCGAGCCCCTCACCGGCCATCGGGGACGTGTCCTCGCTGTGGCCTTCCACCCCGACGGACGCCTGCTCGCCACCGCTGGTGACGATGGCACGGCGCGACTGTGGCCGTCCGAGATGTAGTTGCTTACCCTTCCTGCTGCAATGGGACGACGAAGGGATGGAACGGCAGCCCGCCCTGGACCTGTTCGACGCCTTCGGCACCAGGGAGAAGACGCTGCACGACAATCTGGGCCGGCACGCCGGTACCCCGTGGTTCGAGGTGGACGACGCGGCCCGGTTCTTCGCCCGGCACCTGAAGTGGGGCCGGGCCCTCAGGCCGGCCGAACGCGACGCCGCGCGCGAGCAGGCCGACGCCCAGTGCGAACGCGCCGCAGCCGCCGATCAGCGTGCGCACGCCGCCGAAGCCGGCCAGCAAAGCAGCGCGCGAGGTGTCCTCGGCGTTCTACTGTGAGAAAGAAGAAGGGAAGGGGCGAACTCTGTTGGCCGACACTTCTTCGCGACGCAGGTTCCCGACCGGGCGTCTCTCCTTAAGGGACGAGGTCGACGGCGCTCCAGTGTGGAGCTATGGCACAGACGCGAGCGTGCCCTGGTTTCCAGACGCGCAGATACCGCGCATGCCGCACAAACCGACCAGCGGACATAGGCGACTTCAGCTCACGAGACGCACCAAAACGCCCTCTGAGGTGGCATCTGGGCTGGGATGGCCCATCTTGAATGATGGGCCACTGGTATGCCGTCCCAGTGATCATGGGCAAAGTTGATGCTCCGCCGAATGATCAGGCGGGTGCGCTCAAACGTCTCGGACGCGGGCGTGTAGGTGCATGTCGTGTCGGCCGTCGTCATGGACGGCGGCGCTGCGTTTGGTGCCTTCCAGGAGGTAGCCGGACTTTATGGCGACCCGGCAGGAGGCTGTGTTGCGCGTCGAGTGGTCCAATTCCAGGCGGTGAAAGCCGATCTCGTCCAGGGCCCAGGCGGTGAGTGCCGTGAGGGCGCGAGTGGCGACGCCGGCGACGCGGGCGGCCGGGAGCACCCAATAAGCGGCTCCGGCGACGCCGTCGTCGAAGTCGAGGCCGCGTAGGGCGATCCGGCCGAGCACCTCCCTTCCGTCGCGGGTGATCGCCCAGTGACCGCCCCTCTCTCGTTTCCAGTCCTGGTGGTAGGTGTCGAACCACTCCAGGACTTGGGCCTCGGTCACGGGCCGGCGTGTGTGCCATCGCCTGAGTTCTTCATCTTGGTAGGCGGCGAGGAAGATCGGTGCGTCGACCCGTTTCCAGGGGCGTAGCAGCAGGCCGCCGGCGGCGGGGAGAAGGGGTTGGGGTGAGTCAACGAGAGAGCCGGGGGCCACGGTGGGCGGTGTCGACAGGGCGCGAGTCACGCGCCATGATCGCTCGACGGTTGCAACGCATGTCAAGGCCGCAGATGCGGCGCATGGGCAACGGTGCCGCGCAAAACTCCTGACGAGGCGTCCTGATCAGCGCCGTTCGGACAGCCGTTACCGATGTCTGAATTGCCCCGAGGCTTGTAACGCCTACCCGTCGTGATCGCGGTTCCGCGCGGCTCAGGCACGCGGAGAACCGTTCGAGTGGTGAACGACTGCGCCGCTTCCGGATCGGTGCTGTTACCTGGTCAGATGGGTTCAAACACAGGCACTTAGGGGTGGGGGTGCCGGGTGAGGTAGTCCTGGAGCTCGCGGTGGCGAAACTGGTAGGCGATGCCGGCGATGCGGATCAGTCCGGTGTCGGTATAGCACCAGTGCAGAAAACGAGCCAGCTTCCACGGCAGCCGCCGCGTCATGCAGAGCACCAGGAGCAGGTACCGCAATCCGGCGTTACCTGGACCGCCAATGGCCACCAGGTAGAGCCCGAAAATCAGCGCGGTGGGACCAGCTGTCGCGGCGGCTTCGATCCCGTCGAGGCCGCCCGGGCGTAGCTCACTGACGATGCCCGCCACCAGCCCTACAGACAGTCCAAGCAGGAGCAGGAACGCCGATCCGCTGGCGAGGTCGCCGCGGACGATGTCACGGGGGGTGGGGACGGGTTTGTGGCCGGGGATCATCAGCGAGCCCGCCAGGCTCAGGAGTAACCCGATCAGGAGTCCTGCCGTTAGGCCTGTGACAAGGCCGGCCACTCCGTTCCCGTTGGTGGCTCCGCCCCAGAGCCCGAACATGGGGCAGACCACGTATCCGGCGACGATTGCGGTGGGGGACTTCATCTGGGCCAGGTCGATGTGAGTGAGGCGCGGCCACACCTCCATCCAAGCGATGAGGCTGCCGCCACCCCCTAGGCCTATCGCCGCTACGGCGCCGATCGTGATGCCGTCGTGGCCGATCGCCAGCCCGAGCGTCAGCACCATGACCGCCGTGATGAGCGCGATGACACCAAGGCCGAGGACGCGCGAGCGGTTCCTGGCCAGTGGCCACAGTTCGTGCAGGACGAGGTCGGTGCTGGACAGGGTGCGGCCGTCCAACGGGGGCCGGGTCATGTTGGTGTCCAGATAGCGGGCCAGGATCGCCAGCCAGTTGTGGACGTGGCCAGGCCGGTAGCGGCTCTGCGCGCCTGGCGAGGTGGTGGCCACGATGGTGGCGGGAATGAACAGACTGAGCAGGTGATCGCGTATCTGATCAGGGCCTGTGGTGGTGCCGGCCTGGCCGGCGAGGCGCGCCAGTTCGGCGGGGTCGCGCAGGTAGGCCCCGGTGTCGGATCGTTGCTGGTAGACGGTGACGGCCAGGGTGAGTCGCCAGGGTGTGGCCAGTGCCTCGGCCAGCGGATGGCCGGGCTGGGTGAGAGCATCCAGCACCGGCTGCCAGCGCGTGCGTTGGTGCGCCCCGGCGACTGCCTCGATGAAGGTCCACGTCTGGTCCGCGGTGACTCCCGACAGGGTGACGCGGGCCGCGTCGTGCGCCCAGGTGTCGTCGGCGATGAGCGCGTCGTAGACGGTTGAACGGCAGGTCAGCACCAGCCGGGCCTTCCCGCGCCCGCGCTGGTAGGCGTTCAGCGCCCGCAGCGCCTCGCCCGCGCGTGAGCCGTAGCCGGGCTCGGGTTCGGTGTCCATCTCATCCAGGCCGTCGATGACCGGGAGCACCCGATCGGCCCGCAGCAGGGCCCGCGCGGTGGCCTTGGACAGGTTGAAGTTGCGTACCAGGTGCGCCGCCAGCCAGTCCTCCACGCTCGTCTGAGCATCCCAGGCCGCTGCGGACAAGCGGACCGGGATCGGATCGTCGGGTCTGCGATCGGCGTCGGTCAGCAGGCCCAGTATCAGCTCGATCGCGAGCACCGTCTTGCCGGACCCGGCGTCTCCGGTGATCACCAGCCGCTGCGGTCTCAGCTTCCGGAAGTACCCCGCCACGTTCGCCATCGTTGCCTCAGACGCGGCTTCGTCGGCATTGTGGCCGGGCACGGGGGTGAGGACGAAAGCAACATCGATCGTGCGGTCCTGCCGGCCCAGCAGTTGCCCCCGCTGTGCGGTCTCGGCGGTCACGACCGCTGCTTCGAGCTTCCGCGCCCACAGGTCCACATCGGTATCGGTAATCTGCTTGGCCCGGACCGTCTGCCATCCTGACCAGATTGACGCCATCAGCGACAGCGTCGACACCATGAGACTGGCAGGGTCGACATCACCCCACCCCGCATCCTTCAAACCCATCCAGGCGAATACGCCGGCCACCATGAACAGCAGCCCGCACGCCCACATCCGGCCAGCCCTGCGATCCTCACCCATAATCGACCATCATCGGCATGCGTGCGCCCCTGGCGCATCAAAGTCCGGCCAATCACCATCTGCCTTGCACCAGGGGCGGTCATCGGCTCTCCTGGTTGGCCCGGTGGTAAGAATCGCGTCACACGGCCCAAACGAGCCGCGTCGCCCCAGGTCACGGTGCGCGACTGTGCCATACGCCGAGGGCCGGTTTCGGTCCGGGCGTTCAGGGATGAGTCAGGCGCTCTGCGGCACGATAACGCCGGATCGGGCGTTTCCGCAGGTCACGTTGCTCGCTAAGGTCCGAGGGCTCCGCTTACATACCGTCGCTTTGAGCCGTGTGACGCGATTCTTACCGACACCCCTAGATGTGAGGCAGTCCCAGCAGTCTGAGGTATCTGCCCATTCGTCTCACAGACCTGAGGCAGGATCGCTGAAGTGCAGCACCGACCCCATCGTGATCACCGAGGCCGACGGGCCCACACGCGCTGCCGCCTGGATGCCCTTGTCCTGCCTGGACGATGGGAAACTGTCCCCAGCAGCGATCGACGGCCTCCAGATGATCAATGCGTGAGCGACGAGCGGGCCGCCTATTCGACACGTTCGGCGTTGGCGTCGTAGCCGCCTCCGTCCGGGTAGACCCACGCTCCGGTGAGGCTACGGCCGTCCGGACTGAAGATGCCCTGGTAGTAGGCGGGGGAGCCCCGCTCGCCCGCCCAGATGGTGAGGGTGTCGTCCTCTATTTCATAGGTGTAGTCGAGGGTGCTGCCATCGTCGCCGTAATACTGCCCCGCCCCGCCAGCGCGGCCGACGTCGCCAAGGTGCTCGCGGTGATCTGCTCGCGGCGGCCGCGCAAGGACCTGCCGCTGGACCGGCTGCGCGACCGGGTGCTGTTCGAAACGGCCTACGCGTGCGGCGCCCGCGCCTCAGAAGTGTGCGGGCTGTACGTCGAAGACCTGGACCTGCGTCTGGACGACGAACACGTCCGCGTCCACGGCAAGGGCGGCAGCGTACGCACTGTCCTGCTGGACGACCGCGGCTACGTCACCCTGCTCAAGCTCTACCTGGCCCGCGCGGGCTACAGCGCCGGGCCGCTGTTTCGCGCCTCCATCAACGGCCGCGGCGGTCCGCTGTCCTACGACGCCGCCCACCACCGCTGGCAGATTTACTGCGCGCAGGCTGGCGTCGAGATCGACATTCACCAGCTGCGCCACGCGCACGCCACAGAGCTGATCAATGCCGGAGTGTCCATCGAGGCCGTCCGCCGCCGTCTCGGCCACGCCTCCACCGAAACCACCCAGCTCTACGCGTTGCTCGACGACAAGGTCGCCGACGCCGAGATCCGCGCCGCCCGCCGCCGCCGAGATCGGGCAGCCAGCCGTACCTGACCTCTACCGCTCGGGCAGTGGTCCTGGATCGGTGAGCTGCAAGATCAACACCGTTTGGGGCTCATGACA
>NZ_JBYITD010000077.1:0-11997 GCF_057708945.1 Nonomuraea sp. bgisy101
CCTCCGCGGCTGCTAGCCCGCCGCCGCGGCGGCGTCGGCGGCCGCAGGGAGGGCCTCGACGATCGCGCCGATCGCCTCCTCGTCGTGCGCCGCCGACAGGAACCACGCCTCGTACGCCGACGGCGGCATGTAGACGCCCTGGTCGAGCATCGAGTGGAAGAACGCGGTGTACGCCTTGGTGTTCTGTGTCTGGGCCGCGGCGAAGTCGGTGACCTCCCGATCGGTGAAGAAGATCGAGAAGAGGCTCCCCGCGCTCTGGAGGCGGTGCGGGACGCCCGCGGCCTCCAGCGCCTTCGCAGCCGCGAGCGAGACCGCCGAGGCCGCCGCGTCCACCCTGGCGTAGGCGTCGTCGTCGAGGCCGCGCAGGGTGGCCAGGCCCGCCGCGCACGCGAGCGGGTTCCCCGACAGCGTGCCCGCCTGGTAGACGGGCCCCTCGGGCGCCAGGTTCGCCATGACGTCGGCCCTGCCGCCGAAGGCCGCCGTGGGCATGCCCCCGCCCATGACCTTGCCGAACGTCATGAGGTCCGCGTCGACAGGATCGAGGCCGTACCAGCCGGCCCTGGACACCCTGAAGCCCGTCAGCACCTCGTCGAGGATGAGCAGCGCGCCGTTGGCCGCACACAGCTCCTTCAGCCGCTGGTTGAAGCCCGGCAGCGGCGGGACCACGCCCATGTTGGCGGGGCAGGCCTCGGTGATCACACACGCGATCTCGGCGGTGCGGAAGGCCTCCTCGACAGCCGCCAGGTCGTTGTACGGCAGGACGATCGTGTCGGCCGCCGCGGCGCCCGTGACGCCCGGCGTGTCGGGCAGACCGAAGGTGACCACGCCCGAGCCCGCCGAGGCGAGCAGCGCGTCGACGTGGCCGTGGTAGCAGCCCGCGAACTTGATGATCTTGGAGCGGCCGGTGAAGCCGCGGGCCAGCCGTACGGCGCTCATGGTCGCCTCGGTGCCCGAGCTGACCAGGCGCACCTTCTCCACGGGCGCCACCCTGGCCACGATCTCCTCGGCCAGCTCGACCTCGCCAGGGGTGGCCGTGCCGTACGACATGCCGTGCCGCAGCGCGTCGGAGACGGCCTCGACCACGGACGGATGGCGGTGACCGAGGATCATCGGGCCCCACGAGCAGACCAGGTCGACGTAGCGGTTGCCGTCGACGTCGGTGATGTAGGGGCCCTGGCCGGACGCCATGAAGCGGGGCGTTCCCCCTACGGCGCCGAACGCCCTCACAGGGGAGTTGACGCCCCCGGGGATGATGGCGCGGGCTCGCTCGAAGAGGTCCTCTGAGTTCTGTGTACGGCTCACGCGTTCCAGCCTACGATCCCCCGCACTCGCTCACCTCGACGGGCACGGACCTCACCGGCCGGCTCGACCAGGGGAGCCGGACGTCAGACGAGCCAGTCGAGGACCCGGAGCGGATCGGGCAGGGGACGGCCGTCAGGCGGTCGCAGCCAGGAGACCGGTTGCCCGGTGGCGAGAGTGGACGGCGGGGCGAGGACGTAGCTGTCGCGGCAGTGCCACCGCAGCCCCGGCGTCTCGTCGATCGTGGTGGGGGCGACGTCGAGGCTGCACGACCACCACTCGTCCTCGTCCTCGGGGTTGCCGCGCGTGGCCACATAAAACAGCACCCGGTCGCCATGAGAGGCGACCGGGCCGGAGGGGAAGTCAGCGGCGTCCATGCGGGACAGGGCGGTGAGGCCCGCCGTGAGCGGTACGTCGAAGACGTCGAACACCCGCCCTGTGGGCAGGACCACGTTGGCTTCGGGCTCGCGCTGCCACCAGCGGGTCAGCAGCGCGGTGTCCGTCGTGGCCTGCAGGGACCAGGCGGGCGAGAGCGGATGGGCGCCGGGGTCGGGACAGCCGATGCGGTCACACGAACAGGCGCGGGCCCCGCGGCGCAGCGGGTGGGCGCCCGGCACGCTGGGCCAGCCGAGAGCGGCGTACTGCAGGACCGAGTCGACGCGGGTCATGCGCGTCCGCTTTTTGGTACGCCGAGCGAGTGGTACCCCCACCATGGTGTCTCCCCGTTCGAGTCCCGTGCCTGAGAAGGGTCCCCGGGCACTCGAGAAGGCTTCACAAGGGACACACCAGCACTTGTCCTCGCACTCTAACGCATAGGTCCCATGACCCGACGGGAAACCCCTCCGTCAGACGCGTCGGGCCATTTCCGTCGCCCAGTACGTGAGAATCAGGTCCGCCCCGGCGCGTCGGATGGCGACCAGCGACTCGGTGATCGCCCGGTCGCGATCGATCCAGCCGTTGGCCGCCGCCGCCTCGATCATCGCGTACTCGCCGCTGACCTGGTAGGCCGCGACGGGCACCTCGGTCGTGTCGCGGACCTCGCGCAGGATGTCGAGGTAGGCGAGGGCGGGCTTGACCATGACGATGTCGGCACCCTCGGCGACGTCGAGCCGTATCTCGCGCAGCGCCTCGCCCACGGGACCCGCGGGGTCCTGCTGGTAGGCCTTGCGGTCACCGAAGTTCTTCGGCATCTCGACGGCGTCACGGAAGGGCCCGTAGAAGGCGGAGGCGTACTTCGCCGAATAGGCCATGATCGGGATGTGCGAGAAGCCGGCCGCGTCGAGGCCCGCCCTGATCGCGCCCACCTGGCCGTCCATCATGCCGCTCGGCGAGATCATCTGGGAGCCCGCGCGCGCCTGGGCGACGGCCATGGAGACGTAGCGGTCGAGCGTGGCGTCGTTGTCGACCTCGCCTTCGGGTGTCAGGATGCCGCAGTGGCCGTGGTCGGTGACCTCGTCGAGGCAGGTGTCGGCCATGACGACCAGCGCGTCGCCCACCTCGGACACGACGTCGCGCAGCGCCTGCTGGGTGATGCCGTCGGGGTCGTCGGCGGCCGTGCCGTAGGAGTCCTTGACCGCCGGGACGCCGAACAGCATCACGCCGCCCAGACCCACCTCGGCCGCCTCGTGGACGGCCTTGCGCAGCGAGTCGCGGGTGTGCTGGACCACGCCCGGCATCGAGCCGACGGGCTGCGGCTCGATGATGCCCTCCTTGACGAACACGGGCAGGATCAGCTCGGAGGGATGCAGCCGCGTGCCGGTCACCAGCCTCCGCAGGGCGGGCGTACGGCGCAGCCGCCGCGGACGGGCGGTCGGGAACTCGGCGGTCATGACTCTCCTACACTTCCCCCGAAGCGCGGGGGTTACTTGGTGCGCCTGCGCGCGCCCCTGCGGTTCTGTGACGGCCTGCGCGGGATCTCGCCCGCCTCCAGCGCCGCCTGCCTCTGCTTACGACCGTACTCCGCCAGGGCGGCGGCGAGGGCGGAAGCCGATGGTTTGTCGGCCATGACGTCGACGCGCAGCCCGAACTCCTCGGCCGTCTTGGCGGTCTGCGGCCCGATCACCGCGATCACGGTGACGTTGTGCGGCTTGCCCGCGATGCCGACGAGGTTCCGCACGGTCGACGACGAGGTGAACAGGACCGCGTCGAAGCCGCCGCCCTTGATCGCCTCCCTGATCGGCGCGGGCGGAGGGGCGGCGCGGACGGTCCTGTAGGCCGTGACGTCGTCGCACTCCCAGCCCAGCTCCGTCAGGCCCGCCACCAGCGTGTCGGTGGAGATGTCGGCGCGCGGGAGCAGGACCCTGTTGATCGGGTCGAGCATCGAGTCGTACGGCGGCCACTCGGCGACCAGGCCTTCGGAGGACTGCTCGCCCGAGGGGAGCAGGTCCGGCTTCACGCCGAAGTCCACCAGTGCCCTCGACGTGGCCTCGCCGACGGCCGCGACCTTGAGTCCGGCGAAGGCGCGGGCGTCGAGGCCGTACTCCTCGAACTTCTCGCGCACGGCCTTGACGGCGTTCGCGCTGGTGAAGGCGACCCACTCGTAGCGGCCCGTCACCAGGCCCTTGATGGCGCGATCCATCTGCTGCGGAGTGCGCGGCGGCTCGACCGAGATGGTCGGCACCTCCTCGGGCACCGCGCCGTAGGAGCGCAGCTGCTCCGACAGGCCGGCGGCCTGCTCCTTGGTGCGCGGCACCAGCACGCGCCAGCCGAACAGCGGCTTGGTCTCGAACCACGACAGCCTGTCGCGCAGGCCGACCGCCTCGCCGACCACGATCAGCGCGGGCTCGGTGAACCCCGCGTGCTTGAGGTCGGGCTGAAGCCTGCCGAGCGTGGTGGCCACCGTGTACTGCTCGGTGGTGGTGCCCGCGCTGCTGACGGCGACGGGCGTGGCGTCGGACTTGCCGTTGGCGATCAGCGCCTTGCCGATCGCGACGGCCTGCTCGATGCCGTTGTAGATGACCAGCGTGCCCGCGCAGGCGGCGTGGACGGCCCAGTCCTGCTCCTGCGAGGCGTCGACGATCCTGAACTCCGGAACGTCGGAGGCGGGCGGGATGCCCGCGTAGGTGAGCACGGCCGTGGCGGGAGGGACGCCGGGCACGATCTCGAAGTCCACCTCCGCCGCGGCGCAGGCCGCGACCTCCTCGGTGATCGAGGAGAACAGCATGGGGTCGCCCTCGCACAGCCGTACGACGAGCTTGCCTGCCTTCGCGCGCTTCACGAAGTCGCCTTGGACGACCTCGACGCCTTCCTTGCAGTGCTTGAGAAGAGGCCCGAAGGTCTCCTGGTCGAGCACGACGGCGTCGGCCTTGCCCAGGAGTTCGGCGCCACGGAGCGTGAGCAGGCCTGCGTCGCCTGGACCCGCGCCCACGAAGGCGACGAAAGCGGAGGTTGGACTATCGGAGCTCAATGGGACTGCTCCCCCATCAATCTGTCGGCCCCCTCGGCGATCATGGCGGCCGCTAGCTCGCGGCCCAGCTCCATGGCCTCCGAAGGAGAACCGGCGGCGGACTTGCGCACCGCTTCCCGGCCGTCGAGGGCGACGACCGCTGCGGTCAGGTTCAGCGTGTGCCCGTCGTCGAGGGCGAACGCGCCGACCGGGGCCGAGCATCCCGCCTCGAGAGCGGACAGCACCGCGCGCTCGGCCGTCACCGCGGACCTGGTCCGGGGGTCGTCGAGCACGCTGAGGAAGTCGACCAGGTCAGACCTGGTCGAGAGGCACTCTACGGCCAAAGCGCCCTGACCGGGAGCAGGGAGCATCTCCTCGATCTCGAAGATCTGGGAGATCTCCGCCTGCCTGCCGATGCGGGTCAGGCCCGCCGAGGCCAGAACGACCGCGTCGAGCTCGCCCGAGGTGACCTTGCCGATGCGCGTGTCGGCGTTGCCGCGGATCGGCACGTAGTCGAGGTCGTCGCGCAGGGCGCGCAGCATCGCGATGCGCCGCGGCGAGCCGGTGCCGACCCTCGCTCCCGGCGCCAGGTCGGCGAACTTCGTCCTGCCAACCAGAGCGTCTCTGACGTCGTGGCGCTCGGGCAGGGCGGCCAGCACGAAGCGCGGGTCCTGCTTGGTAGGCAGGTCCTTCAGCGAGTGGACGGCGAAGTCGATGTCGCCCTCCACCAGCTTGTCGCGCAGCGCGCTGACGAACACGCCGGTGCCGCCCAGCTGCGACAGCTGGGCCTTGGACACGTCGCCGAACGTGGTGATGCCGACCAGCTCGATCGTCCGGCCGGTCTTCGCCGTGTAGAGGTCGGCGACCATCTGCGACTGGGTCGTCGCCATGAGGCTCCTACGGGTGCCGAGCTTCACAGGTCCACCCCTCTCACGGCCTCGGGCATCGAGGGATCGAGATCGAACAGCTCGCGCAGAGCCTCCGCATAATGATCGCCCGCGGGGGAGGTCGCGAGCCGCTTGACACGCACAGTCGGCTCGTGCAGCAGCTTGTCGACCACCCGCCTGACGGTCTGCGCCACCTCGTCGCGGGCCCGGCCCTCGAGGTCGGGCAGGCGCATCATCAGCCTGCCGAGCTCGGCCTCGACGACGTCGGCCGCCTTGCTGCGCAGCGCCACCACCGTGGGGGTGACGCGGGCGGCCCGCTCGGCCGACAGGAACGCGTCGAGCTCCTGCGCGACCAGCCGGCGGACCGCCTCGACCGCGTCCTGCTCGCCCGCCCCGACGCCCGAGTCCTGGATCGTCTCCAGGTCGACGAGCGTGACGCCGTCGATGGCGCGGACGGCGGGGTCGACGTCGTGCGGCAGCGCCAGGTCCAGCAGGAAGGCGGGGCCTTCGAGCATGTCGGGCGTGATGACGTGGTGGCCCGCGCCCGTGCAGGAGATGACGAGGTCGGCGTCCCTGAGCTCGCGGGTGACCTCGGACAGCTCGACGGCCCTGCCGCCGACCGAATCGGCCAGCCGTACGGCCTTGTCGTAGGTGCGGTTGGCGACCACGACGTCGGTGACGCCGACCCGCGCCAGCGTGGCCACGGCCAGGCCGCTCATCGCGCCCGCGCCGACGACCAGGGCGCGCCTGCCGGTCAGGTCACCGGCGAAGGACAGCCCCGCGGTGACGAGCGAGGCGCCCGCGCGGTCGATCCCGGTCTCGGCATGGGCGCGCTTGCCGACGCGCAGGGCCTGCTGGGCCAGCTCGTTCAGGGTGGCGCCGACCGTGCCCTGCTCCTGGCCGAGCTTCAGCGCCTGGCGGGTCTGGCCGAGGATCTGCCCCTCGCCGACCACCATCGACTCCAGGCCGGAGGCGACGGAGAACAGGTGCTCGACCGCACGGTCCTCGTAGTGCACGTACAGGTGCGGCGTCAGCTCCTCCACCGGGACGCCGGAGTGCGTGCCCAGCAGGTTCGTGATCGCGGTGACGGCCGCGTGGAACCTGTCCACCGCGGTGTAGACCTCGACCCTGTTGCAGGTCGAGATGACCATGACCTCTGCGACGTTCACCTCCCTGTGAACGTCCTGCAGCAGTTTCACCAGCGCGTCGCCGGACACCGACACACGCTCCAGCAAGGACACCGGAGCGGTCCGGTGACTGAGTCCGATCGCGAGAACGCTCACTGGCTGTCCACGGCCATCAACGGCCCCCCACTCATCCGATCCGCTTTGCGTTGCTCGTGGAACGCAAGGATCTGCAGCTCGATCGACAGGTCGACCTTACGGACATCGACAGTGTCAGGCACAGAAAGCACGACTGGGGCGAAGTTCAGGATGCTGGTCACTCCTGTGGCGACCACGCGGTCGCACAACTCCTGCGCCGCCGCCGCCGGCGTGGCCAGCACGACGATCGAGACCCCTCGCCTCTTGATGACGGCTTCCAGTTCGTCGATGTGCTCAACATTCAACCCCGCTATGTCGTCGCCCACGATTTCGGGGTCGGCGTCGAGCAGCGCCGCGACGCGGAAGCCCCTGGAGACGAAACCCCCGTAGTTGGCGAGCGCGCGGCCGAGGTTTCCGACTCCGACGATCGCGACGGCCCAGTCCTGGGTGAGGCCGAGCTCCCTGGAGATCTGGTAGACGAGGTACTCCACGTCGTAGCCTACGCCGCGGGTGCCGTACGAACCGAGGTGTGACAGGTCCTTGCGGAGCTTGGCCGAGTTGACCCCCGCAGCGGTGGCCAGGTCCTCCGAGCTCACCGTGGCGATGCCGCGTTCTGCCATCCCGTTGAGCGCCCGCAGGTACAACGGGAGTCTGGCCACCGTCGCCTCGGGGATGCCGCGGTCACGCGGTTGGGACTGACGCATCACGTGCCGAGGCTCCTTGGGGCTGCGCGAACAGTAATCTGGCCGCCTTTCAGAGTAATCCCTTTGTGAACCGACGCACAAAGTCGTGGCTAGGCTGAGGGGATGCACCGCATCACATTGCTGGGCAAGCCAGGCTGCCATCTGTGTGACGACGCCCGCGCGATCATCGCCAGAGTGGCGCAGGACATGGGCGTGCCGTGGGACGAGGTCGACATCAACTCCTCGCCCGAGCTGACGGAGAAGTACTGGGAGATGATTCCCGTCACTCTCATCGACGGGGTGCAGCACGACTTCTGGCGGGTCTCCGAGCCGCGCCTGCGCGCCGCCCTGTCCGGCTGACCGTTCCGTACGGCACGGCGTCAGAGCTGGAAGGCCGTCGGCAACGGCACGACCTTGGCGGCGTTGACGTTGAGCTCGATGACGTTGGTGGCGAGCACCATCGACTGGCGTTCGGTGAGGAAGCGCTCCATGTGCGGCTGGCGCTGGTGCTCGGCGTAGGCGACCTCGTCGCGGTAGAGCTCGTAGACGATCCGCTGCAGCGGGGCCGACTTCACCGCGTGGCAGGCGTAGACCAGCGTGTCGGGCTCGCCGCGCCGTACGGCGTCGACGGTCTGCTCGGCCAGCCGGTCGAACGCGTCGCCGGAGCCGTCCATGATCGTGAAGACGGTCAGCAGGCCGTAGATGCTCGGCGAGGGGCGCGAGGTGCCGCCGGCGGGGACCGTGGTGGAGCCGGTGGTGAAGCCGGGGATCTCGGCGCCCGGGTAGACGGCGCCGGTGGCGGGCATGCCGTACTCGGGCTCGCGGGCGCGTGAGCCGTAGCCGTGGGAGCCCGCGGACAGGCCCTCGGGCACGCCGAACATGCCGGTCTCCGGCGGCGCCTGGGAGTGGGCGCCCGGCATGCTGTGCGGCCCCGTGTGGGGGCTCGCGTTCGGGTTCATGTGGCCGGGCTGGGGGCCGCTCGGCGGGATCGAGCCGTAGCCGCGGTCCTCGCCGTTGGCCATGAACGAGCCGGTGGCGGGCCCCGAGGCGAAGGGATCCATGCGGGCCGCGTAGTCGATCTCCTGCTCGCCCGCGCGGTACTCGGCGACCAGGTCGCCGAGCCCCGACCTGCGGGGCTGCGCGGCCGGCTGCTGGACGGGCTGGGGCTGCGGCGCGGCGGGCTGCGGCGCGGACGCGGCCCTGCGGCCGGCCGGGCGGGAGTCCCAGTGCTCCTCGGCGATGTCGTCCTCCTCCTCGTCGTACGGCGCGAGCGGGCGCAGCACGCAGTACCAGATGGCGGCCGCGGCGACGACGAGCAGCGCGACGGTGAAGAGGGCGGGCACGCTGAAGCGCACGGAGCCGACCAGCGCGATCGCGCTGGGCGCGATGACCAGGCTGGCGTGCAGGTTGTCGGTGTCGTAGTCGTCGCCGTTGCGCCAGCGCAGTCCCGCCGCCACGAGGCAGCCGAGCATGACGAGGACGACGAGCGCGTGGACGCCGGTCAGGACCGATCCCGCGACCAGGTCCCAGTGGAGGCTGCCGGACGGCAGGGTCTCGTTCTTGAGCTTGGCCTCCTCGATCACGGGATCGAGGATCAGGATGTAGGTGGAGACGATGGTGACGGCGGCGCCGAGCAGCCAGGCGGCGAAGCTGGCGCGGCCCTTCTCCGCGAGCAGCTGGACCAGGCCGATGGCCAGCCACAGCGGCGCCAGGAGCGCTCCGAACAACTGGTAGAGCCTGAAGGTGAGGGGCCCGAACGTCTGCAGGCCGCCCAGACCGACCACGGCGAGGGAGAGGCAGAGGGCGATCGCCGCCACGATCCAGGCGATCAGCCAGCCGTCACGGTCTTCCTGAAGGCGGCGCACCAGGGCGAACGCGGCGATCCCGGCGAGCAAGGCGCCGGCGAACGCGATCACTGCGACGACAAGTTCCATGGTGCCCCCAATGCTGCCGGACATTACCTCCCAACCGGTAGTCGAAGAGGGAAGCGGGTCGGTCCACACGGTATCCGCCGGTTATTGGTAGTCATGCCGCGCCCTGTGCGGATTGTGGAATTTCCAGTTGATTTCTAGAGTGTTCGAGCACGCCGCACCCCTTACCCCTAGGGATACCGGATGCCTGACTCGTGGTCGTTCGCCGGGCTACTTCCTCCCTCCGCCATCGGAGGAGCACGGACGAGCGAACTTGCCGTGCGCGAAGACGTCCCGGACACGGAGCACTGTGAGCTGCGCGCCCTGGTCTTACAGGCGAAAGCCGGCGACAACGACGCTTTCGGAACGCTCTACGACCGCTATCTCGACCTGGTCTACCGCTACATCTACTTCAGGGTCGGCTCCCACCCCCTCGCCGAGGATCTCACCAGCGAGACCTTCCTTCGCGCGCTTCGCCGAATCACCGACTTCACCTGGCAGGGCCGTGACTTCGGCGCCTGGCTCGTGACCATCGCGCGAAACCTCGTCACCGATCACTTCAAGTCGAGCCGCTACCGCCTGGAGGTCACGACCGCCGAGGTGCTCGACGTCCCCCTGGACGGGGCGCACATCCCTGAGAACGCCGTCGTCACGGCGATCATCAATGACCGCGTGCTGCGCGCCGTCCGGGATCTCAATCCCGAGCAGCAGGAATGCGTGGTCCTGAGGTTCTTGCACGGCCTGTCACTCGCGGAGACCGCACTGATCATGGGGAAGAAGAGTGGAGCGATCAAAGCGCTGCAGTTCCGAGCGATCCGATCGCTGGCCAGGGCCCTCAAGCCCGATCTGGCGTAACCTCACCCCTCGGCAGGTCGTTAGGCAAGTATCACTGGTAGATCATCATTCGGGGGCGGCAGGGAGCGTTCATGGGTAGGTCGCCATTCCAACGTCGGCTGTCCGCTCATGATGCCCTCCTAGGCCAGCTGAACGACCTCGGCGAGAACCTCCCGCTGGGCGGCGGCCCCGACCCGGCGTTCAGGGCGAGGCTGCGCGAGACGCTCATGTCCGAGACGCTGCCGGCCGCGCCTCACAGGCGGGAGCGCAGGCCGCTGCGCTGGCTGTCGCCGCTGCTGGCGGCAGGCCTGGCGACGGCCATGGTGCTGTCGGTGATCGTGACCTACCGCGCGGTGCCCGGCGACATGCTCTATCCGCTCAAGCGGGCGGCGGAGGGCGCGATCACCGAGCTGAACCCCGACAAGGCGGGCAGCGCACTCGACGCCGCCGGCAAGCGGGCCGAGGAACTCGAGGCGCTGCTCGACGCGGGCGGGGGCGGGCCGCACGTCGGCGCCACCCTCCAGGAGATGGAGGAGAGCACCCGCTCGGCGATCGAGCGGATGGACAGGGCGGTGCCGCGCGACCAGTCGAAGATCGACAAGTTCGTCGAGGAGCAGCACGAGAAGGTCGACCCCATGCTGGAGCGGCTCAACGACGTCGACCAGGAACAGGCCAACGGTTACCTGGACTACATCGACGGGCTGCGTCTGCCGAGCGGATAGTTAACACTTCCCGGTTAAGCTGAGGGGCTATGAGGCGGCTACTACGACGGCATCGGGCGGCTGAGGCGGAGATTGCCGGCGAGGTGGCGGCGGCCGCCGCGGTGGCCACGGTTCCCGCCGAGCCCGACCTGCAGGCGGCGGCCTTCTTCGACGTCGACAACACGATGATGCGCGGCGCCTCGATCTACCACTTCGCCCGCGGTCTGGCCACGCGTGGCATGTTCACCACCTCCGACCTGCTGAAGTTCGCGGTCGGCCAGGCGGTCTTCCGGCTGCGCGGCAACGAGAACCCCGAGCACATCGCGGTGGCCCGCGAGACCGCGCTGGCCTTCGTCGCGGGCAGCAAGGTCGACGACGTCGTACGGCTCGGCGAGGAGATCTACGACGAGGAGATGTCGGACAGGATCTGGGCGGGCACCAGGGCGCTGGCCCAGTCGCACCTCGACGCGGGGCAACGCGTCTGGCTGGTCACCGCGACGCCCGTCGAGCTGGCCAGGGTCATCGCCCAGCGGCTCGGCCTGACCGGCGCGCTCGGCACGGTCGCCGAGTCGCAGGACGGCGTCTACACGGGCCGGCTGGTCGGCGACCTGCTCCACGGCCCCGCCAAGGCCGAGGCGGTGCGGGCGCTGGCCCGCCGCGAGGGGCTCGACCTGACCCGCTGCACCGCCTACAGCGATTCCGCCAACGACCTGCCGATGCTCTCGCTCGTGGGGAGGGCGGTGGCCATCAACCCCGACTCGGAGCTGCGCGAGCACGCCAAGAAGCACAGTTGGCCGATCCGCGACTTCCGCACCGGGCGCAAGGCGACGCTGACCGCACTGCCGATCGCGGCGGGCGTGGGCGCGCTCGCGGGCGGCATCGCCGCGGGCATCGCGCTGCGCCGCCACTACCGCTCCAGCTGACCGGGCCCGCCCCCGCCGCTCAGGCGCGCCCCTCCCGAAGCTCTCCCTCCTCTCGAGGTCCTGGCTTCCCCGAGCCCTCGCTCCCCGCGGCCCTCGCTCCCTCTGAGCGCCGG
>NZ_JBYITD010000078.1:0-11606 GCF_057708945.1 Nonomuraea sp. bgisy101
GACCTGGAAGCTGCACGACGGCCAGGCGATCAAGGGCTCGGGCGTCGTCAGGTCCAGCGTGCCCATCGTGGTGCACCCCAAGCAGACGCCGAGCCCCACTCCCAGCGCGACGTGACGGGACCGGCCGCCACCGTCCGGCGATGGCCGCCGACCCCCCTCGGGTGTGACCCGGCCTACGGCATCAGCCCCAGCCGCCGGGCGGCCACCACCGTCTCGTGCCGGTTGTGCGTGCCGAGCTTGTGCATCGCCCCGCGCAGGTAGCTCTTGACGGTCTCCGGCAGCAAGCCCAGGCGCCTGGCGATCTCGGCGTTGCCGCAGCCGAGCCCGACCCAGGCCAGCACGTCGAGCTCGCGCGGCGACAGCCGTACCGGGGGCGCGGGGGCGCGCCGGACCTCACCGGACAGCCGCGCGCAGTGTGCGGGAAGCCAGGCTGCGCCACGTCGACGCTGACCCGCGGATCGGCGAGCAGCGCACGCACATCCGCATAGCGGGTGACCCCCCACGGGGTGCTGCCATCAGGGCGGATCTTCAGAACCTCAAGTGCGCGCTACTGCCGGAGCGGTTCGACGGCGTGCGCGTGACTGACTTCACCTATGTCCTCAGCCGCAACGGCGTCGCAGAGATCGCTAATCGCTGCCTCACGGACAAGCCGACCCCAGCCGGGGAGAGACTGCTTGAAGCAGCCTTTCGAGTAGAGGACCAGAGCGAAGCCGTACTGTCGTCAGCGTTGTCATCAGAGCAACAAAAACGCCCCGGAGCGATCAACGCTTCGGGGCTTCTTTGCAGCTCAGGAATGGTGGTCAGGGGCAGGGTCGAACTGCCGACCTTCCGCTTTTCAGGTGTAGCGATCGCCCTGCTGCTTCTTGATGAGCCGCGGTTAGAGGGTGCTCGACGGCGGCGGGTGTGTGCCACTGGTGGGGGACGTTGCCGTCAGCGTTGCCGTCACCTCAGCCATGGTCACCCGGTGCCGAGTCCCGACGAAGGAGGGCCTCGGCGTCGATCGCCCCAACCACGGTCGGCGAGTAGCGAAGTGAGCGATCGTAGCGGCCATGACCTCCACCTCCGGCGCTGGCCTTACCTTTCACGCGAGTGAAGCGAGCGCTTAACCGTCCCCGTCGCACTGCCGGGTCGAGACCCGCCTCGTGGCATCGCTTGCGTCCTTGGTGATCGACAGGAGTTCCTCGGCCGTCAGTGCATATCCGAGGTTCGAGCGATCCGTCGCCGAAGCGATAACCATCCCGGCCACCGTGCCCCCGGGAACCACCAGTGGTGCGCCGCTCAGACCTGGACGTACGTCGGCGGAGAAGCTGAGGACACTTTTGGTGACCTCGCGTTTCCCGTAGATGTCCGGGCCCACCCCTTCAGCCTCCTGTTCTATCTTGATGGGCTGGACCATCGCACGCTTTGCGCCCTTCGGATAGCCGAGCACGTGGGCATCGCCGGGCGGCGCGCCGGCAATGAGCAGCGAAGGCGCGGGCAGACCTGCTACATACAGGACCGCGACGTCCACATCCGGATCAAAGGTGACGACACGTGCTGGATATACCTCGCCGTCGTCGCTGGTGACGCTGAGAGACTCGGTGACGCCGGCTACCACGTGCGCCGCCGTCACCACCCGCTGGGGCGCATACACGAAACCAGACCCCTCGAACTTCTTGTCGCAAGACGGTGCCAGTCCCGAGAGGCGCACCACGCTCTGCCTTGCGCTGACGGTCTTGGACGGGACCGCGGCCCCACTGGGTGGCGTCCGGGAATGGATTGGCACCGCCGGGGAGGGCATCGTGGTCGAGCACCCGACGAGGACAAGAAGGATCGGCAACCAGAGCCAGCGCATCATGTCCTCCATCGTTTCGGCCTCCGGCCTGGAGAAGCAACGCGAGGGTATGGCCTGGGTGGCGGCGTTGCCGAGCAGAGCGGCGCCGAAACGCCTGACACCCAACGCCTCGACCTGGCGATAGGTCGGCGGGGCACTGCGTTCGAAGCATTCTGCATCAGTATCGCGGTCCCAGCCTCGATGCTGTCGGACCGCGCTAACACCCGCCGGTAGACGACCGTCCGCCGTGTCTGTTGCCGTCAGCGGACACAAAAACGCCCCGGAGCGACTATCGCTTCGGGGCTTCCTTGCTGCTCAAGTGTGGTGGTCAGGGGCAGGGTCGAACTGCCGACCTTCCGCTTTTCAGGCGGAGCAATCACCCTGCTCCGCCAATGGGAACCGAACTCGGAGCGTCGTGTACGGCTGTCGTCAGATGCCTCTGGTGGCTGACGTTGCTGTCAGCGCTACTGTCACCTCCGGCTTCGGCTCTCCTCCGTCAGATTCCAGATGTCGATTGAGGCAATCGCTGTCCAGCGGCATGGCACAGGCTTGAAGATAGATCACACCGCCTGACCGAGGAGGTTCCCGACCCGTCCATCGTCATGGCGGCCCTGATTGACGTTACCGGTAACCGGAGGAGTGCCGTGCCGATCCCCGACTTTCAAGCCTTGATGCGGCCCGTTCTGGAGATGCACTTCGACGGCGGTGACCATGAGTCCGCTGAGGTGATCGCATCCATGGCCGACCGCTTCGAGTTGAGCGCGGTCGAGCGTGCGGAGATGCTGCCGTCGGGCGGACAGAAGCTCTTCAACAATCGGATCGCATGGTCCGTCACTCACATGGCCCAAGCCGGCTTGTTGGAGCGGCCTCGTCGAGGCGTCACCCGGATCACCGACCGAGGCCTGAAGGTCTTGGCCGAGCACCCGAACCGGGTGGACATGAAGGTGCTGAACCGGTTCGCGGAATACCAGGAGTTCCGTACCCGCCGCCGTAAGGCCGACAAGGCTGCGGAGGAGCCGGAGCTGTCCGCGGCGGATGCGCCGCCGCTGGAGTTGATCCCTCAGCTCATCACCGAGGCGCATACGGCACTGGCCGACGAACTGGTCGAGCGACTTCGTCAGGCGCCGCCGCAGTTCCTGGAGCACTGTGTCCTCAAGCTGCTGACCCGGATGGGCTACGGTGGCCCCGAAGGCGAGGTGCGCCACCTCGGTGGACCGGGCGATGAAGGCATGGACGGGCTCATCCGCCAGGATCCGCTTGGCTTGGACGTGGTCTACGTCCAAGCCAAGCGCTACGCCGCCGACCGGACGGTGCAACGACCGGATGTCCAGGCCTTCGCCGGCGCTCTCCAGGGCGCCCAGGCGTCCCGTGGGATCTTTATCGCCACCACCCGGTTTTCCCCAGGTGCCATTGATTTCGCCGAGAAGGTTCCCTCCCGGATCATCCTGATCGACGGCCGCCGCCTAGGAGAGCTCATGGTCGCCTACGACTGCGGAGTCCAAGAAGCCCAGACCATCACTATCAAGAAGATGGATGACGACTTCTTCGCCATCGAATAGGAGTCTGCCGATGCATCGCCGCACTGACTACCTGATCCGTAGGGAAGGGCAGACCCCTCGTTGATGGCTTGCCGCCCTGTTCGACCGGTAGATACGGGCCGATGAGGTGTGATCGCGTAAGGCGAGGGTTGCTGTACGCGCTGCTGTACAGCAACCCCCGCGCTCTGAGGCCGTGACTCCTTCGATGCGAAGCCACTTAACCGTGCTCCTGATCAGCCGAGATCTTGCCTGTGACCTGCTGTTAGGCGTCGCTCGGCATGAGCACGAGATGTCATTGGAGTTGAGCATGTCGGGGACCGAAACCGTGCAAGGTCCAGCCGACACGATCGTGGGTACGACATGACGTTTGCGTCACAGATCTTGGTGCCCATAGCCCGCTGACTGACCGATCGTGGAGGCGGCCGGACCCGCGCTGTCGTCCTCTTCTGCCGAGAAGAGCGCGCTCCTGGGCATCGAAATTCTGCGATCATGGGGGAGTTAGGACGACGTGAAACCGTCGAGTGAAATATGATCACGGCTCGGTGCCATACGCCGCGCCTGAATGATTCTGTGCAGCGATCCGCGCACGCCAGAAGCTTGCGGCATCCTGGCCATCCTGCATTGCGACGAACTCGTCCGTTCTGATCGCCAGAGCTGCGGCGGGTGGTGTGCCTTCGACGAAAGACTCGAGACCACGGTTGAGGGCGCTGCCCCCGAGGAAGTCGGCATACTCACGGACGGACTGCACCACCGCGAAGCTCGCGGGGTTTCCGTGGACCAATGCGTTGCGAACGCGGCGGCGGCGCGCTTCGAGCACTTCGCCCTCGGCCGTGTACTCATGGATGAGGGTGCTGTAGGTGGCGTGATCGCCAACGCTCGTGAACATCCGCGCGATCCAGGCGCGCTCATGCTCAAGGCGGCACAGCGACAGGAAGTCATCGGCTCGATCGGCAAGAAGCAGGATCCACGGCTGCTTCGGTCGGCTGGAAAACCATTCACGCGTGAGCTCGGTGAGCAACTCATCGCGCCGACCACCACCGAGGAGGCACATCCCCGCTGCGCGCTGAAGATCCGTGAGCCATCGGGCATGCGGCCAGCGCTCCCCGAGCAGTGCGAAGAGATCGTTCGGGTCCATGGCCGCGTATGCAGCGATGTGCTGCGCCACTCGGTCCGAGAGCGGGATCACGCTGCTGATGTCGGCTTCCGACGGCTTCCGCAGCGCCATATCGCGGCTGAAAGGGTGATCGGCTGTCGTCTGCACTTCGATGGCCGCAGCCAGGAACCTGGGGAGTTCTGCTCGGGCAAGTGCCTCGGCGATCCGCGGTCCATGTTGTTCGATCGCCTCAGCGGTAATCCCAGCTCCGTAATAGTCGTCGGGAAAACCGGTCTCACGCCAAACGGCCAAGAAGCCGGCGGAGCCGGGTTTCCCCGAGCGAATGACGGCGTGCTGAGCTAGCCGCGGACGGATCCCGCCAGCGTTGTGCATCGACACATTCAGGATGGTGTCCACGATGTCGACGGCGCGCGAAACTGCACCAGCAGCCGTCGTGTTACCGAGGTCGACGCGCACAAGGATGTCGACGTCGGACTCCTCGTCGACCATCTTCGCAACCTTGAACAAGAGGCCGTCCCGGACCAGCTCCGAGAGCTCTGCCTTGTGGGCGAAGTCCTGCCCGCCAGGCTCAGCGTTCGGAACGGCCCAGTGCGCGTCGAGGAAGGACACACGCCCGGCAGAGAGATGAAGATGAATACGTCCTTGGTAGCCCAACCAGACGACGATCGGTTCGACCTGGGCGGGTGTGCCGACGAAGGTGCGCGCGTTCGTCAGCCGCTGATCGAGGGGCACGTCCTTCTCGCCGACGGGGATATCGTTAGGGTCGCGGCCGAAGGCCACGATCGACACGAGATCGCGGAAGGCTCCCTCCGCGCTGAGACCCCGCCGCTGCAGCTGCTCGAACAGAAGCTCAGCGATAGGGCGATACTCGCGCCGAGCCAGGGTCCGATCCTGCGCGGTCGCGACCAGATCGTCCCAGCTGGCGCGTGCCGCATCGTCCGAGTCGAGCTCTTCGAGAAGCTCGCGCGCGGTGGAGAGCAGGTTTGTCCAAGCCGCGTCAGTACGAGTGCCGGGCGGCTGGACGAGCACCGCCGAGGGGCTCGTGGAGAGGTGCAATAGGGCTGCTCGAAATGCGGCGAGCTTCCCTGCGATGTGATTGCTGAGGGTTGTGCCAACCGCGCCTACCGACTCGTCGAGGTCTAACCGGAGAGAGGAGCGGTTGGCGGGCTTCTTCCACGCGTCGGTGCCGCTGGCAAGCTCGACCCACTCGGCGATCTCCTCGACGATGACCGTGAGCGGCAGAACGCTGCTGAGGCCGTGACGGCGGTCGAGCGAGGAGACCAGGGACTTCGGCCAATCGGGATCGTCATCGGACCAGTGGTCGCTGACGTTGTAGTCGATCATCATGGGCTTTCCGATCACACGGGTGTTGCCACGACGATGACACGGCTGTCGTAGCTGTAGTCACCACGGTAGCCACCACCGCACGTCAAGAGGGCACAAGATGAATGACCTCTTCGGCGCCGAGTCGTTCGTCGAGTCCCAGATCCGGGAGTTCGTGCAGGGGCTCGTGCAGCGACTGCTCGCCAACCCGGACCTGGTCCAGCAGACCCGAGTGAACACCAAGAAGCAGTTCATGGAGTCGCAGGACTTCCAGTCCGCCGTCACTGAGGCCGTCGCTGACAACCAGGAGGCGCACAACACCATGGCCGACTACTTTTTCACCGACGGGCCTGCGGTCAAGGGGATCATCGTGGCGCTCGCCGATGCGTTCTACGAGCACGCGATCGACCAAGGGGTAGGTCAGCCTTCCTGGGGATCTTGAGGAACGCCCCATAGCTCATCCTCTTGTTCTCGGGGTGCGGTGAAGAACAGACCGCATGGGGACCCTCGTCAGGTATCCAGCACGGTCTTCACACCACAGCCGCGGCTGTAGGGGCTGGGTACCCGAACACTTCATTACGAGGGAAGTGCAGATACCTCGTTCACCGCGTCTGGTCCTGCTCACGTGGCAGACACGGTCCGGTGGCTGGTGATGGTGCGAGACGGTGTTGCTGTACGAGGCTGCCCACCACGTCAATGAACGCGCCCACTTCACCGGGTGAGCTTTACGGCAAATACCGGGAAGGTGTACTCGACCTGCTCGTCCGGGCTGGCATCGTCCTCGTCGGAGACCTCCCGCAGATCCGTCCACGGCACCACACCCGGCAGTGGGTCCGCGGCCATCAGCGCGACCACCGGCACGGGGCTGTCCACAGGCCGGAATCCGCCTCCGAAGGGCAGATTATGCGGCTCTACAGAGGCCACCGAACACCGTAGCTGGCCGGCCTGCTCGTCGTACCAGGCATAGAACGTCACAGGCCCAGCGACGTCAGCGAACCGCAAACCGAGCCGCTTACCGACCGCGACGAGAGCCTGCTCCACCGGCCCCGCGTCGAAGCCCTCGGAAGCGAAGCCGAAGGTCATCAGATTGCCCCGAGCCTCCGCGTTCACATGTCCCCGGTCGAGAACGAGTTCCTCGTCCATGAAGGACAGCACAAGCTGCGCGAGACTTTCCGACACTCACCATCTCCGATCACCCACATGAGCCCCACGCAAGAGCGACTCCCCATGCTCCGGACCACCGGAGCCATCCGCGAGATCACGTGCTGGCACATCCTTTCATCTGCACCAAAAGAGTGCCTGGTTGCAAACGGGAGCAAGTCACGACGTAGCGAGTTCCTCGCCCTGGTCTAGTGATACGTGCGGGCTGGGATGTGTGATCGTATGAGGCGGTGTTGCTGTATCCCGCTGAACACAGACACCCCGGCCGGCGACCTGCCCCGTCATCCGATGACAAGGGGACCCGTACCGCAGGGCCGCCAGGTCCGAGGAACGGCAGCCCTGCGGCAGCCCCAATGAGTACCGCATTAGGAGTCAGATGAGCAGCGAGGCCTCGTCGCGCTGTCCCCCTGCAGTTATCGCGGGTGCGCTGTGCTGTGCGACCTGCGCTGGGAGGGGATTGGGAATGATCCGGGAACTGGTGAGGGATTTCCGGGCGGCGAAGTGTTGTCCACTGAGCTATTTCATCCCCGGACGGCGGGTTGCTGATCACATCATGATAGTGAGAGTGACGTTCGTCTGACGACATGGCGAAACCTCTGGTAGAGGGGTTGATCACCGCAATTACTTCGGTCACAGCCAGGGGCCTCGGATGCTGTTCTATCTGCTGCCCTCGATTTGTCGCGCTCAATCCTGAACTACGTCGCCCGACCTCCTCCGTCGGCACCGCAAGACAATCGGGTCGACATGGCGACTGCTCAACCCGAGACAGCAAGCCCTGCTCGTGCTGATTTACCTGCGCAAGGGAGAGAAGTTTCCCGAGCTGAGGTCCGGATTCGGGGTCTCCACTGCGATCGCGTGGCGGCATGTGGAGGAGACCATGAAGCTGCTGTCTGGGCGCTCAACTAAGCCTGGCCAGGCGCTACGCCGAGCTAAGCGGACGGCCTGCACTACCTCGTGCTGGACGGCACGCTGATCCACATCGACCGGATCGCCGCCGACCGGCTGTACTTCTCCGCGCGTATCGGCGGCACAGCAATAGCGTCACCTCAAGGGCTAGTAGACCGGTACGCGGTGCGCATCATTTACGGCATCTCGCGGGCACAATCAAGGTATTACGGGGGCTCAGGAAAGCTCGGTGTGGTAAGGCTCCGTAATGGCAATCTAGAGAGCGGACACCCTAAATAGAGTGAATAGGTCTCGGAAGAACCGCTGGACCATCTCGCGCGCGTGTTGCTTATCTTGAAGTTCACTTGCGCCGAAGCGGAATACTTCATAGCCGCTGAGCTTGAGGTCACGGTCAGCGCACATGTTGGCTGCGTACGCGGCGGGGTCCGGCTTGCTGTCGGTGGCGTAGTGGTGTTGACCGTCGACTTCGAGCACTACTCGCTGACCGTGAGGCATGAGGAGGAGGAAATCCATGCGAAACCTCAGCAATGCGTCCTGGCCGCGCATTTTGACGGTTTTCGGGTCCCAGTGCAGCCACACTTCAGGCAGTAGCGCCGGCAGGTCGGGAACGGCAGGGCCGTGAATTTCGTGGTAAAGCTCCCAGAGGTGGCGTTGGGGCGGCGAAACTTTCCTTTCAGGAAGGCTGCTTTGGAGCCGGTTATAAAGCGACTTCTTTGCTTCCTTGTCGTCGTGGAGTTGGTGGGTGTCCTTCCACCACGCCTGAAGATCGCGCCATCTAATGCCCTCTGGCCCGATGGGGAGGTCGTAGACGAGTACGGCGTCGGCATCGCCGAGGATCTCAATGTCATTATCTATGGCATTGGGTAGCCGGATGTCCGGCTTCGTGCGGGACGCAAATATCAGATTTTTTGGACGCCGGTTGTGCTTCGTCCGTGTGGATACGATGGCAAACACGGGATAGCCGCCATCGGTATCGATATCGCGTAGTTCGAGACC
Source organism: Nonomuraea sp. bgisy101 (assembly GCF_057708945.1). NCBI lineage: Bacteria > Bacillati > Actinomycetota > Actinomycetes > Streptosporangiales > Streptosporangiaceae > Nonomuraea > Nonomuraea sp. bgisy101. The sequence continues at coordinate 8,852 of NZ_JBYITD010000078.1, forward strand.
GGATGCTCGAAGGTGTGGATTCATTGCTGTAACGATGCGACGCTGGGCCGGTTCGTCGAGAACTACATCAGCGGAGGTTAGCCCTTCCAGGAACAGCACAAATCGCCTGTCCGACGCCTCGAAAGCACCCAGGTTCTCTAGAAGTTCTTCGGTGGACCAATCACCAGGGTTACGGAACACGTGTTGCTGAATACGCGCGCGGAGATTCGCCCCACCTGCGCCGAGAAATTCCCCGAACGTAAACAGGTCATCCAGCACCCACAAGCTCTCCAAGAGAGCCAGAAATCTATCGGCGCTATGGATAAGGTCTTCTAGATCGAGAGAGCGGGCAATTTCCCGCCGTGTCCTTTTCGGAATCGGCGGCCCGTTTTCGCCCGCCCACAGCACGTCCTGAATGGCGTTACGAGTGTTCGCCTCAATCGACAACTGCTTCAGAACCCGGCTGGCTACCTCCGACAGTTGCGCATCGGGGAGAGCCTTCAAACTGTTGAGTACTTGATTATGCTTCGAGTCGCCCTCTAGTGGCGTTGGTAGACCAAGACGTTCACAAGCCTCGTCGAGGTTCCGTTGAATGTTCCCGTCGCTGATAACCCGTGTGACGCCTCGAAGCAGCTCACGCAGCGTCTCAAGGTCAATGTCGCCCACGCACCGATTCTTGCAGACACAGGCCGCCCGGGGCTTACTGTTGCGCGGGTATCGCCGCGCCGGTACCGCAAGACGATCGGGCCGACATGGCCAAGTTGACCAACTCGAGGTCGCGCATGCTCATCTCCGCACGTAGTGGGGGTTCGGGATCCAGAGGTCGTCAGCGCTCCCGTACTTGCCCGGCTTCCACGCTCCTCTGATCTGCGATGGATCGATCCGCTTGAACCCGACGGGCCTACGATCAAGGGAATCATCGTGGCGCTCGCCGACCCGTTCTACGAGGCCGCGATCAACAAGGGGGCAGATCCGCCTTGCTCGGGATCTTGAGGTATCCCCTCGCAGTTCCTCCCTCCTGTTCGTGGGGGCTTGCAGCCACCACCATGTCACCCAGCTCACACTCTCGAATCCGCGTCTCCAGCCCTATCAACTACGCGGAATGCGGCTCGGGGTAAGGCTTCTACCTTACGGTGTCCTTCGCAGTGGGCCGACGGCAGCATAAAGAGCACTCATTCTCCCAGCTCAAATGGCACCTCATGTGACTTTCAGGCTCGAACTTCGGGCTTCACGCCGTGGAACCAGGCTAAGATGCTCCTATGGACATGTCTGGGTTGCCGGAAGGCGCGAACATAAACAATATCGAGATAGCCAATGATGATTCCTCGGCTGCTCCTCGCAACCTGGAGAGGTTCTCGCCCTACGCTGCCTATGTCGCCAGGAGTGAGGAAATCGAGGAACTCATCTCACTCACCTCGATATCATACGCGCTTTCCCAGCAACTCCTTCTTTCCACTCCGCCAGAACAGCTCGCCGATATTACGTTTGACAAATCGGCGCCTCAGCGTCGGTCGTTTTCAATGGCCGACGTCACTATTGGTGACATTCTTGAGATGTCGGCCGGCTGGCTTCCATATGAAGAATACGCTCAGAAAACGGGTCGAAATCTTCAGGATGTAGTCAATCAGGCGGAGGCTGGCCTGCTTGGCCCGGTTCGGATCCGCCCTTCCGATGGCATCCCGGTCATTCTTTGGCCGCCTGAAAGCGAGAGAGAAGCAGATTTCAAGGCGCCCGAGATCGATTTTCTCAGCATCAAGTTGAGCGTTGTAGTTAAGGCCAAAGTTGCGACCGATTTAACATTTGATCCATCCGACCCAGTGCAGGCCAGGGCGGCTCAAAAGCATTTCCTAAAGTTGGCCAGCTCGCTAGGGAAGGTCGATGAAGTAGTGAAACGGGCCGAATTTCTCCTATTTCGCGCAGCCTTCCTGCTTCAGTGGACCAGCTTCGAAGTGTTTCTCCGAGAGACGATTGAGGAGCTCTTGGCAAGACATCCTCAGGTAATACTCGAGTCGGCGGGAAAGAAGGAGAGCCTGTCCTATGAGCAGTTGTTTTCGATGACTCACAGACTCTCTTCGATAGAAAGTCTACGCCAAGAACTGATCGACATGGAGATCGAGAGGCTCCGCTCAAATGGTCGCTCAATCCATGGAATGATCAACTTTCTCAAGAGTGCATTCCGCTTCAAGCGCGATCCCTACAAGGCTTGGTATGTTTACAAAGGTAAGCGTTATGAAGCAACCTACAGCACGCTTATCGACATCAAGGAACGAAGAAACATTTTAGTGCATGAGGCGTCAGATGCTAGATCTGCCATTTCAAGCAAGGAAGGGCAGAGCCTGAGTGAGGAGGAGTATGTGAAATATGTCCTGGCGCTACGCTCTGTCGCTCATAGCATTTCATCTAGTGTGCACTTCAAGAAGTATGAGGTACAAGTTTCCAATGGTCCTGCCTAGCTAGGGCCCGCTGCTTGTACCTGGCCCGGCATCCGTCGACAGTCGGAGAACCCCGTTATCCGGTGGCAAGCGGACCCGGAGCGCAGGGCCGCCCGGCCCGAGCACCGGAAGCCGCGCGGCAGCCGATCGCCCCGCTGGTTCGGAGATCGCCGAAGTGAGCGATCGTCACGGCGTTAACTGGTGACATCTGACATCTGTGGGCGCGCTGGGCGGTGCGTGCCCGGACCGGCCGAAGAGCCGCAGCCGGGCACGCAGACCGGCCAGCGCGCCCGGGGGGACGGGCAGCGGTCCGCCCCTTCAACCATGGAGAAAGTTCTCACCCG
>NZ_JBYITD010000079.1:0-11492 GCF_057708945.1 Nonomuraea sp. bgisy101
CCGCCCCCCCCCCCCCCCCCCCCCTCCCCCCCCCCACGGTGGCGCGATTGTGGTTAAGCCTTGATTGGTGCGGCCGCCCTGGCGGCCAGTTCGATCTTCGCGCAGTAGGCTGCGCGGGCTTCCTCGTCGATCTGCTCCTCGTATTCGGGGCGCAACCCGGTCCGGCCGTCGAGGCCCTCGCGCAGGATGTCGGCGTGCCCGGAATGCCGGGTGGACTCGCCGAGGACATGGACCATGATGGCGAACAGGTTCGTGTGCCAGGCCGGCGTTGACTCCGGCCACCACGGCACGTGGCCGGGGGCGTCGAGGGGAAGCTCGTTGATCGTCGCGTCCGAGTGTCCCCACGTGCGCCGGTAGAACCCGATGATCTGTTCGCGGGTCTCGTCCTCGGTCGCCCAGTGGCTGCCGTCGGAGTCCTGCCACCGGGGCAGCGGTTCCGGGGAAGGGCGGTCGAAGACCTCGCCGAAGTACCTGGCCTCAACGGTAGCCACGTGTTTGACCAGGCCGAGGAGGTTGGTCCCGGTCGCTGTCAAAGGTCGGCGGGCATCGTATTCGGACAAGCCGTCGAGTTTCCAGAGCAGCGCCTTGCGGTCCCGCCGCAGTCTCTCGTGCAGGTTGTCTTTCGCGAAATCGTCGATCATGGGTCACGATTCTGTCAGGCTGCGCGGTGGGCTCAGGTTGCGAGCTGCCTGGCGTCGGCTCCTAGCCAGTTTGTCGCGAGGGGCGTCTTTCCTGGTCAGCCTGTGGTTTCAGTGAGACGAGCTTCCAGGGCGGCGATCATCTGAGCGAGCAGGCCGGTGTTCTCCTGCTTGACCACCTGGGGGCCGACCTTGTCGATGCCGAAGACCTTGGTGATGCACTCGTCGACGGCCTTGGCCATCGTGCCGAACTCCTGGCGCGCGATCGACTTGTCGTTGCCGGCCTCGAAGGTGGTGGCGCGGTGCATGTCCTTCATCGCGGTCATCGCGGTGCGGGCGGCGGACATCGCGTCGCGGGCGCCGAACTCATCGCCCAGGCCCTGGCGCATGTAGCGGGTGACGAAGACCCGGCGACGGGCGGAGCTTTGTGACGGCAGGAACTTCTCCAGGCGATCGCCCCGGTTGGCCGCGACCACGCGGGCGACCTTGACGGCCCGCCGCAGGCGGGGGCCGTCCTTGATGCCGACGCCGGCGGCGATGTCGGCGTAGCTGACCTCGCGGCCGTGGTTGCTGCGCGGCTGCCTCGGTCAGAGCAGGGTGGTCTGCTCGTGGTCGGGCAGGTCGAAGTGGGTGACCAGGTCAGCGTCGATGAGACCGGTTGCGGTGATCAACGCCTTCTCGTGGGCGTTGCGCACGAAGACTCGCGTCGGGGTATGGAGCCGGCCCAGGGATTGCGGGCAGGGTCTGACCACCCCGTAGAGACGACGGCCGGTGTAGACGGCGATGCCGTACGCGTGCTCGCGGTCGCCTTCGTCGGGGCTCGGGAGCGCTCGTGAGGCGTGTTCGGTCATGGACAGCGCCGCGACGTGGTCTATGAGCTCGGTGAGCTGGGCGGCAGACACCCCGTTCCACCATTGGTGTGCGGCGGCTTGCTCCTGGCGGTCGCGTTCAAGGCGTGCCAACTCCTCCTGCCGGGCCTTTTCTTGCTGCTGACGCTCCTGTTCGCGGCATTGTGCCTCCCTGGTCGCTCGCTGACATTCCAGCTCGATCATGAGTAGGCGGTGTCGTTCTGCTGCTTCGGCACGACGACGTTCTTGTTCTTGGCATTGGCGTTCGCGCTCGACCTGCTTGCGGTGTTCCTCGGCTCTGCGCGCGTGCTCCTCACGTGCGCTCTTGGCGGCTTCCTGCCGCTGGCGCATGGCTTCGTGCTTGGCTTCGGTGTCGATGGAGCGCTGTGTGGTCCACGACGCCGAACGGCGCGTGGTGGCATTGCCGCCTGGCAGGTGGATGCGCCGGTAACGGCGCCCGATGGAGTGAAAGGTCAGGCCGTGGCCGAGTACCCACCGCACGACGGTGGCAAGAGGGACGTCGTCGACCTGGACCCATCCGCCTCGGGCGTAGTCGAACCTCACCAGACCGTCGTGCACCATCCACCGCTCGGCCGCCGTTGGCGGGTCTGCCGGGGTCACGGCGACTGCGGGGACCGCACACAGCCACGGGATGCGGTCGCGGGAACTGACCCAGCAGACATCGATGTTGTCGTCGGCGTAGCGGTCGGTGTGCATGTGGATGTCGTCGTCGGTGATCGGGGAGAGTTGCGCCTCCCACGCCACCCGGTCGCCGTCTGCGACGGAGGTGGCCATCACGTCAGCCCGCCAGGACCCGTCGGGTGCCGGCACTTCGAGATCGGCTGACCAGCCGGCGCGGCGGATCGCCTCGGCCAGCACTAGCTTCAGCTGGTGGTGATCGGCCGATTCCACCGCCAGCTGGCATTGCGGCGAGCGGCCGGGGTCGTGCGCGAAGTATCGCGTCCGCCGCGGCGACAGCTTGGCGTGCACGTCGTGGCCGCACTCGGGGCAGGTGAGCCCGATCCGGGGCCGCGTCCGGTAGACGCTCTCCCACGCCAGTCCCTGGCCCAGGTCGGTGAGCGTGGCGTCGATCCGGCCCAGTTCGGGATGTAACGCCGTGAAAGACATCCGACCCCGTCTCTATTCGATAGTCGCGAGTTGTCGTTCCCATGGGGCCTGATGAAGACGCTCCGTGTTCCCCCGGCGCGTAGCGGCTGACCTTCGTTTAGCCCCGTCTCATGGCCAGGAGTTCGCGTCCGCGCTCCGGCGTGATCAGGCGGGCGGCCCTGGGGTCGGCCAGCAGGGCGATCGGTGCGAGATGGTCCTCATGCAGCGGCCGCCAGTGGACAAGGGCATCGCGCAGGCGCGGCCAGGCGTCCTGTCCGGCGTCGAGAGCGGCGTGCGCGGCCACGTCGAATTCCGGGTTGCCGAAGCGGAGCCGGAACCCCGGCTCCTTCCGCCGCGCCTGATGACAGGCGATCAGGTCCTTGATCCGCTGCGGACCGCGCTCCCGCAGGAACCGGAGCGTGGAACCTAGGCCGAACCGTCGGGCCTTCTTGTGCGCGGTGAAGAGCAGTGGCAGGGCCTGCGCGGCGAACAGGTCCTCATCGAGGACCCACGACCGGGTGTCGCTGTTTGTGACCAACTGGTAGAAGGGGTCGTCGTCCACTTCTCTCAACAGGGTCTGCATCTGGAAGTGCAGGAACGAGGCGCGGTCGCGGCCGAAACGTGTGGCCTGCGCGAACACGGTCAGTGGGCAGTCCACCTCGCCGCGCAGGCTCGCCAGCCGGGCGTCCTCGACCTTGGCGTCCCACTCGCGCTGGGTCTCGCACTGGGGGCGGTCAAGGGCGTGGAATCCGGCGTAGAAGTCGTACATCTTCTCGTAGAACGAGCCGTACCGGTCGGGGCCCATGCCGGTCCATGAGAACACGTCGTAGGCCGCCCATTCACCGCGCTCGTCGACGTCGCCCGGGTCGAGGTAGACGACGCCGGCATCCGCCTCCAGAGAGATCAGCAACGAGCGTGCCGCCGCGGGCTCTGCGTCCTCCTCATCCCAGTCGGCGTAGGCCTCGGCCCACATCGGCTCCAGATCAGCCAGCCAGCCGATCTCCTCGGTGCCGCGTAGGCTCCAGACGAAGTTGCCCGCGTGCCGCCAGCCGTTGGTGACCAATAAGAACTCGCGGAATGATGGGGGCAGCACGCACCCCAGACGCGCCTCCAGGGCCTGTACCTCGTCCTCGGTGGCGGGCGGGCACCCGAGCCAGGGATCGCCGTCCGGCTCCTCGTCGGGGCGGGCGATGCGCCACTCCTCGCTCCAGCGCTGGAGGAACGGCTTCCATGCGTGACGGTCCATGGCGGGCTCCTACGACGTCGCACGATCTGGTCCCGCGAATTCCATCAGGTGCCACCGACATCCCCGGTGTCGGGCGATGGCCCATCGTGCGACCCGTATCGGCCTGTCGGTAAAGGTCGACCCCACCAGTCGCCGTCTGTGGACGCCTGACGCTCGCCGGGCAGGCCTGCCCATCGACGTGCTCGAGACATTCTGCCGCGGCCTCGACAGCGCCTTGCTCACGCGCTCGATGTGTTGGGCAGGCGATTGCTCAGTTCCTGCTTCTGGTCGCGTACCGGCCGGGCCGGTCCGCCATCGCGTCGAAACACTCGACACTGCACGCCAGCCCGAGACTGGCAGCCATCGCCGAGCCGATGATGACGGTGCCGCATTCGTCGCAGCGGCGGCCCGCCGATCTGGCCTCCTGCTCCATCGCATCGACGCGACGCCCCGCCATGTCGATGGACAGGTCGTCGTCGGGGAGCCGCGGGTCGATGACGATGAGGCCGCCGGCGTAGCGGCTCATCCGGTGCTCGACGGCCGCCACGCACCCGCCGTCCGACAGCGTGGGAATGCCGATGATCTCGCATACCCGCTCGTACTGCTCACGCGTGTACGGGCCAGCGCCGGCCGCGGCCTCGGCCGCCTTGCGGCCCCGTGCCAGCCGCCACTCGGTCTCGGCCTTGCTGCCGTTCACGCGGCGCTCGGCGAGAGTCTGTACCGTCATCCGCATGACCGCCGTCTCGCCCTCGGAGAGCGGCAGCCAGCCGATGCCTTTCATGCACCGTTCGTCGTCCAGCGGCTCCAGGCCGGCTGCGGCGCATGCCCGCTCGTACTGGTCACGGGTGTAAACGTGGACGGACGGGTCGGCCAGTTCGTAGTCCGGTCTCGTGTCGTACGGCCACTCCTCGCCGATCGCCTCATGCACTCGGGCGAGCAGCGCGTCGTATCCGTCGTAGCGGGCCTTGCGGGTCTCCTCGTCACCGAGCGCCGCCTTGAGGTCATCGACGTCGCCATAGCCGCGGAACGCTTCCCACTCGTTGGCGGACTGGTAGGTGAAGATGCGTCTACCTTGGCCGAACTCCTGGCGGCTCAGTTGCATCTGATCCCGCTTCGCAGGGCGGTCCACGATCCAAAACACGTTGCCATCCTGGTCGCGTACGTGGAGCAATTCGACTTCCTCCTCACGCACGGCGTAAGACGCTCCTCGCCGCACGGTGAAGGGCTGCCGACCGACAACCGTGAACGATGGCATGTGCGAGACGATGATGGTGGTCGTGGGGGTGCCGTCCTCCTCTTCGGTGTTGCGGCTGATCTCTGTCTCGTATTCGCCAAGGTAGTAGAGCTGTTCGCCCGTGTGCATCGGGTCGAGCATGGGTTCTCCCAAGCGGTTGGCAGTGGATTGGATTGACGGGGGGGGTTCAGGTGATTGGGATCACCTCCTCCGGCAGCGGATCACCTTCGGTGTTCGGTGACCGCGCGGAATGCTGAGTGGGTGGCCGCGTGTGGCGGGAGCGGCGGCAATGGCCCCAGATGCGCTGTCTGGAGGTTGAACATGTGGAGCGGCTCCTTGTCGTGGGGGATGGGCTTCAGGGCCCTGCGCTGGATTGGTGCGTGCGCCGCGCAGTGGTCGGGCGCGACACTGTGATCTTCGCGGGCGCGTCAGCCTGGGCCTTGACCCAGCGCGGTCTGCGCGTCGGCGATGCGGACGTGGCAGGCCTGCGCGATGTCGGACCAGGAGGATCCGTCTGCGCGCAGGGCCTGCACCGCGTGGCGCAAGGCCGTGTCGTAGCGCAGGCGCGCCTCGACGAGCGTGTCGAGTTCGGCCGACTGTAGGTGCACCTGCACGGGTGGGGCCGTTGGGGTGCCGAGACGCAGCGCCAGCGCCTGTCGCGCGCTGGCCTGGAGTTCACGCAGCGTCCGGCCGTGGACGACGACGCCATGTGCACCGGCCCGCGTGATCCACCGCCCTTCCAGTCGAACGGCCGGCAGGATGATGGCGCGCCCCCGTCGGCCGCAAGTTCGGCCGTGGGTTCGGGCGTGGGTTCGGGCGTGGGTTCGGGCGTGGGTTCGGGCGTGGGTTCGTGGTCGGTCACGCGCCCGCCTCCAGGATCGTGGTGACCTCGTCGGCACCGCGGCAGGCAGCTCTCCGCGCGGCAGCACGAACTGGCGTCCCGCGGCCTCGTACAGGACGTGGGCGTCGCTCTCCCGCACCGTCGTGAGCTGCATCCCGCGCTGGGCGGCGGCCGCGTTCACCCGATCCCAGCCGGGCGCTTGCCGCTCTCGCATCTGCGCGGTCACCAGCTGAGTCTCATGCCATTCCTCCAAGAGCACGATCGCCGGATGGGCTTGCTCACGTGACCACACCCAGTCAGCGATGGGTTTGATCCGGCCGTGGTTGGTCCGGGCCGCGCACCTGTTGAACACCTGATAGCCGCTGTACTTGGGTTGTGCGAGCATCTTGCGGATCCGCCGCACGTTCCACAGCACCTGTCCGTCGGCCAGCGGATGCCGGTCAAGGCCGGCGGCCAGCAGACGAGCGATCTCGCCGTCCCCTCGCTGGTTGTCTCGGCGGAGCCGGAACACTTCCTGCACCGAGTTGGCGCGGCGCTGGTCGGGGTGCAGCGCGAGGCGCATTTTTGGGGCGGCCGCCGCCGAACCTATTGGCGGCCAGGGGAGCATCGGGGTCCACGACGGCGATGTAGCCGTAGCAGGGCGGGCCGTGCCGGTAGCCGGCGGCGGCGTGCTGGCGTTGACCGCGCATGGACTGCTTCAGCAGGTCGTGTCGGTAGATCTCGGCGCGAACCTGCGCGGTACGGCGTAGCTCCAGCTGTCCGGTGGTCATTCTGCCCCTGGGTTCGTTGGCGCATTCGAGCGTCACCCCGCGGGAGGCCAGGTGGTGCTCGACTTGGAGGCTGGGCAGCATGTCGCGGGCGACGCGGCTGACCCGTTCGCACACCACCCGATCGAGTTCACCGCGCTCGACCCACTCCAGCAGCTCGCGCAGCCCGCCGTCGCGGGGGACGGGCACGCCGAGCCTCGCGTAGTCATCGGCGCAGCCCTGGCTGCGCTCGTCCAGGCCGAGCATGCCCGACTCCACGTCCCAGAAGTGGGCGGTGAACGCCTCGCCGGGCGCCAGGAGCAGGCAGGCCTCGGAGAGCTGTCCGGCGATCGAGGAGCGGGGATCCTGGTTGTCCTTGGTGGAGCAGCGGCCGAGGAACGCCGTCCTGGCCGGCCGTGTGCTGGCGGCGGTCTGGTAGCCGGGGAGCGCTGAGATCGATAGGGGGGTCGAACATGGGCCCGTCCTTGCGTGGTTTGAGGAGACGCCGATGAGAGCCCTCTGCGACGAAGGGCTCCAGGAGCATCCCCGCTACCGCGGGGCCGACGGACGGCCACCGCAGCGACCGCTCGTGATTCCGTGCACCACGCCCGGCATGTGGGGAGTGGTCATGATCGGAATGAGTCTTAAGGTGCCATGCGCGACCCGAGCACCGCAAATCAGGATGGCGTGAGAGCCTTCTCATACGCTCGCTCAGGGGCGGGCTCCACTCGGAAAGGGCTGGAGCGGCGCGGACTGGCAACCTGGCCGCGCCGATCAAGCGGCGCAAGAACGCCGACCCGACCGAGGCATCGCCCACCGCCACATCGCCGCGGCTGCCGGTGACGGCAGAGTGTGCCGAGGGTGTGCCAGCATGAGATCACGCCCCGCCGGAGGCACCTTTCCTTCTCCTGGCGGGGCGGCTCACGGACTTGGAGGCATGTGGGATCCGGTTCGGGGCGAGTCATGACCAGGGAAATTCCGCTGGCCCCGATACGACGGGAACCTCCGCGCCGGCAGTACCCGCTCGAACCGGACTCCGCACCCGGCGGCAACGACACCCGGCGCTCACAAGCCCCGGCCCCCATGTCCTCCAGAAACCTCACCGAACCCTGCAGGGACCGGCCGAGCCGGTCCAGCGACGGTACGACCAGCGTGTCACCGTCGCGCGGGTAGTCCAGCGCCTTCCAGAGCTCCTCGCGTGTCGGCTCGCTAACGCCACTGGCCGTTCCGTTGTCGGTCAAGCCCCGAGGCCTCGCCGAGCCGCCCGAACAGGCGGTTTCCCAGACATTGCGTGAGGTACGGCACGCCGGCGGTGTCACCCGACCCGCGCGCGTCGCCGAGCATCCGTACGGCAAGCGTGCGGTGCGTCGACTTCCAGCGCTGATGGATGGCCTCCAACCGGCCGAGCGCCGCGTCGAGTGCCGCCCATGCCGCCGGGCTGAATCCCGCCTCGCCGCGGAGTTCGAGATACACGCCGGTCAGGCTGTCGTGGTGACCCTCCGCCTCGGCACGCACGACCGGCACGCTCGTGAAGGCGGCCGACCGCAGACGCGCGGCGTCCGGAGGACCGCACAGAATCTCGAACCGCTTGTACTGTTCGGACTGGATGGCGCTGGCGCCCTGGGTGAACTGCCGGAATCCGGAGAAGTGCTCGGGCCGCATCGTCGCGACCATCCGGAACAGGGACGCCGCGCGCTCGAACACCGCGACCGCGTGATCGACTCGCGCCACGCAGGCATCCAGGCGCCCGTCCCGCAACGCGCCGATCGCCGCCCGCAGGTCCGACCCGATCGCGGTGAAGATCATTTCATGGGTCTGCAGGACCCGGATGAAGAAGTACTCGTCGTGCAGGAGGTACACCGGGAGGACGGTGACGTCGAACCACTGGCCCGCGCCGGTCGCGGGCGGCCTGGGCAGGTGGTCGAGAAGATCTTCCGGCCCGGACTCGGTCATCGTCAGAAGCGTCCGGCCGGGCGGGCCGTCGGCGGGTGCCGCCTCGAGGTCGTCGGCCATGAACCGCAGGGCGTGCCTGAGCCGCTTGCGCAGGGTCATCGCGTCCGGCCGATCCTGGCCCCACGACTCCGATGACCCGGTCGCGGCTTCGATCTCGAAGCGTACGACGTCGGAAACGAGCAGGGTGGACAGCCGGGCCGGGCTCAGCCCGCCATACCGTTCGTCCTGCAGAAGTTCCAGAAGGGGCAGCGCCAGATATGTCCGGTTCCAGAAGCGGTCCTCGTACTTGTCGAGGACGCAGTCGAGAAAGGCGTCGAGAAACGGGTCCAGGCCGGTGTGCTGGGCACGGACGGCGGCCAGTTGATCAAGGAAGCACTCTGGCAGGAAGTGTTTCCCCTCCCGCCGGACCTGGTCGGTGACCACGCGGGCCAAGGACATCCCGTCGACTCCGGCCGCCTGCCCGTCGGCCGGTTGGAGGCGTGAAGCGCGGCTGTCGCGACGAAGTCTCATGGCGGCGCCGCAGGCGTGCTTGCGATCGGTCATTGAGGTCACTCCATATGGCAGCCCCTCTGGGCGGCTCGTGACCTTTTGTAGCTCTTCTTGGTTATAAATCCCTTTCGTTCTACTTGCGGCGTGGACGGCCCTCCGCTCGGGTTGAGCGATCAGCGGAGGGCCTGGACGGTTGATGGCCGGGTGCCCTCGTGGGCACGGACAACCGTCATCGCGGTGCGGGGCCCTCGCGCAGGACGCCGCGTACGGAGTCCAGGGACACCGCGCCCCACGGGAACTCGACCATCCACCAGGTCGCGCCCGCCTCCACGTACGGCGCGGCATCGCTGCCGGGCGGCAGGGCGACCGCGACATCGTAAGGCGCCGCGGCGTCCTTCCCCTCGGCCGAACGCAACTCCTTGACCGTGCCCACCATCTCCGCGAACTGGTCGGGGCCGCTGACGTTCACGGGGAAGAAACCGTCATGACGGGCCGCGCGCCGCAACGGTCCCGGGTTGCCCGGCAGTGCCGCGGTCCACACCGGGATGCCGGGTCGCTGCACGGGTCTGGGCAGCAGCCTGACGCCGTCGAGCGTGTAGTGCTCGCCCCTGTGATGGACGGGCTCACCCGACCACGCGGCCGCCAGCAGGTCGAGGCATTCGTCGAGCATCCGTCCCCGCACCCGGTCGTCCAGTTCCTCCCCTGTCGTCGACAGTTCGAGGCCGAAGAGGTCGCTGCCGAGGCCGACGCCCAGGGTCAGGCGGCCACCGCTGAGCTGGTCGAGCGTCACGGTCTCCTTGGCCACCTTGGCCGGCCTGCGGCGGGGGAGCGGGGTGACCATCGGCCCGATACGTACGCGCTCGGTGGCGGTGGCGATCGCCGCCATCGTGATCCACGGATCCGCCACCTCCTCGACGGGCTCGCCCCACCGCAGGTGGTCCCACACGAACACCCCGTCCCATCCGGCTTCCTCGGCCTCGACGGCCAGGCGCGTGACGACGAGCGGGTCGGCGAGATCGTCGAAGAGCGGCAGCCACAGAGCCGAGCGGAGGCCGTCCATGGGCGGCTCGGTGGAAGGCGTGCTGGTCATCTGTCCTACTCCTCAGGTCGACATCGTGCCTGGTCACAACCTACGAGTCATGGTCGCTTCGCTGGGAGATCCTCTCGGGGCGTGTCGCACGGCACCCCACGCCGGCTGCTCGCGCGGGCGCGGGGAAGCCAGGGGCGGCGATGGCTCGCACCGGTTCCGGTCGCTGGAGCACCGCCGAGTCCAGGGTCGATCTGCGTGACCTAGAGCGCTTGAGGGTCGCAGGTCCTCAAAGCGGCCGGTGGTCTGCCGGCCTCGTTCCAAGGCCCCGTGGTCGCCTGGCCGACGTCGGCGGCGGCTTCCTGCAACAGCGTCACCAGGCGCCGGATGTCGGGGCGCCGAGCCGTTCCCGCGCGGCTGACTGTGAAGATCGTGCGGCTCACGGGCCGCACGAGCGGATGCAGGCTGATGGGCGCGCTCGCCGCTGGGAGGGCGAGGCGCGGGACCAGAGCGACGCCCGCTCCTGCCGCCACCAGCGCGGTCAGGACGGAGAAGTCGCTGCTGCGAGCACGGATGGCGGGCACGAACCCGGCCGCGCCGCAGGTCCGCTGGATCATCTCGTAGCAGGACGCCTCGGGCCCCGGCGTGAGCCACGACGCGTCGGCGAGCCGAGCGAGGTCGACGGCCTCGCCCTCGGGCACCCCGAGCCTGCCGGCATGGTCGGGGTGCAGCGCCAGCAGGACGGGATCCTCCATGAGGGTCGCCTGCTCGCAGCCGGCCGGGAAACGGCGGGGGAGCACGGTGTAGCCGTGGACGATGGCCAGGTCCGTCTCCCGCTTGCGCAATGCCTCGAGCGCGTCTTCCGGTTCCTGCTCGACCAGTTGCAGGGTCAGCGAGCCGTCGGCCAGCCGCTGCCATACGGCGGGCACGAGCGTGCGGGCGGCGGAGGCGAAGGCCGCGACGCGCACCAGGCCGTGCCGCCCGCCGCGCAGCGCGGCGAGATCGGACTCGGCGGCGGCGAGGTCGCCGAGCACGACCTCGGCGTGGGCGACCAGGAGCTCGCCCGCGGGGGTGAGGCGCAGGGTGCGTCCGTGCTTCTCGACGACCGGCACGCCCGCTTCGCGCTCGAGGACGGCGAGCTGCTGGGAGACGGCCGGCGCGGTCAGGTGCAGGGCCTCCGCGGTCGCGGCGACAGTGCCGTATGTATCCAGATGCTGGAGGATCCGCAGGCGGCGCACGTCAAGCATGTAGGAAAGCTTACTCTTCCAGCCCCAACCACCAAAGACCACTTTGGTTTCCACGCGTGGGCTGTTGGCATCGCGCCGGCTCGCGGCCCGCTACCGGCGGAGGCCCTAGGGCCTGTACGGAGTTCAGATCTTCAGGC
>NZ_JBYITD010000080.1:0-11484 GCF_057708945.1 Nonomuraea sp. bgisy101
CGAGCAGACCACCGGGTCGGCGATCCGGACCCCCGACACCGAAGGGCTGGAGGCCGCCACCATGCGGCGGATCGCCGCCGAGATCGGCGCCGGCGCGATGTCCCTCTACCGGTACGTCCCGAGCCGCGACAACCTGGTCGAGCTCATGGCCGACCGGTTGACGGGCGAGATCGACGTCACGGGCATGCCCTCGGGCGACTGGCGCGCCGACCTGACCCGCTACGCCGACGGGCTGCGGGCCATGTGGCTGAGGCACCCGTGGATCGCCACCGTGCAGCGGTCACTGCCCAGCCTCGGCCCCAACCAGCTGCTCTTGATCGAACGGCTGATGGGAGTGCTCGACGCCTTCGTCTCCATCGACGAGAACCTCGGCCTCATGGCCGTGCTGAACGGCTACATCGAGGGCACCGTCCGCGAGGAGATCAGCTCGGCCAAGGAATTCCGTCGCAGCGGGCTCAGCGAGTCGGAGTGGATGGCGCGGAGCTACCCGTACGTCGACCGGCTGGTGAAGAGCGGGGAGTACCCGATCTTCACCAAGATCGTGATGGAGGCGCGCCAGCCGCACCTGAGCCGCGACGACCAGTTCAGGTACGGGCTCCAGCGCGTCCTCGACTGCATCGCCGCGGCCCTCCCGTCAACGGCCGAGCCTGCGGCAGAGGTCATCTGGCGCGACCGCCCCCAGGAAGCGCAGCCCGACCGGCCCACCGCCCCTTGTGACGAAACCCACGTCACGGCGGCCGATCGTGACGAAAGTCTGGACGATCTCACACGGCCCCCCGGCTGCACTGTGTGCGGCAAGGCCATCCCCGAAACCGCCACCGGACGGCCCCGCCAATACTGCTCACGGGCATGCCGACAAAGCGCCTACCGCACTCGAAGAAAGGCTTGATCTCCCAGGCCAGGCTGTGCCTGGCGGAGGGCTGCGTGATGGCAGACGTCCCGCCTGCTCGCCGACGAGAGTCCGTTCCTCGGCGTCACGGACCCACCTCGTCGCGGGACGAGCCTCCACTCTCTCTCCTGCCGACACGGGAAGGCCTCCCGCCGCATGGCGGGAGGCCCAGCGTGGATTGATCACACATGGATCACGTGGCCTCGTCGAGGCCACCCCGCAACCGGGACTTCTCGGTCGGATGTTCGTCATGCCTGTATACAGCGGGCATGACGACGAACGAGAAACCCGTGCTCGTTGTGCGGTTGAGGGGGAGGTCGCACTTGATCCGGCGCTCGACCTCGGCCCTGCTGATCCCGAGCCCCTGCGCGATCAGCAGCTCCGGGCGGACGGGCACGGGATCGAGGAAACTGACGTCTACCCGGTACGGCCAAGCCGCCTCGACGGCCGATGACTCCAGCTGCCACGCGCCACGCCACTCGAGGGTGAACCGGTTGCGCCGTGCGACCGCGGGGTCCAGGAGCGCGTGAGCGACGAGCGTCTGATCGTTGTTCTCGAAGGCGCAGAGCCTGGCCGGATCCAGCGATCGGACCGGCACCCGCTCATGGACTGTGATCTTCGAGGTCCGATCACAGCGGACACAACGGACGAGCAGCCACACATCAAGCAGCTTGCCGTTGGCGTTGATCCGGAACCTGCCCTCGCCGACAGTGGCCGCCTTCGCCTGGCAGTCCAGGCAACGCATGGCGAGCAGCGGCAGCCGAGTCCTGCGCACGGTCCAGGGCAGCACGAAATGATCTCTATGGGATGGTGAAGACATGATCTCTCTAAGACCTGACACAAAACGCTGAGCAGCCAGGGCGACTCAGTGATTCGGAGCAGCCCGGCGAGACCGACCACGAGGTCGGTGAGCAAGCACAGAAGAAGATGTCAGGCAGCGAGAGCAGGCGGCGTCACGCGACAGTCCCCACGACGAATCCGATAGTGCTGCCGCACATTATTGGTTCATCAGCCGGCGCCACAAGCGAATTTGTCTCCTGCCGATCAGCGGCGACAGGGATGGCCGCGCGACGGCGCCGGCCGGGGCGGTGTCGGCGGAGCGGGCGGCGGCCATCGACCGGATGCCGGCACCGGTGCCGTAGGCGTAGATGACCAGGCGCATCCGCTCCAGCACGTCCCGCGGGTCCAGGTCGATGCGGACGCCGACAGGCTGAGCGCGTTCAGGCACCGGCAGGACAGCCTTGCTCGGCCCGTTGACCGGCCCTAACTGATCCGCTGCAGAGCTTTCTCGCGGCGTGCGGCCACGCCGGGCCAGCGGGTCGAGCCCGGCGGTGGGCTCGTCGAGGAACACCAGCTCGGGCCTGCCCACCAGGCCGATCGCCACGTCCAGTCGGCGCCGCTGCCCTCCGGAGAGCATCCTCATCTTCTTGTCCGCCTGCTCGGTCAGGCCGACCGCGGCGATGAGCCGCTCGGCGTCCCACGGCCTGCTGATTGCCTTGGTGGAGTACGCGCGGTAGTACAGCCCCAGATGCTCCAGCAGCTCGCGCACTCGCCACTTGCCGTGGTCGCGCCAGGACTGCAGGACGATGCCCACCCTGGCCCGCCACTCGTGCCCGCGCCGTTCGGCCCGAGCAGGACGCCGGCGGCGGAGGCGACCGCGTCCGCGGTGAAGCTGGCGATCGAGAACCTGCTGTTCTTGCGCGCCATGGACGCACATCTGCTGGACTCGTCGATGCTGCCGCGTGAGCGGCGCCGGTTCCTGGCCACGGTGGGCTGCCGTTCAACGGTGCAGGCGCTTCAGCGGCGCGGCGAGCGCCGGTTCCCGATCCTGCTGGCGGTGGTCGCCCAGTCGGCGGTGGACCAACTGGACGAGGTCATCGCGCTGTTTGACCAGGCGGTCCTCAAGGTGGGCAACCGCGCAGAGCAGTCACGCGCCCGCGCCGGACTGGATCAGGCGAGCAACCGGTCGACCAACCCGTCGAGGTAGTCAGGGGTGAGCGGGCCCGCGCCGAACAGGACGCGCATGTAGATCGGCGCCAGGAGATGGTCCAGCACCCCCAGCGCGTCGGGCGGGTCCTCGCCGCGGTCGCGGGCGCGGTCGAGCATGGCCTGCAACTGCCTGGCGCGGTCGGCCAGGAACTCGTCGCGCGCCTGAAGGCCCTGCTGACCCTCGCCTGACAGCGCGATGCTCAGCCGCACCACCGCCAGGCCGTCGGGTCCGGTGACCTCGCGGGCCACGTTGGCGGCGTAGGTGCGCAGGTCGCCGACCAGGCTCCCGGTGTCAGGCATCGGCGCCTGCGCGTTGAGCCGGGTCAGCAGCACATCGCTGAGCAGGGCTTCGAGGTTGCCCCACCGGCGGTAGAGGCTGGTGTCGGCCACGCCCGCGCGGGCCGCGACCTCGCCGACGGTGAAGTTCCCGTAGCCGCGCTCGCTGACCAGGTCGGTAACGGCCTGGTGCACCGCCGCGCGGACCCGGGCGCTGCGCCCGCCGGGCCGCCTGGCCCGCCCCTGCTCATCCATGCCCCCACCTTAACGCAGTCGAGACTTGCGTTAGAGTCTCCCTTAATGCAGTCATTAACTGCTTTTAGGAGGGATTTGCGTGAAAGCGTTGCTCGCTCTGACCTGCGCAGGTCAGTTCATGGTGCTGCTCGACAACACGATCGTCGGCGCCGCCCTGCCCGACATGCAGCAGCGACTCCACACCGGGCTGACCGGCCTGCAGTGGATCGTCGACGCCTACGTGCTGCTGGTGGCCATGCTGCTGCTGTCGGGCGGCGTCTTCGCCGACCGGTTCGGCCGCAGGCGGGTGTTCCTGGCCGGGGTGGTGGTGTTCACGGCCGCGTCGGTGGTGTGCTCGCTCGCGCCCTCGATCGGCTGGCTGATCGCCGGGCGGGTGCTGCAGGGCGTCGGGGCCGCGGCGCTGAGCCCCGCCTCGCTAGCGCTGCTCGCCGCCGCGTATCCCGCCCCGAGGGAGCGCGTCAGAGCGATCGGGTTGTGGGCCGGGCTCAGCGGCATCGGCCTGGCCGCCGGACCGCTGGCGGGCGGGATCCTGGTGGAGGCCTTCGGCTGGCCCGCCATCTTCCTGGTCAACGTGCCCATCGGGGCGGTCCTGCTGCTGGCCGGGCTGCGCGTGCTGGGGGAGTCCCGCAACCCGAGCGCACCGCCGATCGACGTCCCCGGCACGGTCCTGTCCGTCGCGGGCGTGGGCGCTGTGACCTACGGCCTGATCGAGGGCGGTTCCCGAGGCTGGACCTCGCCGGTGATCCTGGGCAGCTTCGCCGCCGGGCTGGTGCTCCTGGCCGCGTTCGTCGTGGTCGAGGGTCGTGTGTCGACGCCGATGCTGCCGCTCCGGCTGTTCCGTCAGCGGCTGTTCACGGTGTCCAACACGGCGATGGTCGTGGTCGGGTTCGCGCTGATGGGGTCGTCGTTCTTCTTCTCCCAGTTCTTCGTCTACGTCCAGGGCACTTCGATCCTGGTCGCCGGGCTGCGGACCCTGCCCGTCTCGCTGGCCATGGTGATCGTCAGCCCGTACGCGGGCCGGTTCGCGGCCAGGTACGGCTTCCGCGTCGTCGTCGGCATCGGCCTGGCGCTGGCCGGGCTGGGGCTGCTGGCACTGGGCCTCGTCCACGCCGATACCGGCTTCGGCAACGTGTGGTGGCGGCTGGCGGTCGTCGGCATCGGGTTCGCTCTCACCATGTCGCCGCTGACCGGGGCCGCCATCCAGGCGGTCAGCCCGCAGGAGGGCGGCCTCGCCTCGGGCGTCAGCAGCACCACCCGGCAGATCGGCGCGGTGCTCGGCGTGGCGGTGCTCGGGGCGATCGTCCACACGCGGGAGTCCGGCGGCGCCTCCTTCGAGTCCGGCCTCAACAGCGCCTTCCTCGCGGCGGGTGCCGTGACGCTGGCCTGCGCCGTATTCACCGGCCTGTGGCTGACCACGGCCCGGACGCCGAGAGACGTCCGGGCCGAACAGTCAGGAGGCCAAACAGTCAGTGAGCCGCCGCTGACAGCTCCTCCCAGTCGGCCCACGTCCTGAGCCGCTCGGCGTAGGCCCGCTGGGTCATCCGCAGCCCTTCGGTGCCGAAGAACACCCGCAGCGACGGGTCGTCGGAGTCTGCCACCTCGAGCAGCGCCCCGGCCCGCCGCGGCCCGGACGCCGAGGCCTTCCGTGCCCGCTATCCGCTATCGCCGTACCGCGTATCTTCGGGTCGCTCAGGTCGAGGTCGTGGCCCTTGAGATGGCCGTTCAACCCCTCTGTCATGGCACGAGCAGCTTTGAGCACCCCCGCCCAGGCGGGGCTGAGACAGGTCACGTCCTGGCGGAACTTGTCGAGGTGCCCGAGGTCGGCGGGGTGCGGGGTGATGGTGTGCGGGCGACAGATCTTCGGCGGTACGCCGGTCTCGTGGTCGGGTGTCGGGGTCAGGGTTGAGGCGTCAACGACGCGCAGAGCCTCAGGGACCGATCGGGGTGATGCCTGATGGGCGATGACGGACCTCTTCCGGCACGCTGCTGATCATGAGTGATCATGCGGTCGTCCTTGAGGGAGTGACCAGGACATATGGGAAAGGTGCTACCGAGGTGGCGGCGCTCGGCCAGGTCAGTGTCGGGTTCCCGCGCGGCAGCTTCACGGCCGTGATGGGCCCGTCGGGATCGGGGAAGAGCACACTGCTGCAGTGCGCGTCGGGGCTGGACCGGCCGGATTCGGGCGCGGTTCGCATCGCCGGGCAGGACATCACCCGTCTGGGGGAGAAGGAACTGGCGGTGCTGCGCCGCGACCGGATCGGCGTCATCTTCCAGGCCTTCAACCTGGTGCCGTCGCTGACCGCCTGGCAGAACGTGATCCTTCCCAGCAGGCTGGCCAGACGGCGGCCCGACCCGTCACGCGTGCGGGAGTTGCTGCACCGGGTCGGGCTGGCCGGGCGGGAGGGGCATCGCCCTGGGCAGCTGTCCGGTGGCCAGCAGCAGCGGGTGGCGATCGCCCGCGCCCTGCTGGGCAGGCCGGAGGTGCTGTTCGCCGACGAGCCGACGGGGGCGCTGGACCGCCGCACCGGGCAGGAGGTGCTGGCGTTGCTGCGGGAGGCGGTCGATGAATTCGGCCAGACGGTGGTGATGGTCACGCACGATCCGGAGGCGGCGGCGCGGGCCGACAGCGTGCTGTTCCTGACCGACGGGCGGATCGTCGACGTCCTGGACAAGCCCTCGGCCGACCAGATCGGCACGCGGCTGGGCGGCCGCCGGTGACAGTCGTACTCGCCTGGAACAACGTCCGGACCAATCGGATGGGCTTTGCCGCCTCGTTCGCGGCGGTGCTCCTGGCTGTGATGCTGGTGGGCGGCAGCGGCATGGTGGTCGCCGGCGCCGGAGCGCGCGACGAGCTGAACGGCGTCATGGGGTTGCTGGTGCTGTCGGCCGCGGTGTCGGGGTTCGTGTCGGTCTTCGTGGTCGCGGGCATGCTGAGCCTGCACGTGCTGCGCCAGCGCAGGACCTGGGCGCTGCTGCGGTCGATCGGCATGACGCCGCGGCAGGTGAGCCGGCTCATCACGGCGGAGGCGCTGGTGGTGGCCGTGCTGGCGAGCGCGGCGGGCTGCGTGCTGGCCGTCCCGTACGCCACGGCGATGGCGGCGTTCATGCGGATGACCGGGTTGGCGCCGACGGGCGTCCCGGTGAAGGTCACGATGGGGCCGTTCATCCTGGCGCTGGTGGTCGGGTTGGCGGTGACGCTGCTGGCGGCCCGGGCCGCGGCACGCAAGGCGGTAGGCGTGGGGCCGCTGGAGGTGCTGCGGGAGAGCGCGGCGCAGCGGCGGCTGCTGCCCTGGCCCAGGGCAGTCTCCGGAGGGGTGGCGCTGGCCGGGGGGTTCGTGCTGTTGTTCCTGGTGCCACAGGTGAACGCGACGGCCGCGGTGCCGACCGGGCTGGGGGCGACGATGGCGCTCTGCGTGGGCGCATCCGCGCTGGGCCCCGTCGCGCTGCGAGGGATGGGCTGGCTGCTCGGAGCCGCAGCGGCCCGGCTCGACCCAGGCGCCGGGATGCTGGCCAGGTCCTCGCTGGTCACCCAGCCGCGCCGGGCGATGGCGGCCGCGTCCCCGGTGATGCTGACCGTCGCGCTCGCCTGCACCTTCTTGTTCGCCGTGGCGACTACCGACGCGGCGACGGGCGTCACCCGCACAGGGCCGTCGGCGTGGGCGGCCCCGATGCTGGTGGGATCGGCGGTGGCCTACACCGTGATCTCGGTGCTCAACGCGACGGCCATGACGATGGCCGAGCGGACCGAGGAGATCCGGCTGCTGCGCACCTTGGGGACCAAGCCGCAGCAGCTCACCAGGATGGTGTGCTGGGAGACGTTGACCGTGACGTGCGCCGGGACGCTGCTCGGAACAGGCATCGCCGCCGCGTCGCTCACCGCGCTCGGCAAGGCCGCAACCGGCCAGCCGTGGTTCGCCTACTCCGTGCCACAGTACGCAGGGCTGGTGCTGGTCTGCGCGATGAGTGGCCTGGCCGGAGCACTGGCCTCCACGCGGAAGGCACGGCATGGGTCGCTTCGGCCCGATGACTGACCTCGAAGGCGTGATGCCGTCATGGTGGGGCGCGGATGAGTCCGGTTCCGGCTAGGCAGCCGTGTCTGCCGACATGAGATCCCCAATCCTGCAACCGATGGTTGCACGTCAGGGGCGCCGAGTCTAAAGTGCAACTAATGGTTGCTGATCGGAGGAGGGGCTCATGGAGTACGGCACCATCGCGCGCGAGATCCACATCGACGCCGCCCCCGAGGTGGTCTACGAGGTCATCACGAAGCCTGAGCACATCGCGCAATGGTGGGGCTTTGACGCGTCGTTCCCGGCAGTGTCGGGCGGTGCCGGGCGGATGACCAAGCAGCGGCGGGACGGGATCGGCACGCTCGTCGTGCCGATCCACGTCGTCGAGGCGGACGCGCCGCGACGGTTCGTCTTCCGCTGGGTTCATCCACAGGACCGGCCGGCGACCTCGCAGAACTCGTTGCTCGTGACGTTCGAGCTGGTGCCTGCCGACCGGGGGACGCTGTTGCGCTTGACCGAGGCTGGCTTCCGGGAGATCGGCTGGGAGGCCGCACAGCTCGAGGCGCATTACCGCAGTCACTGTGCCGGCTGGGACCAGCACCTGCCGAACCTGGCGGCGTACGCGGCGGGCTTGGTGCGGGCGTGACCCCGACGATCGACGACGGGCTGTGGGCGGCCATCGGCGACCCGACCCGGCGTCGCCTGCTGGACCTGCTGCTCGTCGACGGCTCCGGCACGGCGACGAGTCTTAGTGGCCTCCTGCCGGTGACGCGCCAAGCGGTCGCAAAGCACCTTGGTGTCCTGGAGCGCGTCGAACTGGTCGTGCCCCGCAAGGACGGCCGCGAGGTGCATTACGTCGTCAACGAAGCGCAGTTCGCCCGCGCCGTCGAGCAACTGGCCTCGGTCGGCGCGGCATGGGACGCACGCCTGCGTCGCATCAAGACGATCGCCGAGTCGATCCAGGCACTGCGACCGAAAACCGAGTAGCCCGATCACCACGAGTGAAACGGGGCGGAATGAAAGGAGCCGATCCAATGACGAACACCGAACCATCCCCCGGAACGCACGCCAAGGCCAACGGGGACTACCAGAAGACGATCCATGTGCGGGCACACCCTGACAAACTGTTCGACGCCCTCACGACCCCCTCCGGCCTGGCCGCCTGGTGGACAGACGTCATGGGATCTGGCGACACTGGCGGCGAACTCCGGTTCTCCTTCGATCCTCCCGAACCGTGCGTGATGCATGTCGATCAGGCGACGCGGCCGTTTTCGGTGCAATGGACCGTCGCCTCCTGCGGCTTTCTCCCCGACTGGGTTGGCACGCGTCCGACCTTCACCATCACCCCGGTCGGTGGCGGCGCGTCCGAACTCCGGTTCCGCCACCAGGGCCTGACCCAGGAGCTGGAGTGCATCGAGCTGTGCACGCGCGGCTGGGATCACTTCCTCGAGAGCTTGCGTCAGTACGTCGAGGCCGGCCGTGGGATGCCGTTCGGCGGCAGCGCGGACAACGCCCGCCGCCTGCAGGAGCGTGCATGATCGTGCCAAAGGTCATCTTTGGGAACCATTCGGCGCTTCGAGTGCGCCGGACAGAACGGGACAGAATCCGGCAGTTTTACCGCGACGTCCTGGGCTGCGAACTCGCCAGGGAGTTGGACGACAAGGACGACTTTCGAATGGGAGGCGGCTTCCATATTTCGTTTCTCTACGGAAGCGGCGACGGGCAGGAGGCGGACAAAGGTGTGACCTACGCTGCGGAGCACGCCCTGAGCGATGACGACTTCTTGAAGGCGATCTTCCTGGAGTTGAAGGCGGAAGACGTCGAGGAGATGCGGCAGGAAATCGTCGACTTCGGCGTCAAGGTACTCGAGGTGCCTGATCCGCACCTGTACTTTCAAGCTCCAGGAGGACAAGTGTTCCGGCTGGTTGGCACCACCGAGGACCTCTCCATGTATGAGGGTCACCGGTAGGAGTCTTCCCGCCGGTGCCCCCGCACCCACCTGCGTCAGAGAGGGTGTCAGGGACGCGTCGAGGTGGAAACGCCGCTCCAGGCGAACGTGACCCGGGTGGGCTCGCCGCGAGCCTTCTGCGCAGGTCGGGGTCGGTGGCCGGCGACGCCGGGGTCACGCGGTCCGCCCAGCGGCAAGGTAGCGGCGCAGCGAGGTCTTGGGGATGCCGGTCTTGGCGGCGATCTGGCTGAGGGAGTCCCCTTGGGCCTTCAGCAACCGCGCGTACTCGATCTTGTCTTCGGGGTGGCCGATCGGGCGGCCGATCTGTCGTCCGGCGGCTTCGGCGACGGTGCGGGCGTGGGCGGCGCGTTCGGCGGTGAAGGTGCTTTCCATCTCGGCGAACAGGGCCAGGAGGAGGAAGGCGATGCGGCCCATACCCTCGTCGGCGGTGTTGATGGGCAGCGGGTCGACCAGCGACCGGACGCCGACGCCCCGCTCGGACAACTCGTGCACGAGGTTGAGGACCTCGCGCAGGTTGCGGCCGATCCGGTCGAGGGCCGAGATCAGGCGCTGAAGAGACGAGTCTGAAAAGACTCCTCGCTCAGTGTGGTGCGAAGCGGTTCGCAGGCCTGTTCCAGCCATTCCATCCGGCGGTGGCCACGGCGCGGGCGGCCGGCTCCGGAGTGTCGCCGACCGGCGGATCGACGGTCAGACGGATCAGTCTGCGACCCAGGGGAAGCGATTGCGGTGAGCATGCCAGCAGGGTCCGGATGAGGGCGGGCGCTCAGTCGGACCGCGGCGTCGACGATCGCTTTACGGGTGCGGCGGCGCTGCGCTTCGCGTCCGCCGCGACGGACTGGATCGTCACTGGTCATCGCGCCCTTGCGCTGGTCGGTCGGGTTGGCCGGCGAGCGTCTTGACGGCCGCTCGCGGCATGAGTATACCTTGGTGCAGTAATTGCACGCCAGTGCAGTAAATGCACGTTTGTGCGCTACGCTGCGAGGGCTGCACTGGAAACCCGCCGCGAAGGAGAACCCCATGAAGAACTCGGAACAGACCTCGGTGTTGATCACCGGAGGCAACAAAGGACTCGGTCTTGAGGCGGCCCGGCGGCTCGGCGAAGAGGGTTGGACGATCTTCCTCGGCTCGCGTGACGAAGGTCGAGGACGGGCGGCTGCCGACAAGCTGGCCGACGGTGGCGCCAACGTGGTCATGGTCCCGCTGGACGTGACCTCGGACGAGTCGGTGACCGACGCCGTACGGCTCGTCCGGGAACACACCGACCGGCTGGACGTGCTGATCAACAACGCCGGCGCGCCGGGAAGGGGTGTTGCGCCCGCAGACGCGACGGTCGACGAGATCCATTCCGTCTACGACACCAACGTGTACGGACCGATCAGGGTCACGCACGCGTTCCTTCCCTTGCTGCAGGCGGCAGACCATCCGCGGGTCGTGATGGTGTCCAGCGCGGTCGGTTCCTTCACGGTCGTGACCGATCCAGAGCAGCCCTCCTCGAAATTCCACGAGCTCGCCTACAGCTCGTCGAAAGCGGCGCTGAACATGATCACCGTCCGGTACGCCCAGGCGCTCCCGGAGATCAAGTTCAACATCGCCACTCCCGGGGAAGTCGCCAACCGCAAGTTCGCCGCCACTGACATGAACCATCACACCGGCGAGCTGACGGTCACCGAGGGCACCGACTCGATCCTCAGGCTCGCGATGATCGACGCCGACGGGCCGACCGGGATCTTCGTCGATCGCCTTGGCCCTGTTGCCTGGTGACCGCCCCGCCGTCAACCCGCCGTCGCGGGGCGGGCGGTTCACCGATGAGGGGAAGATCGGCGAAGCCGGCAGCGGTCAGGGCCACTTTGCATGACGCTCTGCCGCATGGCTGGGATTCGGGGCGCCGAAGTACGACACGCGTTCATCCGCGGCCCTTTGAACAACGGCCGTGCGCCGGGCGGTGTCCCGGGTGGGTCAGATCGAACGGCTGCGAACGAAAACGAACCTTGCTGTGGATGCACGCTTGAATGCCTTCGGCAGCCAGGTGCCGGCCACGAAGGAGAAGGGGCGAGATATGAGCGACCATGCCACCGACGAGGCGACCGAGACTTTCC
>NZ_JBYITD010000081.1:0-11479 GCF_057708945.1 Nonomuraea sp. bgisy101
TGAGTTAACCAGCAGAGTCGTACAGGGTCGCCACCACGACCGGCGGCATGGGCGTGCGACGCCAGTGGCGGCGCCATCGGGCGCGGCGTCCTCGAACTGGTCCGGCCGGGTGGCCGGTTCATCGCCTTCGCCGCCGGCAGCGGCACGATGACCCGGATCCCCGAGGAGGAGGCGGCCGCACGGGGCGTCGGCCTTCCCCCACCGGCCGCCATGCACGAGATGTCCGTGCAGGCACTGGCCGACAGCGCGGCCGGGCGTCTGCGACCGGCCATCGGATAGACGTTCCCGCTGGAACGCGCCGCTGACGCGCATGCCGCGATCGGCGCGCGGCGGACCCTCGGCAAGACCTTGCTGATCCCCTGACCGCGACTGGGCGCACAGCCGCCACGCGACAAGGCTGAACGCGCCGTTCCGGCACCGCGGGTGGGCGGAAATCGGCGGCCGGACGGTCTGGGAAATGAGCAGTGCTTCGTAGTCGGCTATCGGCAGCACACCAGACGACTGAGGAGCTGCACACGATGGAAACCGAGACGAAGACCCTCAGCCCGACCGAGCGGATCAACCGCCGGACCGTCACCGAGATCTACTCGGCGCTGGCCACGGGCGACATGCAGGGGTTCATGGAGCGCCTGGCGCCGGACGTCACGTGGACGGTGGCGGCCGGCGGCGCGACCGGCGGCACCTACCACGGCCCCCAGGAGGTCCTCGAAAAGGCGATGGCGCCGATCGCCGTCGACTGGTCCGACTTCACGATCATCACGTTCGAGCTCACCCCCGTGGGCGACAAGCTCTTCGTCCAGGGCGAGTACCGCGGCGTGAATCGCACGACCGGTAAGGAAGGAGCGGCCAGGTTCGTCCATGTCTGGCACCTCCTGGACGGGATCGCGCAGCGGTTCGAGACCGTCTTCGACACCCACACCATCTGGCGAGCCACGCAGTAGCCCATGTCCCCACAAGACAACCAAAGGACACGCAGGGTGTCTTCCCCTCCGTCCGCCGAGCCCGCTCAACAGAGCGATGCCTACGACTACATGATCGTGGGAGCCGGATCGGCCGGATGCGTGCTGGCCTACCGGCTCAGTGCCGATCCGTCCTGCCGGGTGCTGCTGATCGAGTCAGGCGCGCGGCCAGGCTGACGCCATCTACATCAACACCTACAAGGAGTCGGTCGGCTACGACATGTGCGCCAGCAAGGACTAGCGCATGATCCAACCGCTGCTCACCAACGGCCGCATCGATCCGGCGGCCGCCCGCCCGAACCTCCGGGGCGTCATCCGCTTGGGCGGCACGATCTCGCGACGGCTGGCCAAGGAGGCCGGCCGACGCTTACGCCGCGTCCCGCCTGGCACGGATCGGTCGAGACGTGCCAGGCAGCGATGGCGTGAGCTGAACCTCTATCCCGCGTGCGAGTGCGGCACCCCGGTGCCGCACAGCTCGCGGTGCCACAGGTGGGCGCAGACGCGCTCGATGGCCGGTTCCGGCAGATCGCGCAGCGCCTGGGCGGGATCCCGCTCGCCGCAGCCAGCCGAACAGCGCCCCGGCGTCCTCCGGAAGGGCCGCGCGCAGCAGGTCCTCTGTGGTCGTGTAGGCGTGCGCGCAGATCTCAAGGGCGTGCCGGTGGGCAGCCGAGGGCACCTCGCCCATCAGTTGGCCCAGCAGGGTCGCCACCATCCTGGTTGCGCGTCCAGCGCCTGCTCGCTCCGCCGTCTTTGACCGCCACCGCCGCGCTCAGCAGCAAGGCCGGCGGATGGCCGACGGCGAAGGCCAACAGCGCGCCCACCCGTAGCCGCGGCAGGAAGCGCTCCCGCAGCCAGCCCTCCAGGCCCTGGATCCGTTCGAAGGTGTCCACCAGGAGGACCGCCCGCTCGTCGCGCAGCACCGGCTCGGCTGCAACCTCGAATGCGGCGGGCTAGGGCTCCAGTACGAGGAGCACGTCTGGGACCTGGCCGTCGCCCTGTTCCCTCACCTGCGCGAGTGGGCCACGTACGGCGAGCCCATCACCGGAGTGCTGTCGGTGACGGGACTGGTCAGCGTCGGGGACGTGTGAGCGACCACCAACCCGACGTTCTGCCAGGGGATCTCGATGGCATTGGTGCAGGCCGAGTTGCTGCGCTACGCGTTGCGGACGCAGAGCGACCCGGAAGAGCTCGTCCTCCGGTACGAGGAGACGACGCACGCGGCCCTCGATCCGCTTATGACACGTTGCGTTCCTGGGAACACAAGCGGCTCATTTCTTGGTCACGGAGCGGACTGTGAAGTGGACAGTGGTCGCGGAAGGCCGCGTTGTGTCACCTGCGCTGGACGCCACCAAGCCAACGGCGGTTCTCCGGCTCCCTCAGGCATTGACGTGCGCGGGGGAGAGCGCGTCGGCGAGCTCGCGCCAGTAGGGCATCGCCGTCTGGCCCGGTTCGATCCCGATCACCTGTACGGCGACGTGGTCGGCGCCGGCCGTGACGTGGTCGTGGAGTCTGCCGACGATGGTGTCGAGGTCTCCCCAGAACACGACATCGTCGATAAGCCGGTCGCTGCCGCCCCCGTCGATCTCCTCTTGCGCGTAGCCCAGGCGGCGGAACTTCGTCCTGTTGTACGGGCTGTTCAGGTAGGGAGCCAGGTGCTGGCGGGCGATGGCTCGGGCCGCGGCAGGGTCGGTCTCGAACAGCACCGCGTGCTCAACGGCCAGGAACGCGGCGGGGCCGAGGATCTGCCGCGCCTGCGCGGTGTGCGCCACGGTGACGTGGTACGTGTGGGCTCTGGCGGTGCGGTCGCGGGCCAGTTCGAGCATCTTCGGCCCGTACGCGGCCAGGATACGGCGCACCTGGGCCTTCGGCGCGGGGTTGAGCATCTCGAGGGCGTCCATCTCGTCCAGGTACGCGCTCATGGCCGCCAGCGGCTTGGTCCCCGGCCGTCGTTGCCCGCCGAACCCCAGCCCGAGCACGTGCCGGTCGGGGTAGGCGTCGGCCAGCAGGAGGGCGGCGCCGTGCGTCCACCTGGCCTCGCGGGACCAGATCTGCGCGATGGCGTTCACGATGTGCAGGCGTTCAGTGCAGGAGAGCAGAAAGCCGGCGTGGGTGAGCGCCTCACGTCCGAGGAGTTCGGGCATCCAGAACGCTCGCCAACCCTGTTTCTCCAGTTCCTGGATTGACTCGCGCATCTGCGCGGCCGGCTGATGCTCGAAGTCGAAGGTGTAGATGCCGAACGTGCCCAGATCCATACCGTCGATACCGCCCATGGAACATCCCCTCGGTCCTGCCGATCTACTTGACATATGGAATGCGGCTCGGGTCCACAGATCGAAACCGCAAGCCAAGATGTTTCCTCAACGAAATGTCCAGAACCCAGGTCATTTCTCTGCCCATTCGGTGCTCAACCGCCACACCGGCCGCCTTCGCCGGAGTCCCGCACGCGATGGTCATGTCGTCCACCACGCGGCGGTGCTACGGGGGACCACGAGCTGCGGAACCGTTCATCCCGAATGGCGGCGAGTTCGGCCTGGGCCGCGCCCCGCGCTGACCGAGCCAGCACAACTCGCCGCGCCGACCTGCTGCGCTGTCAACGACGGCCGAATTCTGGCTCAGGCACACATTCCGTGAGTGGGCCATCAGTCCGCCAGCAAGACGCGAAGGCGGAGGAGATCGTGCTTGGCGCGGCCGTACATCTGCCTCTTGATCGTTTTGATCCGGTTGACGTGGCCTTCGACGGGGCCGGAGCTGTAGGGCAGGGTGAGGCCGGCAGCGACGGCCTCCCGGCCACGGCGTAGACCTTTGACGAAGGAGTGCAGCTCAGGAAGGTCGTCGGCGAGGACCGCGGTCATCCAGGCGTCGAGCTGCCGACCGCGGCGGTGCGTCATCATCTCGGCGAAGTGCCGGATATGACCGCGCAGTGCGGCAAGCTGAGGGCTGGTGGCGCACAGCGTGTCGAGCCCACTCTGTTCGTCGGGGTCGAGGTTGGCGGGGTTGCGCAGGAACCAGCCGACGGCCTGCCGCACTGTAGGGGGCCGCTGCGATGGCGGCGCGGCAGGAAGAGCGGTCCGCCACGACCGGACGTACTGGCGGACCACCGTGCTGGCGCCAGGGTAGCCGCGAGTTTGTAGTTCGCGGTAGAGCTGTTCGGCGTTGGTGCAGCCGTCGGCCCAGCGCTGGCGCAGGTAGTCGTCGAAGACTTCCAGGCTCTTGGCCTGCTGGCCGGTGCCGGCGTGGACGAGCAGTTCTTCGGGGGTGGTGGCGCGGGCGAAGCGGCGGACGGTGTTGCGGCCCGGATGCAGCCGGAGGGCGATCTGCCGGAGGGGCTGGCCTTGGGCGAGCAGCTCGTGGATGGCGGCATGCCGTTCACGGGTGCGGACCGCGACCCGATCCTGCCTGGTCTCCGGCGTGCGCGGCGGCTGGGCAGCAGGCGGAGGTGGCGCGAGCAGCGCCGGGGCGGGACCGGACTGGGGAACCGATGCCGGGCTGATGGCCTGCAGATGCCGGCGGTGCGTGGCGATGGTGCGTTCGACGGCTTGGTCGAGGTTTCGCCAGACATGCCAGCGATCAGCAACCTGAGTAGCCTCGGGTGCCCCGCGGCTGGCGCCGTCGGCATAGGCACCGGCGCGATCGCGGCAGACGATCTCCACGCCGGGGTGTTCTTGGAGCCAGGTGGCCAGGGTGTCGGCGGTGCGGTCGGGTAGGACGTCGATCGGTCGTCCGGTGCTGATGTCGATCAGGATGGTGCCGTAGATCCTGCCCTTGCGCAGGGCGAAGTCGTCCACGCTCAGCACGGCCGGGCCGTTCTGGAGCGCGGGCTCGGGCAGGGCGCGGATCAGTCGGATCAGGGTCATCCGGCTGACCGCCACAGCCAGGCGTGCGGCCAGGCGGGCTGTACCGCGTCAAAACGCAGTCACGACTCTGAGCTGTGGTTTGACTGACTCCGCCCGCACGGACAAGATCACGCCTTGTGCCTGTTCGCCTGCTCTATCTGATCACGGTCCGGGTGTTCGGCTGGCTGATGTTGCTGGGCCGCAGCCAAGCGTCGAAGAAGGTTGAGATCATGGTGCTGCGTCACGAGGTGACAGTACTGCGGCGTCAGGTCGCGCGCCCCAAGCCGGACTGGGCCGACCGGGCCATTCTCGCGGCGATGGCCCAGTGGTTACCGAGCGTGCTGCGCGCCCATCGGCTGGTCACCCCGGCGACGTTGCTGACTTGGCACCGTCGTCTACTCCGCCGGACCTGGACCTACCCGCATCGGCCCGGGCGCCCAAGGACGAGCCGGGAGATCCGGGACTTGATCATCCGTGTGTCGCGGGAGAACCCCGCGTGGGGCTACCGCCGCGTGCATGGAGAACTGGTGCGGCTCGGCTACCAGATCAGCGAGGCGACCGT
Source organism: Nonomuraea sp. bgisy101 (assembly GCF_057708945.1). Taxonomy (NCBI): domain Bacteria; kingdom Bacillati; phylum Actinomycetota; class Actinomycetes; order Streptosporangiales; family Streptosporangiaceae; genus Nonomuraea; species Nonomuraea sp. bgisy101. The sequence continues at coordinate 5,355 of NZ_JBYITD010000081.1, forward strand.
GCGGCGCGTGCTGCGCTCACGCCGCTTCAGCCCGGCGCCTCGAAATCTCGATACTTCCTGGCGGGCCTTCCTGCGCGCCCAGGCCAAGGGGCTTCTGCCCTGCGATTTCTTCCATGTTGACACGATCTTTCTGAAGCGCTTGTACGTGTTGTTCATGATGGAGGTCCGTACGCGACGCGTCCACATCCTGGGCGTGACCTCTCACCCGACCGGCGCCTGGACCGCTCAGCAAGCCCGCAATCTCCTGATCGACCTCGGTGAGCAAGCAGCAGTGTTCCGTTTCCTCATCCGCGATCGGGACGCCAAGTTCACCGCCGTCCTCGATGAGATCTTTGCCGCCGCGGGCATCACGGCGCTGAAGACGCCGCCGCGGATACCTCGGGCGAATTGCTATGCCGAGCGCTGGATCCGGACGGTGCGAGCCGAGTGCACTGATTGCATGCTGATCTACGGTGAACGTCACCTGCGCGCGGTCCTGGACGAGTACATCGGTCACTACAACGGCCACCGACCTCACCAGGCGCGAGGGCAACGACCACCCGATCAAGACGAACAGCTGGCGGTGCCGATGGAAGGCCGGATCGAACGCCGCAAAGTGCTCGGCGGCGCGATCAACGAGTACCGTCGAGCCGCATAAGCCAGGCAGAGGAACCCCAGCTCAGACCGTACATGCGAGTTTTGAAGCACTACACGCCACCCCGACGTGCTGGACGCCCAACGTCGTGAACGCGCCCGCATCCGCAGCGAGAAACAACGACGTTGGGGACGACCAGCGCACCGGGCCGCGTGATCACCCGACCCGGCGAACGTTCATGGTCACCGCACTAGGCGATGGCGATGAGGGCCGAGGCGTTCTGCGGCAGCTTCGCGTGTAGCGAGAGGGAGAGGCTCGGCCGGGGGAGATGACGGCTTCGTTCCGCTGGAATCGCGGCGGGACGGGGCCGTTCGTCATGTGGCAGGGGTGGTGAGTGCGGTGATGAACGGCATGGTGATCATGGTGTGTACAGGGTTGGTATGGGCGAGCACGGTAGGAGCACGGATGGGTCGGAACAATGTTCTGCAAGAGTGCCGTGGCGCGCGTTTCCGCAGGTCAACGCCATGATCAAAGCGCGCCCTGCAGGATTCGAACCTGCGACCGTCGGATTAGAAGTGGAACGTCGTTTCTAGCTGTGCGACCGTGCTGACCTGCGCGCGGCTTTCAGGTACCTGAGACCCGATAAAGATCATTCCGAACATGTTCCGGATCTTGCGAGTACTCTCGTCGGCATGGGCCTGCTGTTGGCGTTGCGTCCTCCACAGACTCGCCCGAAGAGCCTACGTCGGGCTACTCGGGCCCAGCGCCGTGAGCACCGCCACGCCAATGCTGAGGAGTGGGAGATCGCGCAGCAGCGAGGTTGGCTGCTGGACGTGGAGGTGGAAAAGCTATTGCCACTGGTGAACAGTGCCGGAGGCAACAGGCTACCGATTCTCGGGCAGCTCGACCCATGGGCGGACACCGTTCTCGATCACCGTGACCTACCCCTGCTCGAGGCTGACGTCGATCGTCTGGAGGCAGTTGCTGGCGATGACGTACAGCGTGAATTAGTAGCGGCCATACGGAAGCTGCTGATGAACTGGCGTACAGTGCCCGATCTGATGTTGCACTGCTACGGGGATTGACCAGGCCCACTCTGGCCGAAACCTTCCAGCGGCTTCGCTCCTGGATCGAATGGCACACCTTGCCTTCTAATCCGTAGGTCCCCAAACGATCTTCATGGGCGTTCATAGGCGTCCGCCACCTCGTCTGGCGGCATCCTCACCGTACGTCTCCGTCCGCCGCAGTTCATGATCGTCCGTTCCAGTGGCTCCCAAGATGGCTCCCAGGAAGCTCGGTGAATCACCTGCTTGCCAATGGGTCAGCCGCATCTAGCAGGTGTTGGCCTCGCGCTCCAGTGGCTTGTCCCAGGTCGATGGCGCACGAGATGATCGTGCTCCTTCTCCTGCAGCGCCGTCGGAAGCGAGCACGCCTGCCATGTCCTTATCTGAGCGCGTACGCCTCCACCGGAGACAGATAGGCCATGTCCGGATGATGGCCATTGCCCTCTTGATCGGTGGCGTGCTGGTTTCAAGCTGCGGACTCACTCACACGACTCTTCGGGTGGACCCTGCAGTCCTTAATGAGGCGCGCAGCATCGGAGGGGTCATGGGTGAGTCGACCTCAGAGGGCGGCTACGAGGGCACCACTGATGTCATCACCACACTTGTAGTCGATACCAGAGGCGAGAACGGCACGGACTCGGTTAAGAAAGCCATGAAACACTTGGGCGGCCGTGGATGGAGAACGACCAATGACAGCCTCCCCGTGTCCGTGACCATGGAATCTCCTAATTGGGAAACTAACGAACTCGTTCTGCGCCCGTTCGACCCTATGTACCTGGAGAATGAGCCGGAGATTCTGGAAGCCATCAACAGGCCAGCGACCAACCCCGAAGCGCTGGTGATCGTTTGGGCATGGGTGGACGGCTCAAGAGCCTAATAGTGCCGATCTCGCCAGCACTCGCCCGGGTTCCTGCGATACCTCACTCGCCTGATCTTCCCGTCTGCCGTCGACCCGCCCGCAGGGGAAGCGGGCCAGGGCCACGGGTACCAGATGGAGCGCCCCACCGGACGAACGATCTGGTACCCGTGGCCCTGGTCTGCTCGGCTTGTCCCGGTCGATGGCGGGCGGGATGATCAGGCTTCCACCTCAGCCACCTACGAACTCCAAGGGCGCGCGGCGATCATCCCGGAGCCGGAGAGCCCCCGCCGGAGGCATACTCTCTGTCCGTGAAGGAAGCCGTTCGCGCGCTCAATGAGCGTGGTGACTCTCTTGATGGCCCGACTTCGGAGGACATCCGCAAGCTCCTGAATGAGTTGTCGGCGAAGAACCGTTTCCTCATCCTGGAACGTTCAGATGCGGAAAACTCTGAGTACTACATGCAGGCATACCGTCAGGATGATGGAACGTACTGGTTGGAGCATCGCGATGGTGGCGCCGACGCTCACTTCCAGACCACATGCCGAGACATCCGAGTGGTGGCTCAGGCATTCACGATGTGGATGTATCGCATCTCGGGTTGGCGCGATGCCTTCCATTGGGAGGCCTGGCGTGAGTCGCCGACTGGCGAGGTGGAATAGAACGGCTTTGTCCCGCGCGGCCCGAGTGGCGGGCGCGCGCGAGAACGGCCCCCAGGCCGCACGCGCAGCGTGCGGCCCGCAAGCTCGGGCCGCGTGGCGGCGCTTGCGCCGCCCTTGATCCCTATGAGAGCAATTCGGCAGTCCGCGAGCGGGTGAACAGCCATCCCATCCGCTAACGGATGGCGGAGCTAGGCCGGTTCAGTCGCCCCAGCCGACTGCCGCCACTCCAGAGCTTCGGCCGTATCGCGGTATTCCAGGAGGTGCTGACCAGCAATCTTCTGCAACAGGCCCCGTACCTCCGCCGGAGTGGCGTGGAAGAACTCTCGCCGTAGGTTCACCTTGTTGAGCCGCCGGTCATTCAGCTCCGCGTGCAGACGCGCCTCCAGGCCCACGGCGTCTTCGCTGAAGATCAGCGCATGCGTGTCGAACCGGAACGGGACTGACGCATCGCCCAGTTCGCGCACGCGGTCCTCCGGCTCCACACCTGGACGAGGAACCCGCCATCACCCCCGACCCAGCCAACGAGGAACAACGCTGGCTGATCGAGTTCCGCGCCGACATCCAAGCCCAACGCGACCAAGCCGACCGCCTCGGCGAGGACACCACCGACCTCGACGCGGTCATCGTCGACCTGGACGAGGAGATCAACGAGGCGGGCATGCGCGGCAACGTCCTCGGCCGCACCACCGCCAAGCGCTCCCGATCCACCCGCCGGCGGCAGGACGCTCCCGATCTGCCCAAGCGCACAATGACCAACACCACGCTCGGGCGGGTCTTCACCGGCTCGGACGGCGTGACCTACCGGCCGTCGCTGTTCGTCACCCTCACCCTGCCGTCCTACGGCAAGGTCATGAACGGCGCTCCGGTCGACCCGGACGCCTACGACTACACGCGGGCGGCCCGTGACGCGCTGCACTTCTCCAAGCTGATCGACCGGTTCGTGCAGAATCTGCGCCGCGTGGCGGGCTACGACGTGCAGTACTTCGCCAGCGTCGAACCACAAAAGCGCCTCGCCCCACACCTGCACATGGCCATCCGCGGCACCCTCCCACGCTCCGAGATCAAGCAGATCGCCGCCGCGACCTACCACCAGGTGTGGTGGCCCCAGATCGACGAAGTCCGCTTCGACGGCGATCACCTGCCCGTCTGGGACGAGGAAGTCGGCTACCTCGACCCGGCAACCGGCGAGGTCCTGCCCACCTGGGACGAGGCCCTCGACCAGCTCGACACCGACCCGGAAGCCCAACCGGCGCACGTGATCCGTTTCGGCGACCAAGTCGACGTCAAGGGCGTGCTCGCGGGCACACCGGATGCCGACCAGTGCGTCCGCTATCTGTCCAAGTACCTCACCAAGAGCCTCGACCAGGCCCTCGACGGCCAGGCCCAGCGCGAGCACGCTGCCCGTTTCGTCGATGCCCTCCGCTACGAGCCCTGCTCGCCTACCTGCCCCAACTGGCTGCGCTACGGGGTGCAACCGAAGGGGGCCAAGGCGGGGATGTCTCCCGGCCGGTGCCCGGGCAAGGCGCACAAGCCGGCGCACCTGGGTTACGCCGGTCGCCGCGTCCTGGTCTCCCGCAAGTGGTCGAACAAGACCCTGGCCGAACACAAGCAAGATCGCCGCACCTGGGGTCCTGAAAGCTCTCGGCCAGACCGACGAAGCCCCCGACCCGCACCGCTACGTCTGGCGCCCTGTTCCAGCTGGTGACGCCAACGTGGAGCCGCTGACCGTGCGCCTCCTCCGGTCAATTAGCAACCGCCAACGCTGGCGCGCCCACCTGCGCGAGCTGGAAGCCCAAGCCACCGGCCAGGATCTTTCGGCAACTGAGGCGGTGGCGGCGTGAAGCGAGACGAACTCCTCACTGTGGCCCAGGTCCTCGACGAACTCGGCGGCATCTCCCGCCGCACCTTCTACCGCTGGCGCGAGATCGGCAAGGCACCGCAAGGCATCCGCCTGCCCAACGGCGAACTCCGCATCTACCGCAGCGACCTCAACGCCTGGCTCGAATCCCTCAGGAGCGCAGCATGAACACCTCCTACAAGGTCAAGTTCTGGGACATCCGCATCAACACCCGCAACGACGGCAACGGAAAGAAGCCGCGCATCGTCTCCCACATCGTGCGCTGGACGGTCGGCAACCGTGAGAAGTCGTCCACCTTCAAGACCAAGGGCCTGGCCGAGAGCTTTCTGTCCGAGCTGCGCCAGGCCGCGCGCAACGGTGAAGCCTTCGAGCTGGAGAGCGGCCTGCCAGCCTCCATAGCCAGAGCCAAGAACGCTCGCACGTGGTACCCCTTCGCGGTCGCCTACGTTCACGCCTGGTGGCCTCACGCGGCGGCCAAGTCCCGCGAGGGCATGACCGATGCACTGGCCAACATCACCCCCGTGTTGACGGGCAATCTGAAAGGCCGGCCTGACAGCCAGATCATCAGGCGCGCGCTGCGTCAGTACTCCTTCCTTCCGGAGGATCGTCGCCCCGAGCCGACCGCCGAGATCATGCAGGCGGTGAAGTGGCTGGAATCCGCATCGCTACCTTTGAAGGCCCTCGAAGAGCCGAAGCACGTCCGTGCTGCTCTCGAAGCAGTCGCGCTGCTCCTGGACGGGACGGCTGCGGGGGACTGCGACCTACCGGCGTAAGCGGGCCGTCTTCCACCACCTCCTCGAATACGCCGTGGAGCTGGAAGAGCTTTCGGCAAACCCGCTGCACAAGGTCAAGTTCCGCAAGACCAAGACCAACGGCGAGATCGATCGGCGCTGCGTGGTCAACCCGAAGCAGGCACGCGCGCTTCTGACCGCGGTGACCTACGTGGGCAGGACACGCGGTCCTATGCTCGCGGCCCTGTTCGCCTGCATGTACTTCGGGGGCTTGCGTCCCGCTGAGGCGGCAGGTTTGCGCGACAAGGACTGCTACTTGCCCGAGAAGGGCTGGGGACTACTCACGCTGGAGAAGACCCGTCCTCAGAGCAACAAGAGGG
>NZ_JBYITD010000082.1:0-8722 GCF_057708945.1 Nonomuraea sp. bgisy101
TGGGCGGGGCGTACGCGGCTCAGGCCTCCAGGCGCTTCCACCTTCCCCTCAGCGCTGGTTGGCGGCAGACGTCGGGAGGCGCTGGTCGGGGCAAGATCGCCCGAGGTCGGTAGGCGCCTCCCGCTCGGCTGGATCGACGCTCAGTTCCCACCGGAGTTTGACGGCGGTCCACTCGGCCGCGTACCGGCACCGAGCCGCCTCATACGGCGGGAGCCAGCTCGCGGGATCTTGGTCCGCCTTCTGGCGGTTCGATCTTGCGGTGGTGTCGACGAGGTGCCACCGGTATGCCGGGCCCTCCGGCCAGGCGGCCTCGCAGGTGCTCGCGGTAGGGGACGACCAGGGTGGCGGCCCATAGCTTGCCGCGATCAGGGCGTCGAACGCTTCGCGTAGCCACTGATCGTCAGCACAGATCAGCTCCGCGAACTCACCGTCCACGCGCCCGCCTTGTCGCAGCGTACGAAGCAGCCTCTCGACCTGGCGCCATTCCCGTTCGCGTCCCCGCATCTCGTCCTCTCCAACCGAGCCTTTCCTGCGCCGGAGCGGCGAATCCCATGCCTGTCGAGATCTTTTGTGCTCGGTGCACTACATGTCTTGGGGATGTGGTCCGGGGGCGGCTGGAGCCAGGGTTGTAGTGCCGCGAGAGAACGCGAAGGGGTGGACGAGATGGCGGAGACCGGTTATGCGCCGTTCAACCGGACGGTGGACAAGACGAACCGGGTCCTGCGAGAGATCGAGGAGGCGCACGGTTGGTCCGCTGAGCACCGGAACCGATCCTACGCCGCTCTCCGGGCGGTGCTTCACGCGCTGCGCGACCGGCTGTCCGTCGAGGAGAGCGCGCACCTCGCCGCCCAGCTGCCGCTGCTGATCCGTGGTCTCTATTACGAGGGCTGGCGCCCGGGCGCGGTTCCGGTGAAAGTCAACCGCGAGGAGTTCCTCGACCGTGTGTCAAGCGGGGTGGACTTCGAATTCCAGGAGAATACGGAAGATCTCGTCAAGACGGTTTTGCAGGCGCTCAGGAAGCACATTACCGACGGTGAGTGGGAGGACGTGAAATCGAGCATGCCGAGGGACTTGGCTTCGGTGCTGCCCTAGAGTCAGGTCTTTCGCCGTCGGCGCAGGGCGCGGATGAGCCGGAGCGGCAGGAGTCCCACCAGGGGGGCTCGCCTGCCGAGATCGTCCCGGTCCTCTTTGTCGAAGGCCTCGGCGTAGCGGCGGGCATCCTCGGCGGAGGCGTACCGTTTGGCGCCGCCTGCCTCGCAGCCTCGCTGGCACTGCCAGCTCATCGTCTCCCCTTCGCTGGTGAACCGGAACCGATGCCCGAGAACCCGACAGCGAAGCATGTAGCCCACCGTACAGCGCAGCACCGCCGGGGCTGCGCTGACCCGCCTTCCGTCGGTGTTATGTGAAGGAGCCTTGACCATGACCACAGAGTGGCTTGGCACCGTTCGAACCGATATCCCCTGTAGCGCGTCAAAACTCGCGCGCATGATCTGAGCTGGGGTTCTCCGGCCGGGCTATGCAGCTCGGCGGTACTCGTTGATCGCTTCTCCGAGTACCTTGTGGCGTTCGATTCGGCCTTGCGTTGGTACCACACTCTGCTCGTCTTGATCGGGTGGTCGTCGCCCACGCGCCTGGTGGGATCAATGGCCGTTGTAGTGATCGATGTACTCGTCCAGTACCGCGCGCAGGTGACGTTCACCGTAGATCAGCATGCGGTCGATCACCTCGGCGCGTACCGTACGGATCCACCGCTCGGCATAGCAATTCGCCCGCGGTGTCTGCGGCGGCGTCTTCAGCACCGTGATACCGCAGCGGCGAAGATCTCATCGAAGACGGCGGTGAACTTGGCGTCTCGATCGCGGACGAGGAAGCGGAACGACGCCGCTCGCTCGCCGAGGTTATCAAGAGATTGCGGGCCTGCTGAGCGGTCCACGCGCCGGCCGGGTGGGAGGTCACACCCAAGATGTGGACGCGCCGCGTGTGGACTTCCATCACGAACAACACGTACAGGCACTTCAGAAAGATCGTGTCAACGTGGAAGAAGTCGCACGCCAAAGCCCCTTGGCCTGCGATCGCAGGAAGACGCGCCACGAGGTGGCGAGATCTCGAGGTGCCGGAGCGAAGCGGCGGGAGCGCAGAACGCGCCGCACAGTCGCCTCGCTGACCTGATAGCCGAGCCGCACCAGTTCCCCCTGCACGCGGAGGTAGCCCCACAAAGGGTTCTCGCGCGCCAGGCGAATGATCAAGTCCCGGACCCGGACCTCCCTGCTCGTCCTTGGCCGTCCGCCGCGATGCGGATAGGTCCAGGCCCCTCGCAGCAGACGCCGGTGCCAAGTCAGCGAGGACGACGGCCGATTCGACGGGCGCCGGCATGCTGCCAGCACGACGTCCGGCTGATCCGGGCATAGAGCGCTTGAGCTTGCAACGGTTCGCGCACGCGGCCAACCGCACGGACGCCCGCTTCCCTCCGCCAGGCCTTCGGTGACTTCTCGGAGCTCTCAGAGGTGGCTGGACCTGCGGAGATCATGATTATCCTGATTGCCTTACGGGGAAGATGCCGGTGATGACTCAGATTGCTCCGGCCGTGGCCGTAGCCGTGAGAGCGGCGCCTTATGTCAGGACCGTCACGGTCGCTCTCGACCTCTCGAGCCCCCGGATCGGATTCCAGGTTGACCACATGGCGAACCAACCGCAGATGCCCGCCGCACCCGGACCTTCCTCTCCGGCCCCTTCAGCGCTCCCGGTGATCCACAGACCGGCGAACGCACGGCTGCTGAGCATCCTGGTCGCCGCCGAGCATGTGATCCTCTATCTGGTCTCGTTCGTGCTGGTGGCCGTAGGGGTGGGCATTCTGGTCCTGATGTGTTTCACGATCATACGAGGCGATACGTCCGGGGCGGAGAAAATCATCATCGTCCTCGAGGAGCTCCTCCTCGTTCTGATCGTTCTAGAGATATTCGTGACGGTGCAGACCCACCTCGAGGGGGGCCGCCTCCAGCTGGAGCCGTTCATCATCGTCGGCATCATCGCGATCGTGCGGCACATCCTGTCGGTGGTCGTCAGGCTGAGCATTCCGGTGTCCTCGGCCCAGAACCGTGAGCAGCTCATAGAGCTGGCTGTCTACGCGGGGTGCGCCTTCGTGCTGGTCGCCGCGCTGGCTCTCGCACGGTGGTCACAGCGACGTCCCGGCCCATCTCGCGATGGGCAGGGAAGTCGCTCGGACACGTCCGTTCCGCCTCAGTGAAGGTTTCACGAAGCCTTACCGAACGATTCTCGACGATCATCCTTGTCCCGATTCGAGGACCGATCAGAGCCCTCAGGAAGATCGATTGTCGTCGGCCGGGCCGTATTTGTCATCGGAGAAGCGCTTGATGACGCCTTCCCGAACGGCCTCTCTCAGGGCGGCGCCGAAGCGGCCGGGGCCCCACCAACGCCCGCCGACCACCTGCTCCAGCTTGTCGCGCGACACGGGCCCCTGCTGGTCGGCTGCGCGGGCCAGGTCCTCAATCTCCTGATCGCGATCGCGATCCGCCATCGCGGCGTACCTCGACGTCGTGCCGGTGGTGGCAGCCATGCCAGGCGAGTAGAACGAGTTACCAGGGCCGGGGCGGAATCGCCTGAGCCCGCTGCGCTCCCAGTCCCTGCGGCGCGCACTGCGCAGCTGGATCCGTTCATCGCGCTCGTGCAATTGCCGCCTGCCTTCCTCGGACAGGCCCGCTTCTCTCCCTGCCCGCACGAGCACGGCCTGCTGGGCCGGGTCTGCCTCGGCTTCCTCGGCGGTGAGCGGCATGGCGATGTTCTCCAGCGACTGCTGCTCGGCGCGGACGCCGAAGGCCAGCTCGGCCACCCCGCCCAACGCCATGGCGGCGGCGCCGATGAAGAAGCCGAGAGCGACCAGTGAGGGGTTGCCGCTGTGGATGAACTGGCCGAAGAGCGCGGGACCGGTGATGCCGCCGATGGCGGTGCCGACCGCGAAGAACAGGGATATCGCCAGCGCTCTGGTTTCCATGGGGAAGACCTCGCTGACGGTGAGGTACGCCGAGCTGGCCCCGGCCGAGGCGAAGAAGAACGTCAACGCGACGAGTGTCATGAACGAGGCCGTGGTGAGGCTGCCATTCATGAAGAGGACGGCGATCAGGGCCGTCAGGCCGGCTGACACGAAGTAGGTGCCGGAGATCATCGGAATGCGTCCGACGGTATCGAAGAGCCGTCCCAGCAGGAGCGGCCCGAGGAAGTTGCCGAGCGCGAAGATGGCCATGAAGTACGGAACCGCCCCTGATGCGACACCGAAGAAGCCGCTGAGGATCGTGCCCAGGTCGAAGGTCACGGCGTTGTAGAGGAAGGCCTGACCGATGAAGAGCGCGAGGCCGAGGATCGCCCGTCGCGGATAGCGCTGCATCGCGACCCTGGCGATCTCTCTGAAGGGGATCACGTCACGCTGCCGGATGGTTATCGAGGCGCCGGGCGGCGCGAGCTCCTTGCCCGTCTCCTGGCGCACTTCGGCCTCGATCTGGTCGACAATGCGCTCGGCCTCCTCCTCGCGGCCATGGATGAACAGCCATCGAGGGCTTTCCGGCACGTTACGTCGCACCAGCATGATCGCGACTCCGAGCACCCCGCCGATGCCGAAAGCCAGGCGCCAGCCGACGTGCATCGGGAACAGGGCGGTAGAGAGCAACGCGAGCGCCACCACGCTGCCGATCGCCGACCCGAGCCAGTAGCTCCCGTTGATGGCGAGGTCGACCTGCCCGCGATTGCGCGCTGGGATGAGCTCGTCGATGGCTGAATTGATCGCGGCGTACTCACCGCCGATACCCATGCCGGTCAAGAACCTGAAGAGGAAGAGGTACCACGGAGCGAAGGCGAGCGCGGTCAGCACCGTCGCGATGACATAGATCATCAACGTGATCATGAACAACTTCTTACGCCCGTATCGGTCCGTGAGCTGACCGAAGATCAACGCCCCGAGACAGGCGCCTGCAACGTAGATCGCCGCAGCCGTCCCGATGTCGGCGGCGGTCAGGTCGATCCCGCTGCCCCGCTCGGTCATCCGTGACGCGATCGCGCCGACGATCGTCACCTCGAGCCCGTCGAGGATCCAGACGGCGCCCAGACCGATGACGATCCTCCAGTGGAAACGCGACCACGGCAGCCGGTCCAAGCGGGCCGGGACCTGGGTGCGAATCGCGCGAACCTCTGTGGCTTCCATGGCAGGCGGCTCTCCCTGAGAGGCGGACGCGGATATGCGTGTGCCGGTGGTTAACCTTCGACTGATGCTTCGTTGTAGCGTTTTCAGCCATCGGTATCGCTGCTCGAGCGAGCGCGATACCACGCGCTGGCACTGCCGGCGCGGCTGCGGCGCGGGCGGGGACAAGCGCTACGCGAGTGCGGACGAGGCCCGCCGCTATGCCATCGCCTTCGACCGGGAGGACAGGGAGGACCTCGGCCGCCGAGCCCCCTTGTGGGGCTCTTCCCGCTCCGCCGCCTCCGCGCGGCACTCCGCCGGCGCCGCCGGTCCTGAGCCGTCCTGTGCAGGCTCGGAGGCGACGGACCAGTTCAATGCTTTCGGTCGCCGCGCGTGCCCGCATCCCTCAACTGGGTAGTAGTGACTACTCCTGCCCGGTGGACCGGGGGTGAAGGTAAGCCTCTTCGATGGTCAGGCGGGTCAGGTCGACGCGGGAATTGATGTCGAGCTTGCGGAAGATCTGGCGCAGATGGAACGCGACCGTGTGAACGCTGATGAACATCTGGTCGGCCACCTGGCGGTTTGTCAGCCCCTGGGCGACCAGGCGGGCGACCAGGCGCTGGGTGGCGGTCAGCCCCTCCCATCCCAGTGCCGTCCCCTCGCCGCGAGCCCAGTGGCGGTGCCGTACACCGAGCCTGCGCAGCCGGCGGCGCGCCCGGGCGGCGTCTCGCACCGCCCCCATCGCCTCGTACCCGGCGAGCGCGTCGTCGAGACTGCGGATCGCGCCGTCGCGCTCCCCATTCAGCGCGAGTGCCGCCCCGAGATCCTCCCTGGCAGATGCTTGCGCGTAGTCGTCAACGGCATGGGCGACGGCGACAGCGAGGGCCGACACGTCCTGGTCGAGCAGGCCACGTGCGTGCGCCGCTGCGGCCAGGAACAGGGGGAAGTCCGAGTTGTCAGCGGCCAGACGGTCGGCCGCCGCGACGACTGTCTCGGCCCGTCGCCGATCATCTACGCTCAATGCGAGGCGGACCAGCCACGCCGCGACGGTCGGCTCCACGACGAGCAGCGAGCGACGCTGATCGAGCACGGGATAGAGGCCGGCGATCAGCGCCATGGCCCTGCGCGGCTGGCCCAGAGCCTCAGCCACCTGTGCGGCGACCACTTGGCAGCGCATCTGCCCGTGTGTCGCCGCGTAGTCGGGCAGCAGGGCGCGGTCGGTCTCCACACAGGCGGCCGCCGTTTGAAGATCTCCACGTCTCAATGCCGCCGTACCGAGTACCGCCATACCCATCGACGTGAACAAATGCGTGCCCAGCGTGTCGGCGGCGGCCAGACCGGCCTCTGCCCACGTGACCGCGTCCGTCAGCCGGTGGCACGCCAGCTCCAAGCGGGCACCGAGGATGGCCGGGCCTATCGCCCATGCGGTATGGCCGAGCTTCTTGGCCTCCTCACGAGCCGCCTGGAGCACGGTCTCCGCCTCGCTGAGCCGGCGAATGTCGAGCAGCATCGACGCCAGGGCCAGCTTGGGGTGGGTACGGCGAGCCGCTCTCGAGCCCTCGTTCGCAAGCTGTACGGCTTTCCGAGCCAGGCGAAGCCCGTCTATGAGCCTGCCGCGGTCCCACTGGGCGACCGAGAGGACCACGAGAGCCGAGACCATCACGGCGTCAGCGCGGCGCTCGGTGCCCGCCAGGATCGATTCGGCCTGCCGTATGGCGCAGTCGCCGTCTTGCTGCCCGGCGAGGGCGTAGAGGAGCGTCGCCAGGGCTTCGTCGCGAGTCCCGTCGGGAAGGGTGGGTTCCGCGAGTGCCGCCTCGGCCTCGATCACCGCGTCGGCCATCTGCCCGGCCAGAAGGAGGATGGCCGAGAGCGCGCACCGTAGCTGGGCCACCGCCGGTGGCGGGAGAGGCTGGGCCAGCGCCCTGGTGATCAGGTCGGTGGCTCCCGTCAGCTGCCCCGCTTCGGTCATGGCGTGCGCGGCGGTCAGCGTGCGTGTGAAGTGTTGCGGAGAGTCGTCGTCGGTGAGCTCCATCGCCCGCACCGCGATATCGGCGGCGGTCCCGGGAGCATCAGCGAGGAGTTCGTTCACCGCCTGGTCGAGCCCTGCCAGCGTGCGCGTGTCACCGTGCTGGCCGCCGAGCAGGAGATGGGTGGCCGCCCCGACGGCGGACCCGCCCCGCTCCAGCAGGAGCCCGCCGATCTGGTGGTGCAGGGCCTGGCGCACCGGTGGTGGCAGCCCCTCGACGACAGCCTTCCTGACCAGGTCATGCCGGAACCGGAGAGAATCCGATCCGACCACCAGGACTTGGGCGTCCATGGCCTCGTCCAGGGCGGGGAGCAAAGTGGCCGGCGTCCTGCCGAGCGCCTCGGCCACATCCTCGGGCGAGAACGACTGCCCCAGCACCGCCGCGGTCTCGACCAGCTGGCGGGCTTGGCTGCTCAGCCGTTCGAGACGCCGCGTCACGAGGCCCTGGAGTCGTTGCGGAAGTCGCTCGGAGGCCAGATGGGCCAGCCCGCCGGAGACGCTGATCGCCTGCTCCTCGCGGAGCCCGGTCATAAGCTCGACCAGGAGGATGGGGTTGCCGCCCGCCCCCGCTGCCAGCTCCAGCAGCTCGTGGCCGGGCGGCGCGATCAGAAGGTCGGCGATCACCTCGGCCACGGCGTCGGGGGAAAGAGGGGCGAGCTCCAGTCGGACCGCCCCCTCCGCCTCAAGAGCGGTAAACAGGCGTTCCACCTCTGTGCCGTGGCGGTCGGTGCTCCGCGCGAGCATCCAGACGAGAGGCTGCGGCGACAGCTGTGACTCCAGGGTCCTCAAGGCCATCAAAGTCACTGGATCCGCCCACTGCAGATCGTCCAGGACCACGACGAGCGGATTGCGGGACGCGAGTGCTTCGGCCCTGGCACGGAGCCGCTCGACCAGCATGATGCGCGTATCGACCGTAGGTGCCTGGCTGATCAGCGTGATCGGCGATTCGTTGAACGCCGAGAACAGCGGCGCCATCGGAACAAGCTGTCCCAGCTCCTCCGCGTGCCCGACCGCGAGGGAGAACCCCAGCTCGGCGGCCGTGTCGGCGGCCTCGGCGAGGAACCTGCTCTTTCCCGTGCCGGACTCACCGTCGAGGAGAAGCACCGCGCTCTTTCCCGACCTCGCCGCGCGGAAGAGCCCGAGGGCTACCCGCCATTCGCGCTCACGTCCACGCATTCGGTCACTCTCGACTGGGTTGTGAAGATGTGCCGCCGAACGTCACGAGGGGTTACGCCCATCGTATGCGAGGCGTTCGCGCATCCCCCACCGGGTAGCCGCGACGCCGGGCACCTCGTCGATGGGTGCCGTTCAGCGCCAGGGACCGTTTCCGGAGCAAGCCTCAAACAAAGGGGCCCTTCGCCGTGCCTGGCGAAGAATCGAGGTCTGACTCAGCTCAGCTCTCAGGAGGTGGTCTGGGGTGCGATCGCCGGCGCGGTGGCCCCGTCGGAATCGATCTCGGTACGACGAACTCAGTGATCGCCGCGATGGAGGGCGGGCAACCCACCGTCATT
>NZ_JBYITD010000083.1:0-8241 GCF_057708945.1 Nonomuraea sp. bgisy101
GTCAAGAGCGCGTCAGGGCGGGCCGAACCACCCGCCGCATGCTCGTCGCGTGCTCTTCGGCCATCGGCACCCACGAACACCCGCCGACATTTTCAGACATTTTAAATGCGACAAAACTCAACAGAGTGATACAATTGAATCCGTTGAAACATAGCCCGGTATTAGGGCTGCTGACTTTTAATCCGTAGGTTCCGGGTTCGAGCCCCGGGCGCCCTACAACCCTCCATGCCATCGGACCTGGGAGTTCTCGATTTTCGGGGACCTTCGGCGAGGCCGAGAAACGCGAGTGGATGCTCGCTGGCTCCGCACCAGCACGGTTCACCCACACAGGTCGCCGCGGCGCTTCGACTGCTTCACGACCTGCCGGTTCCATCGAGCGTGGACCTCGACAGGATGGACCCGTTCGTACGGCTCGAGGGCTTCTGACAGGTCGGCGGGCCGCCCTCCGGGGCGGCCCGCTCGCCTACTGCGGGGCCTTGAGCGGCAGCGCGGGCTCCACGCCGACCTTCGGCAGCCGGGCCTCGATCGAGGCCCGGCTGCGCCCGAAGTGCTCCATCAGCCCGGTGATGCTGGCGCCGGGCGCGGCCGCCAGCTCCTTCAGCCGCTGGTCGTCTTCGTCGGTCCACGGCTGGTGGGAGTTGCGGTGCTGCTGACGGCGCTCTTCCACCGTGGCGCCCGTGCGCGGCATCTTGCCGAGCGCGGCCGCGCCGGAGGTCAGCAGCTGCACGACCAGCGCCAGGTCCGCCTTCGGCAGTGTGCCGCGCAGCTCGGCGATCTGCTCGCCGTTGGCGTCGCTGCCGGTCACCTCCACCTGGTGGCCGCCGTCGACGGCCGTCACGTGCAGGTCATAGGTGCGCTCGCCCTGGCTCACCTGAAGGTGGAGCTGGGATAGGGACACGAGCCTCTCCTGTCTTTTGGGGGGTTAGTCAAAGACGCGTTCGACGACGGCTTCCAGTTCGGCCTGACCCGCGCGGAAGTAGCGGGCGGTGGTGTCGAGCTTGGCGTGCCCGAGCAGCGCCTGTACCTGGGCGGGGTCGGCTCCCTCCTGACGGAGCCGGGTGGCGTAGGTATGGCGCAGATCGTGCGGGCGCACGCCCTTCAGTCCCGCCTCCTCCCCCGCGGCGAGCACCACCTGGGTGATGCCGGAGACGGTCAGCGGCCCCCGCTGTCCCATCCACAGTGGGCCCGGGTCCGAGCCGCGCTCCAGTAGCCAGGCCGACAGGCGTTCGCGCGCCGGCGCGGGCACGGGCACGTTGCGCACCTGGTCGCCCTTGCCGTGCAGCCGTACCGACCCGGTCCGCGCGGTGAGCGCGAGGTCCTCCAGATCCAGCACGCTCTCCTCCGCGCGGGCGCCGGTGTACAGCAACAGGTAGATGATCGCCGCGTCGCGTACACCGCGGCGTACGGCGGCGCGCTCAAGCGCGCCCTGCTGCTGGCGGGTCAGCGCGTCAGGTTCCCCGGGCCGGGGCACCGTTGCCGATTTGACCTTGATGCGCAGTTGGGCCGCGTGCTCGTACATCAGTGTCACTGCGGCGCGGGCCTGGTTGACGGTGCTCGGGCTGTCCTTGCGCACCTTGAGCAGGTGGCGCCGCCATGCGGTCACCGCGGCCTCGGCGCCGACGACGTCGTCGAAGGCGTCGGGGTGCGCGGCGGCATGCTCGGCCAGCCAGGCGACGTAGGCGGCGCACTGCCGGCGGTAGGCCTTCACAGTGTGCGGGCTGAGCTTGCACCTGTCGAGGTAGCGCTCGATCGCCGCCAGAGCTCGCTCCGCCACCGCGGTGACAGTCGACCGCTCGGTGCTCTGCTCGTGCAGCGCGATGATGCGAGCGCTCATCCGAAGCACACCCTTCCTCTTATCCGCTGAGCTGCGCCCTGTGTTCCGCGCAGGCGCGAACCCCATTATTCACTGAGCCGACCAAGATTCTCAACGGATAAGGAACATTATCCACTGGGATTCTGTGAGGTGTCTTCTCGCGCGTGACCGGAGGAGCACCGTGCATTCGCCGACCACACCACCGAACCGACCCTCCAGAGCGGGGAGCTTGAGCAACAACGGAACGGCCATGGCGGTAGAGGGTGCATTCGGAGTTGGTGAACACTCCAACTTCTCAACACGTTTTCCGGCACCGGTCGGGCGGTCCGCCATCCGCGCAGTGTCGGTTCCTGAAGTCCTCTGCACTGATTCCCGAGGTCGTCTTCAAACTGACTGATCTGAATGCTGTTTGCTCATCGAGCTTCGCGGTACGCCGTCGCCGACGCCCTCCGCGACGTCCCCCAGACGGAGCCGACGACCCCGCCCGCCCTTTGACACCCGACCAATCCCGCCCCGGCCTCCGGGCCCACTTGATTTTCAGGACGCGGGTTTCCGGGAGCCCTGGTCGCTTCGGTGTCCTGTCGGTTCCTGTAGGGCGATCGCCGCGTCGTTGTCGGAGACGTCGTCCGCAGTAATCCGTTTGTGTATCACCACAGCCCGCTGTCAGTATGAGGGCTCATGCGTCACCCTCTTGACACGCCGGACTGGCCGATTTCCACTGAGCGGCTGCTGTTGCGCCGGGCTGCCCCCGACGACCTAGACGCGACCTGGGCCTTCCGGCAGCTGCCGGAGACTCACGAATGGGTCGCGGCCGCCACAGAGACCTACGACGACTACCGTGAGCGTTTCCTCCGCGAGGAGCGGCTCGTAGACCTGCTCATCGTCGAACTGGACGGCCGGGTGATCGGCGACCTGACACTGAAGGTCCAGGACGGTTGGGCCCAGGAAGAGGTCGCTGACCAGGCGGAAAGCGTCCAAGGAGAGCTCGGGTGGACGCTCGATCCCTCCTACGGCGGCAAGGGCTACGCCACCGAAGCGGTACGCGCCCTCATCGACATCTCCTTCAAGAGTCTTGGCCTGCGCCGCCTGCACGCGGACTGCTTCTACGACAACGAATCCTCGTGGCGGCTGATGGAGCGGGTCGGGATGCGCCGCGAACAGCACATGGTGAGAGACTCACTCCACCGCACCAAGGGATGGCTCGACGGTCTCTCATACGCGCTCCTGGCCGAGGAATGGCCCGCTCACGAGTGATTACGGCGGAGACGCTGGGGAGCCCTCGCCGGGACGAAGATCACGCTGTCACTCATACACGCGGCCGCTCTCCTACCGGCGCTGCGGCTGGAACCCAAGGACGCCACCGCGCCGGCACGGCTCAGTGCGTGGGGTGAAGCGCGGTGAAGGACATCCGGCCCGCCCGTCGTCGTTGGTGTCCGGGGGGTGAGCCAACGCTATGCGTGGGCACTGACAATCTGCGGGCGCCGGCGGGCCGTCTCAGAAACGCTCGTTCCGCGACCGGCCGCGGTGTCAATCGCTGAGGTAGCGGTGCAGGGAGGTCTTGGGGATGCCGGTCTTGGCGGCGATGACGCCGAGGGGGCGGGTACTGAGAATCGATCGATTTACAACACCCCTCGGTTCGGGACTTCGTCATGTCTGAGGAGGGTCATGTCTGGCCTCTCCGCTAAACAAGATCCCGACTAATCGACTCGGCAGTATGTGATATCGCGGATCGCTGCCTCATCCTTCGGCCTACCACGCAGGGCCTTATCAACCTGCCGCGAGTAGGGGTGCCGGTGAGGTCGCCGCCTTCCACTTGGCCAAGCTGCTGGCCAAAGTGGGCCGCGTGGGGGAGCTACGCGAGCGGGCCGAGACTGGTCATAATTACGCCGCCGATCAATGAGCGAGGCGATGGTGCGAGCAGGCCGGGTAGAGGAGGCCGAAAGGCTCCGTCGGTACGGGCTCGAGGTCGACTGACCAGGCGGTAAGCCCATCGCGTGATGGCCCATACGTCCTGGCGGGAGAAGCGTGATGGCCCATACGTCCTGGCGGGAGAAGGGGTCTTCAATGCCTGCAGCGCGGCCGCGATGACGTCTTGCTCAGCCTGCGCTACATGGAGCCTGGCCACCGTCGGGACCTCATCGACCTGGTCGACGAGCCGCCTGGGCCGGCTCTGGATCAAAGTCTGTGAAGCAGTGCCGGGGCGCCCCGCCGCCCTGCTCGCTGATCCGAGAGAATGACGCTAGGACGCCAGCAGGTCGAGGACGAAGCCGTACAGGAAGATGAAGAACGCCAGCCAACGCAGCGGGTGCGCGGGCCGCTCGCGGTCGAGAAGTTGTGCCAGCGACTCCGCCACCACGCGTTGCGGAAGATAGAGCGCGTGTAACCAGCGCCCGTAGAGCTTGCCTTCCCCGAGCGAGAGCCCGACTGTTCCGGCTATTGCGATGGCGGCCAGGGTGAGGGTGTACCAGTCGCCCGGGTCCAGCGCGAAGCGGATCCCCAACACCAGGGCACCAAAGAGCAGCACGGCGGGCCCCACCGCCTTGCCTGCCAGCGCACGACGCTGGCGAGCCTTCTCCACCTGCATGCGCTCGGAATCGGACAGCTGGTCCGTCACCACTTTCCATGCCATGGCTTCCAGTTGGCGTTCATGTTCGGGCGCGATGGGCTTACCGGCGATCTCGCCTTTGAACCAGGCATGGAGTACGTGGTAGTCGAGGTCGCTGAGGGGCAGGTGGTCGGGCACGTGGGTTGCCGGCGGGTCGACGAGTTCGGGATCTCCGGTCGTCGTGTGCTGATGGCCCAGGGCGTACGCACCCAGCATCACCCGCCGGGTCACCACATGGTTCGTCAGCCAGTCGGCCGCGCGCAGGTATGCAGACACGCCTGTCCGGCGGTCGATCTTGGGATCGATGCCGCGCTGCCGTAGCCCAGCACGCGCGCCGATCGCGCGCAGCCGGTTGGGGTCAGCCAGGTCGATCAGTACGACGAGTGCCGCGATGAACTGCAACACCTTGCCGACTCTCCCCCACCAGGCCATCGTGGTGAATCCCAGCTGGAGCTCTTCGGTACTTTCGCCAGTGACCCACTGCTCGACCACCTCGGGCAGCCCGTTGAGCAGTGCCAAGACGATGCTCGCCAGTCCTACGCCTGAGTACACCAGCCGACGCCGCCACTTACGGGCGGGAGCCCTCAGTCGCCGTCCCCACACGGACCAGAGCCAGAAGGCGAGCACCATGGCAGCCGCTGCCACCACGCTCCAAGCCAAGCGGCGGCTCTCCAGGGTCGTCAGCGTCAGAAGGCCGATAGCGACCACGAGAGCGATGGTTCCTCGCACGATCACAGAAAAGCGCGCCGAGAGCGCGCCGTCCACTGATTCGCTGGCCCCGGAGGAAGCGAAGAACGACCGGGAGGACTCGACGCGTGTTCTCCGAAAGCTGTTGTGCGACAAGTAACTGGGGTCTGGCGCTGATCTTGTTGCGGTGCCGGTCAGGTTCGCGCCGCTTCCGCATCGAGGTGTGCGGGTTGGCAACGCCGGTTCGCGCGCATAAATGAGGAGTTTGAGTTACTGCGGCCGACCCGCGTGTACGGTTGGCGGAGCCCGCCCAGCACTGGCCCCACCTCGGCAAGACACAGGGGCGAGCCACCGATGATCGCCGAACTCGGACCCGCCAAACGCCTCGCCGCCGGAGGGTGCATGGGTCTCCGACCCGGCTAGAAATAACGCCTGCGCTCAGGATCGCAGCGGCGGCGGCGCCAGGACAAGACTTGATCTTCTTTGCAGCTCGGGTCATCCTTGCAGCTCAATTCCGCTACCCACTACCCGTTGTCCGGCTGCCGGGCTGCCCGTCAGCCGACACCTCGCCATGCGCCAAGGAGCCTGATGCCGATCCCCGGCCCCACCGAACGCCTCGCCTTCCGCGAGATGACCGCCGACGATCTCGACGACATGGCCGCCATGCTCGGCGACCCCGAAGTCATGCGCTACTACCCCGCGCCCAAGACTAGGGAGGAGGCCGGGAGCTGGATCGAGTGGAACCAGCGCCTCTACCGTGAGTACGGCCACGGCCTATGGCTGCTCACCCTTCGCGACACCGGCGAGTTCGCCGGGAACTGCGGCCTCACGCCTCAGAAGGTCGGCAACGACATTCACATCGAGGTCGGCTACCAGCTTCCCGCCCGCCTCCACGGTCAGGGGCTCGCGACCGAGGCCGCGACGGCCTGCCGTGACTTCGCTCGCGACGTCCTCGGCCTCGATCAGCTCATCGCGATCATCAACCCGAACAACGTGCCCTCCCAACGCGTCGCCGAAAAGATCGACCTCACCTTCGAGCGGATGGCCGACGTCCACGGCCGGCAGTGCCGGATCTACGCAGGACCGATCGGATAACAGCGTCTGACGCTGATATCGTAGCGCTCAGATGATCAAGACTCGTTGGCGGAGTAGGTCGAGGTTGGCGCGGCCGTACATACTTCTCTTGATCATTTTCAGCCGGTTTACGGCGCCCTCAGTGGGGCCGTTGCTCCACGGCAGGCTGAGTCCGGCGGTGACGGCGGCCTGATCACGGGTGAGGCCGGTCGCGAAGCTGCGGAGGGCGGGCAGGCCGTCGGCCTGGACGGCTTCGATCCAAGCCGGCAGCCTTGTAGTGCGTCAAAACTCGCATGTACGGTCTGAGCTGAGGTTTCTCCGCCTGGCCTATGAGGCTCGGCGGTACTCGTTGATCGCGCCACCGAGCACTTTGCGGCGTTCGATCCGGCCTTCCATCGGCACCACCACCTGTTCGCCTTGATCAGGTGGTCGTTGCCATCGCGCCTGGTGAGGCCGGTGGCCGTTGTAGTGACCGACATACTCGTCCAGTACCGCGCGCAAGTGACGTTCACCGTAGATCAGCATGCGATCGCTACATTCGGCGCGCACCGTACGGATCCACCGCTCGGCAAAGCAATTCGCCCGAGGTGTCCGCGGCGGCGTCCTCAGCACCGCGATGCCCGCGGCGGCAAAGATCTCATCGAAGACGCCAGTGAACTTGGCATCCCGATCGCGGATGAGGAATCGGAACAACGCTGCTTGCTCACCGAGGTCGAACAGGAGATTGCGGGCTTGCTGAGCGGTCCAGGCGCCGGTCGGGTGGCAGGTCACACCCAAGACGTGTACGCGCCGCGTACGAACTTCCATCACGAACAACACGTACAAGCGTTTCAGAAAGATCGTGTCAACATGGAAGAAATCGCAGGCCAGGAGCCCTTTGGCCTGCGATCGTAAGAAGATCCGCCAGGAGGTGTCGAGATGCCGGGGCGCCGGCCCGAAACGGCGCGACCGCAGGATGCGCCGCACGGTCGCCTCGCTCACCTGGACGCCAAGCCGTACCAACTCCACGTGCACCCGCCGATGGCCCCATCCGGGGTTCTCCCGCGCAAGGCGAATAATCAGATCATGAACCTCTCGGCTCGTTCCCGGACGCCCGGGCCGATACGGGTAGGTCCACGTCCGCCGCAGCAGACGACGATGCCACGCCGGCAACGTCGCCGGGGTGACCAGCCGATGAGCACGCAGCACCGCCGGCAACCACCGGGCCAGCGCCGCGAGAACGGCCCGATCGACCCAGTCCGGCTTCGGCCCGTCCCACCTGACACCGCAGCACCGCCACCTCATGACGCAACACCATGATCTCCGCGTCCTTCGACGCTTGGCTGCGGCCCAGCAACATGAGCCAGCCGAACACCCGGAGCGTGATCAGATAGAGCAGGCGGACAAGCACAAGACGCGATCTTGTCTGCGGGTACGGACCCAGTCAACCCCCAGGTCAGAGCCGACGTGGCTGTATTTTGACGCGGTACAGGGTCGTCCACCATGTCTTTGACCTGCACGGATGAATAATCGGCACCCGCAACCGAAGGGATCGTGCTGTCCACGCCGACCGCCCGCTACCGGCTGTTGCGCGACACTTCTTGCCTCGACAACAAGAAGGATCATCGAGCCACGAGCTCTCTCAAGTCTCCTGTGCCCGGCGGAACCTCAAACCCCGATCAAGTTCGATGAGCCAGAACGCCGCGGCCCCTCGCCAACAAGGGCTCCTTCGACGACATCAAGCCCGGCCTGGACTTCTTCGCCGCGCTGAAGAAGGCCGGCAACTTCAACCCGGTCGAGTCATCCCCGGCGACCATCCAGAAGGGCGAGACGCCGATCAGCATCAACTGGGACCGTACGGGCCGGGCGCCGCTCGACGAGACTGTCACGTTCGTCGTTCCTCACCGCAAGGGGCATGGCCTGGTTCTGGGACGCGTACATCCCGGGCGATGGAGCACAGCGCGAAGAGATCACCGCGTCACCGCTGCGCGCTTCCCTCGAGGAACTCGAGGGCCTCCCGCCGGCGCTGGTCATCGTCGACCAGAACGACGTCCTCAGGGACGAGGGCGAGGCTTACGCCGCC
>NZ_JBYITD010000084.1:0-8193 GCF_057708945.1 Nonomuraea sp. bgisy101
ACTGGAGACGGAGACGGAGACTTCCGGCCTTGCGACGGTGTGCTCACTAGATAGCGCCTCGCAGGCCTGGTTCGAATAGGCACAACGAAGGTCCACCTCAGGTCAAAGCCACTTCCCATGATTGGGAAGTGGCCTTTTCGATCTTGTATAGCGGCAAATACGGCAACTGCTACGAATCCAGCCGGTCACCCAGCTTCTTGACCGCCTTGCACGTCTTCTTCGAGGACACCTGGGCTTCACAAGGTCATGGACCGACCTCCGTGCAACCCCTGCGCCCATTGCCCGATTATTCGGGGAGACGGAACCCCGTCAAGGACGGTCGTGCACATAGGGCAACCGATGATCGTGGAAGGTCACCGGCTGACGGAACCCGCCTGACAGTCCCGGAGATGGCAGCTATCGAGCGCAGGGGAAGTCTGGCGCTGTTCCTGACTTGGCTGGCACATGGATCGCGAGGAGATCGAGGCATTACGGGCTCGGCGGCCAAAGCCGCGGTTCCCCATGTGGCAGACGTGATCCCATCCCCGATGGTTCCTGCGGTTGATCTTTGCCCTTCTCAGGATGGGGGCTGCCGGTTCTCTACAGTCCTGTCGAACCATGCCATGGTCAGCTCGATCGGGTTGCGGTGAATACGGCGATGTCACGGTCGAAGCAGACGATGATGTGGCCTTGTGGGGTGGCAGCGACGGCATTGACTAAGTCGGGGAATTCGATGTCAGGGCTGATCTTGTCGAAGGTGGTGAGGCTCCATGCCGCTACCGTTCTGTGGCTGGCGGCAACCGCGATGGGGTGGCCGTCGACGGTGGTGGCGGCGAGTGCGCTCACGGTTCCCGTGGAAAGTTGGCCGATCTGCTGAGCGGTGGCGACGTCCCATACCTTCATCGGTGGGTCGCGCCAGTCATCGTTCGTGGTGATGGCGATGGGTCGTCCGTCCACGATGGTGGCGGCCACGAGGCGTACCGGTTTGCCGTTGCTTCCGGTGGTCTGGAGTCCGGTGTCGCGGTTGGTGGTGAGGTCACGGACCCGGAAGCCGCCGCCCCACCGTCCGAGTAGGGCGACGGGCTGGTCGTCGAGCGTGGTGGTGGCGAGGTCGTGTACCCATCGATGGTCGCTCTTGCGGGGGTCGCCGGTCTCTTCGCCGGTGCGGAGATCCCATACCCGGATGGTCTTGTCGTCGCTGGCAGTGATGGCCCGGGGTGGGTCGCCCGTGTTGTCGGCCGCGACGGCGGTTATCGGGCGGCGGTGGGTGGTCAACGGTGCTCCGGCCGCTTTCCCCAGTGTGAGGTCCCAGAGTCGGACATCGCCGTCCTTGGCTCCGGTGATCGCCACCGCGCGACCGTCCACCTGGGTCGCGGCCACAGCAGTGACGGCGCCGGTGTTGTCCGTGAGTGGCTGGCACACCTGATCGCCGGTGTCCAGATCCCATACTCGTACGGATTCGTCATCGCCGCCGGTGACCGCCACCGGTCGGCCGGCCACTGAAGTGGTGGCCACCGCCGTGATCGCGGCGTCGTGGCGAACTGGTTTGTCGGCCGGTTCGCCGACGACCAGATCGGACACCCGGACCGACCCGCCGTCGCAACTCGACACCACCACCTGCCGGCCATCCACCACTGCCGTCGCCACCGCATGCACCGTGCGGGGATGCTGAGGGAACAGCTCACCGACCAGTTCGGCCGTTTTCAGGTCCCACACCTGGATGGTCGGCTCGTTGGAGTTGCAGGTGATCGCCACCGGTCGGCCGTGCAGAACCGTGGTCGTCACTGCCTCTAGGTCCGCAGATCGGGGGAGGTCACCGACCGGAAGTCCGGTGGCTAGGTCCGACACGCGTGTGGTCGTCTGGTAGCCACCAGAGACGACCACCAGCTGGCCGGCAGCCGGCTCCGTGACCGCAACCGCGCCCACGTGTCCACTGTGGCCAGTGAACGGGCTACCCACCGGATCCCCGGTCTCCAGGTCCCATACCCGGACCGTTCGGTCGCCGCCTGTGACAGCCACCCAGCGGCCGTCCAGCACCGCGGTCGCCACCGCGTACACCGGGCCGGTGTGGCCGCGGATCGGTGCCATCACCTCCTGCCGTGTTTCCAGGTCCCAGACCCGTACCGTCGTGTCGTAGCAACCAGCGACCACCACCCGGCGGCCATGGCGTTCCGCGATCGCGAGGGCCTCCACACTGTCAGCCTGAAGGTGGAACGGCTCACCCACCGGCCTACCGGACGCGAGTTCCCACACCCGTACGGTGTCGTCGTCACCACCGCTGACCACAACAGGGCGACCGTCCAGAACTGACATCGCCAGCGCCCGGACCGCGTTCGTGTGACCAGCCCATGAGGCGCCGACCCGCTCGCCGGTCGACAGATCCCAGACCCGTACGGTGTCGTCGCCGCCTCCGGTGACCGCCACGGCACGGCCGTCGAAGACCGCGGTCGTCACCGCCGCCACCCAATTGGTGTGACCGTCGGTGGTGCCTAACGGCGGGCATGACGTCACGCCCTTCGGCAGCAGACTGGTCCACGTCTGTTGCACACGCCAGGCAGTAGGACGAACAATCGGGTCCTCATGGCGGGACAGTGACGACATGCCGCGCATGGTAGTTGCCGGCACCGGGACGCGTCTCCAAGAAACCGGGGTAGTCGTCTTCTCGGGTGGCGGTGCGTGGCCGGAGCTGGCGAGGCCCCGTTGCGTGTCCGATGGCTTCTTGAGTGCTCCTCCGGCGAGGTGATCGCGCTTGTCGTTCGATCTCCGGATCATCGACGGCGATCTCGGTTCGCTGCTCCTCCGCGACGTGAACGCGATGCCCGCGGATCCGCCGCGCATGCTCGTCCGGAGCGGAGAGACGACGGAGGGCCCGGATCGTCTTGATCCGGGCCCTCCGTCGTTCGGTGTCGCGTGTCAGCCAGTGACCGGGATGTCGGTCTTCACCGGCGTCGGGGTGGGCGCGGGCTTGGGCTCGTCCCGCGTCCGTGTGATGTTCTCGTCCCACTCGAGCCAGTCGCTGGTCGCCGTCTCGCGATCTCCCTTACCGGGGTGGGTGGGGGTCGGCGTGTTGCTCGGCGCCGGCGTCGAGGTGGGCGTCCGCGTGGGAGTGGGGGTCACTGTGGACGTCGCAGTGGGTGTGGAAGTCGGATTCGGAGTGCCCGTCGGCGTAGGCGTCTGAGAGGGCGTCCCCGTCGGGGTAGGCGTCTGGGACGGCGTGGGCGTCTGCGACGGGGTGGGCGTCTGGGACGGCGTCCCCGTCGGGGTGGGCGTGGGCTCACACTCGACCCAGAACACCTTGTGCTTGGGCGCGCCGTGCTTCCCCGCGAAGGTCCAGAACAGCTTGTAGTGCCCGTTCGGCAGGGTCATGTCGACGGTACGGCCATGCCCGTCGTTGTCGAGCACGAGGGTGCCGCTCTTCACTGTGGTCTGGTCACCCGTGGGCGGCCAGGACTTGATCTCCCAGCTCACCTGTTCGGCCGCGTCGAAGTTGAACCCGACCAGATAGAACACACAGACATGCGGCTCGTCGCGCTGGTCGTCCTCCGGCGTCGTCCACTTGTGGATCTTGACGTCGCCGTTGTCGCCGGGCGGCTTTCCCTGGAGCGCTCCCGCTGAGGCCGTATTGGAGATGGCGAGCACCGCGAGCGCCGCCACTGCGAGCATGAGCGCCGCTGCGATCCAGCGACGTACTGAAGAGAGTCTGGGGGGTGTCACGATCGCACCTCGGGATGTATGAGAGAGCTTGAGCCTCATAGGGCTCATCTGTGTAAAAATGTCACACTCGCTGGCCCCGCGTATTCAAACGGTCCAAAGCGTTATCTAGCAGGCCAGATGGTTACGCGTTCGTGTCGTATGTGTCATAGCACCTCAGGAGCCGATCGTGCCGCTCGATGCCCCCCGCCGACTCATCGGCGTCACGCTCGTGACCATGAGCCTCGTCGCCTCGCCCCACACCGGCGTTGCCGCGTCGCCCGTCGCCGCCAGCGCCTCGGTCACGGCGACCGCGCTCCCCACGGCCACCACGTTCACGGAGTTGAGCGGCCTCCCGCAGGACA
The DNA here is from genome assembly GCF_057708945.1 of Nonomuraea sp. bgisy101. NCBI lineage: Bacteria > Bacillati > Actinomycetota > Actinomycetes > Streptosporangiales > Streptosporangiaceae > Nonomuraea > Nonomuraea sp. bgisy101. Next base: position 4,035 of record NZ_JBYITD010000084.1, read on the forward strand.
CCGACGTGTACGGCAAGCTGAGCGGCATCGTGGTCCATCCCGCACGCACGGTGGGCGTCTACGCCCAGCCCGGCGGCAAGCCCACGGCCACCCTCCCGGCAAAGCAACTCGGCAGCCAGACCTGGGTCCCCGTGGTGGAGGCGCGCAAGGGCTGGTACCGCGTGCTCCTGCCCAGCAAGCCCAACCACGTGACCGGCTGGATCAAGGCTACGGGCCTGAAGAAGGCGCGCAGCCGCTACCGCGCCGTCGTGAAGCTGGGCACCAGGCAGCTGACCGTGATGAACGCGAACAAGAAACTCGGCACCTGGACCGTGGCCGTCGGCGGCCCAGAGACGCCCACGCCGGTGGGCAGGACCTTCCTGCTGGCCCTGATGTCGCCGAAGAAGAAGACCTACAGCCCGCTGATCCTGCCGCTCGGCACGCACTCGGCGACGCTCGACACCTTCGGCGGCGGTCCCGGCACGGTCGCCTTCCACGGCTGGCCGGACCGGAAGGTGTTCGGCAAGGCGGTCACGCACGGCTGCGTCCGCGTGCCTGCTCGCGCGCTCAAGGTGCTGGCAGGGCTGCCTCTGGGAACTCCGGTTCTGATCGCTCCCTGAGGATGGGGGCGACGGCCACGGTGGTACCCGCGGTCAATCACGGCCACACCGACGCTGCCGTACAGGTCGAGGTCACTACACCTGAAGATCGTGCCGATTTGCACGCAGGATGTCGGGAGCTCGAATCTCCTAGGCTCCCCCACAGAAAAGCCCAGGTCATCCCCCTGGGCTTTGATCTTTATCGGGGCTGTTCCGGGGGTCGTGCCCGTTGCGTGCCCGATGCCTTGTCGAGTGCTCCTGCGCCGCCCCGACGCGCGGCCTGGACGCCGGTCTCGGACGGTAGCGGCCCGAGGCCTTACAACTCGCCGGGATCCGACGCCCAGCAAGGCCTGAGTAGCCTGCCCAGATGGACGCGACCGCCATGCTGGAGTGGCTGCTGGAGCGCAACGTGAGCGCTCTCTTTCGAGTAGACCCCGGACGGGAAGGCATCCGTCCCTGGACCTTCCATGCGAGCAGTGAACCGAGGCACGGGGACGGCTGGTCGGTTCGCGCCGACGCGGATTCCCCAGAGGAGTGCCTCCGCCGCGCCCGCAAGGCGCTCAAGCAACACGGACTCGATCTTCCCGAGTAAGTGACCTGCCGTCAGCATGGCTCTGGCGGAGGCGCTCCGGCTTCGGGGTGATCGCCAACGATGTGCTCATCTCTGAGAGGTGCACGCGTCGCGCGGAGGTGACCAAGTGGCAGGCGTGACTCTGATCCGTGCACGTGCTTGCTCGCCCGGCTCGTCTTCCCGCGATCGGGGTCAGTCCAGTCCCCTGAGATCATCTGAGCTTCGATGGGCGCGATTCGGCCAGAGGCCGATGCCCGTACTCTGTCCACCCCAGAACGGTCACACAGTAAAGAGAGGCCATCAGTGCTGCACACCTGGGTCCGTACAGCAGGAGGGCCACTCATCGTCATCCCCAAGTCCGAGCTGAACAACTGGACAGGCGCGGAGGACGATGACGGCCCTGTCGAGACCTGGGGCGACTATGGCCGTGCCTGTGCGGTTGAGGGCTACATCGGCACCGTCACCGTTGGTGCGCAGCAGGCGCTTGTTCTCGGCGACGAACCCGCGATGACGACCTATCTGCCGACCGAACGTCTCTTCCTGCGATGGGCCGCCGCATACTCCGAAGCCGAACTGGTCACGGCGGCCAGGCAAGCCCTCGTGGCAGAGCCGGATTGGGACGACGACGAAGACCTGAAATGGGAGGTAAGGGAGGCAGTCGTACTCTTCGACTCCGCCATTCCCGGCGCTGAGCTGCAGCCTGACGACCGAATCATTATCGATCTCGAGCCAGGCGAGTACAGGGTTCGAGGCACCTACATAAAAGACGAGGACAATTGGATGATCCTCGTTCAACTCCAACCGACAACCTGAGCCCTGGGCGTACTCCACGCCTGTGCCCTCCCACGGATCATGTGGTCAGGAGTCGTAGAGGTCTCAGCGTGGCATCGCCCGAGCGTGCTGTGTCGAAAGGGTCGCCCATCGCTCGACATCACGTACCTGACCGGCCGCCGGCCATGGGGAATGCTCACTCACCTGCACATCTCTCCAACGTCCGTCGTTGGCGTCGAACTCGGGGAGTTCGGCTCCGCCGCGCTCCAGGAGCACCAGAGCCGTTGCTATGAAGCCCTCCATAAGTGAGTGCAGGATTGGATGATTCGAACGCTCGTAGCGCTCGATGAGTGCACTCACGAAGGCTGTGAAGGCGGCCAGGTCGATCTCGCATTCGTCGCTCTCCATAGGGCCGAGTCCGGTCGGCAATCCCGTCTCGGGAGAAAGCGCCTCCGCTGATCGCATGAACAGGCCGGCCACTCCGCTCGAGGCGTTCCAGAGGACTTGATCGCCAACCTGGAAATACTGGCTCATGCATTCCCTGCGCTTCCTTGGCGCCGGACACCGCTCAGCCAAACCTGACGTCTCCGGCCATTGGACGAGGCCCCAGCTGACAGTGCGGCACCGCCACCCGTTCGTGCCGTTGGCCTTCGTCCTGCTTCCTACGCTGCTTCTTCGTTTCTTCTACCAGGCATTCACAGAGCCGGCTGGTCGCTGTCGTGTCTCATCCACACTGTGAGGCTCGTGCCGTAGATCACGGAGTGAAGCGTCCAAGGTCCATCTCCTTCAACGCCTTCGCCCTCTTGGCCTCGCGTAGGGCGTTGTCGGCCCGTGGAAGGCGCGATGCTTGCCGAGGGAGACGAACTCGTCGCGATGTAGGTCGCCCACCGCGGGATGACGCCAGGGCTATGGTCGTGGTCATGTGGATCAACAAGGTGACCGAGATACTGCTCGACGCCGCGGAGATCGCGATCCTTCCCCGATTTCGGGCGCTGGCCGATGGCGAGGTTACCGAGAAGTCACCCGATGAGGTGGTCACCGTGGCCGACCGCGAGGCTGAGGAACTGATCAGCCGAGGGCTGCGCGGAGTGGTGGATGCCCCGGTCGTCGGTGAGGAGGCAACGGCCGGTGATCCTCGGCTGCTTATGGCGCTGCGGGAGGCACCGGCGGCCTGGCTGGTCGATCCGCTGGACGGAACCTCAGCCGGAAACAGGGTCTCCATCATGCAAGACGGACCAGCCAACAAATGCGTATACAATGAGAAGTTCTTCTGGATTGGTCGACATTCCGACCGCCTTCTTGATCGGTTCTGGATATTCACCCATCTTTAATGGATGGAATGCATCGATCTGCAGGCTCGTGCCTCTGTGGTCGATCGCTTCCAGAAGTATCGTTTCGGGGAGTCGCTGAGCAGTGATCACCCATTTACGCTGAAGTAGATGATCGCTCGACTTCTCGAGCGCCTCTCGAATGTCCGCGGTTCCGGTATCGATCGCAAATATATTCGTAACTGTGCTCTCTCCACCTTCCCAGCCGGGATCTTCGGTGGTGGCCTCTCCCAGGACTTTGCCGATGCTGCGCACATCACCAAGTACGGCGGAGTCGACTCGTAGCGTCTCGGGGGCTGACCGATAACCCGAAACCAAGAGATACATACCAAAGAGCGCGATGACCATCCCGAAGCCAAGGCTGGCCTGCCATAAGCTCCTGACCCCGATCCGGCCGAAACTGAAGCGTATTCTCATGGCCAGAGCGTACCGGAACCGATCCGGGCGAGAAAAAGCCAAGCCAGAGACCTGTGGTTGCAGTAACAGTCGCAGTTCAGCTCCGTTCCGCACGGTTCAGAGTTAATCGTGCCCGCCCTCTGGTCTGCATTACTAAATCGTTCGTTCCTGATGTCTTTCGAACCTGGGCTAAGGGCGCGCAGGAGATGTGGTGGAATGGGTCGCGCTTCGCAAGCCAGTCGAATTCCTCGTGTGAGGGTGCCGCCGTAGCAGTCGTCTTCGACAGGAGCACCACTACCAGCAGGAGCGCCGGCAGCCCCATAGTGCGGGGATGTCGAGGTAGCGCATCGCCCGGCCAGTCCACGATCATGTGGTGTGGCAGTCATCCGGTTCCTGGCCATCGGCCTTCTCGGCGGCGTGATACTGATTCCGCTCTTCTGGATACAGCGCGGCGACAGCTTCGAACATGTGCGTCTCGCAGCGCTAATGGCGCTGGACGTAGGCCAGTTCGTCAC
>NZ_JBYITD010000085.1:0-7611 GCF_057708945.1 Nonomuraea sp. bgisy101
GGTGACGAGCGTGACCGCGAGGATGGACGACAGGCGTCGCGGTACGGCGTTCATGAGGTGTCTCCTGACAATGGTTGGTCCTGAATCCGGCGAGCGCCTGACACAGGGGCGATGGAGGCCGCTTCGAGGAGCGGGTGAAGGGATGGGGGAGCTCACGCGTGGCAGGGAGCGGGCTCCTCCTTGGGTGCCCCTCGAGCCGGTGGGGGCCTTCTCATGCGGAGACTGGGGCGACTCTGGACTTCATGAACCGGTCACCCGCGACGACCACCACGGTGACGAGGAGGAACGCGATGAAGGCGGCGCTGGTCCGCACGACATGGAACATCTCCCACCGCTGCAGGATCGCCGCGTGCTCGGCAGGGACGGGGCCGACGGCCCACTGTTTGATCAGTCCGTTGATGGGGACATTGCCGAACCTGGTGACCAGGAACGAGGTCAAGGCCAGCACCGCCGCGCCTGCGGACAGGAGCCGCGGGACCTGGCGTGAAACGGCGGCGAGCAGGAGTGAGGCGAGGATTGCCAGCGCCATCGTCGTCTGCATGACGACCCCGTTGACCTGCATCAGCGCCGTATGGAACGTGAAGCGCACGTCGAGGGGCACGGTCCTGAACGCATAGATGACGTTAACGGCCCCGTAGCCGAACGCCCCCGCGAGCAAGCCCGTGGACAGCAGCGCGAACGCTTGGACTGGTCGTATCAGCACGATGCGATCTCCTGTACGGATCGTCTAGAGGAAACGTGAGGAAGGAGGAGAGGCGCGTCGTCGCGGTCATCTCCTGAGAGGCGTTCGCTGCAGAATCATTACCGCTGTGACGATCGATGATCGTCCTTGGCGGGGCGTCCCGCGGGCGCTTGCGCCAAGGTGTCCTGGTCGGGCAGGAGCTGGCGAACGAGTGCGTCGGCGGCCCAGCTCTGCCATGACTCCTCGCTCCAGCCCCGCTCGCGGACAAGTAGGTGATAGGCCTCGGGCGCGAGAATCGCGAGCAAGATGTCGGCGGCTCGCAGTGCGTCCATCCCGTTGCGAAGCGTGGTCTTCGCCGCCAGGGCGCCGGCGAAGGTCGCCATGACGGCGTGCCGCTGGCCGATGTTGGTCTGCCAGAGCTCGGCTATCTCGGGGTCCACGGCGGCGGCCGAGCGGACCACCTCGAGGACCGGGCTGACCCGGGCGTGGATTCTCGCGGTCGCGGTGACGAGGAGTTGGATCTGCTCGACCGGCGGCGCGGCCATGGCCTCGGCGACCCAGGGCCGATCCAGGGTGGCCAAGGGGCGCTGTCGCCTGCGATCTCCACGTCCAGGAGCTCTTTGAGGATGGCCCGCTTGGTGGCGAAGGTGAAGTACAACGTCTGTACGGCGACGCCTGCCTCGGTGGCGATGGCCTGCATGGTGGTCGCCGCATAGCCTTGCCTGACGAACAGTACCCGGGCGGCGGCGAGCATGCGTGCCCGTGTTGCGGCGGCCTTGGCTGCACGCACCCCGGCTCCCGACCGTCTCGACGTCGCCATCCGATCTCCCTCCATCGGCGAATTCCGCTGGAGTTTCACTCCAGCGAACCCGATGCCATGACTGTGCCGCAGCCTATGGGCTGTCCGGGTGTCCACCCGGACAGCCCGCATGGCGAGTGCCGGGTTCAGGCGGCAGCGGGGGAGAGGGCGGCGACGACCGGTAGTTCGAGGTCCACGTCGAGTGCTTCGTTGATGTAGTTCGCGAAGATGTTGTAGGCGACGTTGGCGATGACCTCGACGATTTCCTCGTCGGTGAGGCCTGCCTCGCGGGCCGCGGTGAACTGGTTGTCCCCGACCTGGCCGTTGTTGTTCGTGATCGCAACCGCGAGATCCAGTACGGCAGCCGCCTTGGGGTCGGCGCTACGGCCGAGGCGTGCGGCGGTGATCTCCTCCTCGTCGAGCTTGATCACGTTGCGGGCGACGTAGGTGTGCGCCGACAGGCAGAAGGCGCACCCGTTGATCTCTGCCACGGCCAGTGCGATGCGCTCTCGAAGCGCGGCTGGGAGCGCGCCCTCCTTCAGCGCGTCGAGGAGCCCCAGGAAACCCTTGAGCGCGGCGGGGCTGTTGGCCATCGCCTTGGTCGTGTTCGGGATGACGCCCATCGCCCTTTTGGTGGCGGTGAGCAGTTCTGCTGCCGGGGTTCCGGCGGTGGCCGGGTCGATGAGGGGAACGCGGGTCATGTGGTCTCCTTGGCAACTGAGCTTTGACTAAAGCGTTACTCTAGTCAGAGTATCGCTGTAGTGCTTCTCTAGTCAAAAAGAGGTGTTGCGCTGGGATGCCGGCGAGCGGCGTTGCTGCCCATCGCCGCTGGGGAACGGGGTCGTATTCCTCGACGTCACGGGGCCGCACCGCGGCGAGCCGGGACGGGCTGGATGGCCGATGCCAACCTGCTGGCGTTCGGCGGATGCATGCTGGCGGGTGGCCGTACGGCGGACGTGATGGCCTACGCCGGGTCTTTGGCGTCGAGCCGGCCATCTTCACCATCGCCCCAGGCGTGCCTCGATCACGCCCTCCGCGTGGGGGCTTGTACTCGCGCGCGCCATCCAGGCATCGGGTTGCCGTGGTGGTGCCCGCGCAGTGGCTATGGCTCGGACAGGAGCACGCGTGACCGGGCAGCCAGTCCCGGAGTCCTCCCCGCGCTACTCACCCAGGAGTGGCCGACGCCAGTCGGGCCCCCTGGGACGACGACCCGAGGCTGACGGACCAGTGGCGACACCGGCACCGCGCTCGGGTCGACCGCACACTGTCACGGGCACCCGATCCTGCAATGAGGTTTCGGCGGGGTCGGCCTCTCCATATTCGCGGCCCCGCACGGGCCGATATACTCCACCGGGACATCCCCGCCGAGTACTAAGCGTTCTTCGCCCGGGTCCTCGGACCCAGCATCGAGGTGCCATGTCGATAGCAGCGCTGACGTGGCTTGAAGGACTGACGCTGATGGGCATGCCCACATGCGCTCGATCACTGCTGATGCGTCGGGTCGATCTACAGGCATGTCCGGCTCGTTGCCGCGGAGATCCGATCCGGGCCTCCCCTTACGCACGAGGCGGCGCAGCCTGCGCGCGTCGAAGGTCAGCGCGCTCGCCACTCATCCTCAAGCATCGCGTACACGACCTCATCCGCCCATTCGCCTTTGACAATCTGGTTCTGCGTGAAGTGGGCTTCGCGGCGCATGCCGAGGCGTTCAAGAACTCGCGCGGATGCGCTGTTGCGCCCGTTGAGACGCCCGATGATGCGGTGTAGCCCGAGTTCTTCGAAACCCCAGCCGCAGCATCACCTGGGCTGCCTCCGTGGCGTACCCCTTGCCGCCCTGGTCTGGGTGGAAGATGTAGCCGATCTCACCCTGCCGGTGCTCTCGGCTTGTCCAAAACAGCACGACATCGCCGATCACCGTGCCCGTCTCTGGCAGAACCACCGCCAGCGCCAGATTGCCACCCTCCCGCTCGAGGGTCGCCGCCTGAATTCTCTGCTGCAGCGACTCCCGCACCTGACCACGGTCACGGGCGCCGCGGTGACGACCGCCGGCCGACCACACCTCGCCCAGCTCCGTCCGGTGGACAGGCTGGCCGGCTGACGGCGAACGACACCCCGCATCGGCGACCATGAGCAGGACCTCGAACCGTCTCATCCTCCTGGCTCCCCACTCGGCTCACACGCGCGGGCCGGCAGCCCCAGGGAGCGGCTCCTGGCTCGCGCGATTGCGCGGCGATGCGCCCTGCCTCGATGGGATGCTGACGCAGGTTTCCCTCGATCGCCGTGCGGAAGCCGATGAACCACAGGCCCGGTGAAGGGGACGACGCAACCGGTAGTCCCGCGGCGTTGAGAACACTCACATGGGGGCGGTATCCGGTGGCGGCGAGCACGAGATCCGGTCGGAGGCGGCGGCCGTCGCGCAGGACCACCTCCTCGCTTTCGAATCGGCTGATCTCCGTGACGACTTCCAGCCGGCCGGCTTTGAGATGCCGGACGAAGCCCTGATCGATCGCGACGGTGACGCCGGTGGTTCGCATTCGTTCGTAGGGGCCCGACGGCGGGGCGGGCAGCCCGTAGCGGGAAAGGTCGCCGAAGGCGAGCTTGGCCAGCGATCGGGCCGCGGCGTCGCGCAGGCGTTCCGGCAGTACGCCAAGATCGCGATTGTGGTTTCGGGCTTACCTTGGCTGGACCCCAACCCGGCGGGAAAGCAGTGCGGTCAGGAGGCCAAGAAGGACTGCCCGCAGCCGCCGCCCACCACCCCGTCCTCGCCGGGAACCCCGTCGGCCACGATGACCGCGACGTCCTCCTAGAGCTTGGAAAGGTCGACGATGACGTACTGGTCGCCTAGCTGGTAGCCCAGCAGCCGCCCGTCCGCCTCCGGCATGGGCAGGGACATGCTGCCCTTCTTGTCGGGCCGGATTCCGAGATCGGCAGATGTCCCCGTGGTCAGGTCGTGGAGGACGATGCCGTCTCGGGTGGCCGTCGTGAAGAAGCGCCCTCCTGTGGGCGGCGGAACGGGCCCACTGGTGCCGGGCAGGTCGCGCTGCTGGGAACCGTCGCGCGACCGGATGAAGGGCTTGCCCTCTTCCCGCTCGCCGCTGCAGATCTGCGTGTCGCAGGTGACATTCCGCTCGCCGGGGTGGGTGACGGCCGTGTTGGTCTCGCCGGTCTCGACGTTGAGGATCTCATCGAACCTGGCGCCCTCGACGGGACCGTATTCCCCGCCCGAGCCGACCCATGGCCAGCTCAGGACATGGAACTTCTCCGCGCCCGGCACCGGCTCGACGGTCCCGCCCCCGAGGGGAACCGTGAACACCCCGCCGCTACGGAAGGAGAACATGATCTTGCCGTTTCCGATCGCCAGCCGGTCGAGAGCGGCGTCGTTGTCGCGCTCCTCGGTCGGAACCTGGGCCTGGTGGGATGCCACGATCTTCGACTCGCCACCGGTCACCGGCGCGGACCACAGCTGCGCCGTGCCGCCCTTGAGAGCTGTCCACCACACGACCTGCCCGTCGCCGACCGTGAAGTCGGAGGCGAAAAGCACCGTTCCCTTCGGTGTCGGCACATCAGCGATCTTGCGCACCTCGCCGGTGCCAAGGTCGTAGGCGTAGATCCCGTCGGTCTTCTCGAAACTCGACGAGGTCTCGATGAGCAGCGTGTGGTCGTCGAGGAAGAGCTCGGGACGGTACGCGCGGCCGTCGGGCAGCTTGGCGGGGATCTTCCTGACCGCCGCCGGCCACACCTGGTCGATCGCGGGTGGCCGCGGCAGCACCTTCTCCTCATCCTCTGCGAGCGTGGCCTCTGACGTGGTCGCGGCCGAGGCGACCGTGGTGGGCAGGCCGACTGAGGTGGCAGGGCCCGCGGCCTCGGGGCCGCCGCGCAGGACGAACGCAGTTCCCGCCGCGACCACGACGACGGCCGCAGCCGCTCCCATGGCCTGCGCCCGCTGCCGGCCCCGCCGATGACGGCCTTCCAGGTGTACGGCGAGCGTCGCCGGCGCGTGCGGCGCCTGTTCCGCGGCGTGGCCGAGGGTCTGGCGCAACGTGGTCTCGAGATCGTTCATCGGGCGCTTCCCTGGGTGGTGGTGGACGGCTGTGACGGGAGTCGATGGTCCTGCGGGACGGCGTCGCGCAGCTTGTCGAGCGCGCGTGAGGCCTGGCTGCGTACGGTGCCGCGGGAGACGCCGAGCACCTGGGCGATCTCCGCGTCGCTCAGCTGCTCGTAGTAGCGCAGCACCAGCACGGCTCGCTGTTTGCGCGGCAAGCCGGACAGCGCTCGCCACATCTGCTCTTCCATCCCTGTGGGCAGCGCGTCGTGGTGCTCGCGCTCTGGTAGGTCCCAGGTGAGCAGCTCGCGGCGGCGCAAGCGCCAGGTCGCGATGTGCAGCCTGGCCATGGTGGTGCGGGCATAGCTCTCGGGATTGTCCTTGCGATGTACCCGTGACCATGCCCGGCGCATCCGCAGCAACGCCTCCTGCACGAGGTCGGCGGCGTCATGCGTGTTGCCTGTCAGCACATATCCGTACCGCAGCAACGCGTCACTTCGTTCTGCGACGAAGTCCGCGAAGAGGGGATCTGGTTCCAACAGCCTTCGCCTTTCTTGGTTCCTTCACCTCCCAGAAGGACTCGAGGCGCAAAGTGTTGCATGAGGCGTCGCGTGCCCCCGGCCCTGTGAAGAGGAGCCGCTGGATCGCAGCTGCACGGCTACGACGCGATCCGATCACCGACCCGAAGCGAATCGATGACCAGAACATACGCTGGCGAGATCGGCTCGGCGGGGTTCTCCACGAGTACTCACATGCCGCTTGACCTGCGTGGACGGAGTTTTCGGCAGGCGCAGAGTCGAAGCTCACGGTTGTGCCTGCTCGGTGTCCACGCCTCTTGGACCGGCCACACCGCGCTCAAAGAGCTCGGCGTGGCCTTGTAGTGCTTCAAAACTCGCATGTACGGTCTGAGCTGGGGTTTCTCCGCCTGGCTTATGCGGTTCGGCGGTACTCGTTGATCGCTCCTCCGAGTACTTTGCGGCGTTCGATCCGGCCTTCTGTCGGCACCACCGCCTGTTCGTCTTGATCGGGTGGTCGTTGCCCTCGTGCCTGGTGAGGTCGGTGGCCGTTGTAGTGACCGACGTACTCGTCTAGGACCGCGCGCAGGTGACGTTCACCGTAGATCAGCATGCGGTCGGCGACCTCGGCGCGCACCGTACGGATCCACCGCTCGGCATAGCAATTCGCCCGAGGTGTCCGCGGCGGCGTCTTCAGCACCGTGATGCCCACCGCGGCAAAGATCTCATCGAAGACAGCGGCGAACTTGGCGTCACGATCGCGGATGAGGAAACGAAACAATGCTGCTTGCTCGCCGATGTCGATCAGGAGATTGCGCGCTTGCTGAGCGGTCCAGGCGCCGGTCGGGTGGGAGGTCACGCCCAGGATGTGCACGCGCCGCGTACGAACCTCCATCACGAACAACACGTACAAGCGCTTCAGAAAGATCGTGTCAACATGGAAGAAATCGCAGGCCAGAAGCCCCTTGGCCTGGGCGCGTAGGAAGGTCCGCCAGGAAGTATCGAGATTTCGAGGCGCCGGGCCGAAGCGGAGTGAGCGTAGCACGCGCCGCACGGTCGCCTCGCTGATCTGGTAGCCGAGCCGCACCAGTTCCCCATACACCCGGCGGTAGCCCCACGCGGGATTCTCCCGCGACAGACGGATGATCAAGTCCCGGATCTCCCGACTCGTCCTTGGACGCCCAGGCCGCTGCGGATAGGTCCAGTCCCAGCGAAGTAGACGACGATGCCAAGCCAGCAAGGTCGCCGGAGTGACAAGCCGATGAGCGCGCAGCACGCTCGGTAACCACCGGGCCAACGCCGCGAGAACGGCCCGGTCGGCCCAGTCCGGCTTCGGGCGCGCGACCTGACGCCGCAGCACCGCCACCTCGTGACGCAGCACCATGATTTCAACGTGTTTCGATGCTTGGCTGCGGCCCAATAGCATCAGCCAGCCGAACACCCGAACCGTGATCAGATAGAGCAAACGAACAGGCACAAGCCGTGATCCTGTCCGCGCCGGCGAACTCAATCAAACCACAGCTCAGAGGGCCATGACGGCGTTTTGACGCGGTACAGGACTCTGCTGGTTAACTCG
>NZ_JBYITD010000086.1:0-7573 GCF_057708945.1 Nonomuraea sp. bgisy101
TCTGCCTGATCATGCCCTGCCAGATCTCTGCTGCTGCGCACTGCCGAATAGCCCTCATAGAGATCAAGGGCGGCGCAAGCGCCGCCACGCGGCCCGAGCTTGCGGGCCGCACGCTGCGCGTGCGGCCTGGGGGCCGTTCTCGCGCGCGCCCGCCACTCGGGCCGCGCCTGCCCTTGGCGCCGGCTTCCATCAGCCCGTTAGGGTCATCGTCATGGACGAGAACGATGCCGTCATCGACTTTCCCAGCGGCGCCGCGCTTCTCTTCGGCGAGATCGTCGTCTGGACCGTCCTTCTCCTACCGACCGCCACCTTTCTTATCTGGGCCGCCAGCGTGATGGCGCGCCGCTCAAAACAGAGCCTCCGGCGGGGCCCTCGGGATCAAGGATGATCGCGACGGGCAGCAGGCAGTCAGTGGCTGAGGTGGAAGCCTGATCGTCCCGTCACCATCGCCCCAGGACAAGCCCAGCAGACCAGGGGCCAGAGGTGAAGGTCGTTCTTCCAGTGGGGAGCTCCACCTTCACCCCTGGCCCCTGACCCGCTCCCCTGACGGGTGGGACGACGGTGACGGGACGATCGAGCGGGAGGCTGCTCGGTGGAGTTCGCCCAGCCCTGACCCTCTTTCGCACATACGCGCGATTCCCCTAGTCTGTCGCCTGACGCGGTAGACCGAGCGACCACGGCCGGAGGCTCAGTTGGGAGTCTTGTACGACTACTACCGGGCAGCTGACAGACAGGCCGCCATGGTTGATCCGGACAGTGGCCGTGCCGCTCCTGGGACCGTGTTCGACGCAGTGGACGCCAAGGGGATTGATCCCCGCGTCATTCTCGGACACCTCATCGCCCTCATCAGGGATGTCCCTTATGACCTGGATCTCATAGAGACGATCAGCCTCTATCCACCGCCGGAGGGCGGGCCCCAGAGTCTTGAGGAGTGGGAAGCGCTACCGGAAGACTCGCCGTACAAGGAAGGGCCCTGCATTGAGGAGCTCCCCACCGACGTACGCGACACGCTGGCCGGCGTTCCTGATGGCCGATTGGCCGATCTAGTCGAACGGTGGGAGCAGGAGTTCTTCGCACCGCCAGACGGCGGCTACCTGACGACGCTGATCGCAGAGCTGAGAGATCTCGCCCAGCGAGCGCAGGCGGAAGATCAGACGATCTATTGCTGGATATGCTGATAGGCCCGAGCCAGCGTTGGATCCCAGTTGCAGTTCGAGTCGCAGTTCTAGTCCGTTCAGGGACGTTCCAGGCAGGTCACGCACCCTCGCTGGTCTGCATGGAACCACTCAGAACGGCCTCTGAGCGCACTTAAATCCGCGGGTTCCCGGATGAACTTGCTTTCCTGGCATGCAGAGTGGTGACGGCCTCCGGCGTATCCAGCATCCCCCGGCGTCGTGCCCGATCGCCTACTGCTTGGCGTGCCAAGCCATACCCGTGCAGGGAGGCGCGGCGCAATGCCGAAGACCGCAGTACTTGTGGTGATTCAGCGTGGCGAGGCTCGATGTCAATGTGGCACTTGCATAGCTTGAGGTAAATAATTCATGCGGTCGGTGCACTCCGCCCGTACGGTGCGCACCCACCGCTGGGCCTAGCAATTGGCCCGCGGCGTGCGCGGGGTCTTCACCACCGTCACGCCCGCGCCGGCGAAAACCGCGTCGAATGCGCTGGTGACTTGGTATCTCGGTCACGGATGAAAAGCGGAAGGAACTGACCCGGTCACCGAGGTCCATGAACAAGTTGCGGGCCTGCTGAACCGTCCACGCTCCTGCCGGGATGGCGGTGACTCCCAGGACACGCACACGCCGGGTGGCGATCTCCATGACGAACAGCACGTACAGGCGCTTCAAGAAGACCGTGTCGACATGGAAGAAATCAACGGCCAGCAAACCTTGCGCCTGGGCGCGTGGAAAGGTCCTCCACGAGGTGTCGGTGCTTCGCGGAGCCGGGCCGACCCGCCGGCTCCGCAAGATCCGCTGCACGGTCGCTTCACTCACGCGATAGCCGAGCCCGACCAGCTCACCATGCACCCGACGATACCCCCAGGCCGGGTTCTCCCCCGTCAGACGCACCGCCAGGTCCCGAATCTCCCTGCTCGTTCTCGGGCGGCCGAACCGGCCCGGATATGCCTACCGGTGCCGGACCAGGCGGCGATGCCAGGCCAGCAGGGTGCCCGGCGTCGCCAGCCGGTGAGCCCGCAACCCGGGCGGCAGGAGTCGCGCCAGCGCGGGTAGGAGCGCTCGATCGGCCCAGTTCGGCTTCGGCCGGACGACCTGACGCTGCAGCACCGCCACCTCATGCCGCAGCACCATGATCTCGACATCCTTGACCGCCTCACTTCGCCCCAGGAGCACCAGCCAGCCGAACACCCGGACCACGATCAGATACAGGAGACGGACAGACACAAGAACCGATCTTGCCCGTACCGCCGCATCAGGTCGATCCGCATGTCAAGCACCCTGCGGTGGCTTTTGAAGCGGTGCAGGTCATCCTGACGGCCCGAGTGGGGCGCCGGGGCGAGTGAGCGTCAGCACATCTTCAACACAGTGTTGTCAACGGGCGCGGCCCGATTCCGCCGTATCCCGGTGGCACCGGCGTGCGCCCCGACCGCGAAAGTGAAACGCCGCAACGGCGGATACCTAGAAAGGCACAACAACCGGGGGCATCATGAGGGTCTTTCTCGCCGTGGCCGCGAAACCGCATCAGCGCGCGGCCGTACAACATGCCGTCCAGCGGGCCAGGGACGCCATCACGGCGGCCTTCCCCGTTCGGCCCGAGCTCATCCGCGCCACCGAGTGGCGAGCCGCGCACGGCGGTGTCCACCTGCTGGCCTGGACCAACGAACCGGACTGGTCACCGTCGGCGGCTCCGGACGGCGTCATCGCCGTCGCCGGGCACCATCCGGGGGACGTGCGCGCGCTGACCGGTGACGCGGCCGGCGAGCCTGGCTGCTTCGCCGCCTTCCGCGCGGACGAGGACGGCATCAGCGCCTCGACGTCGCTCGCCCCGGCCGACCCCGTCTACTACGCTGAGACGAGCGAGTTCCACGTGGTCGGCAATCGGGCGCTGCTGGTGCGGCTGGCCGCCTTCGGCGACATCCGCCATGACGTGCCGGCCCTGCAGTCGCTCGCCCGCCAGGGCTACTTCCTGTCGGAGGAGACGCCCTACGCCGGCGTCCGGTCGCTGCCGCCCGCCTCCCGGCTGGTGGCCGGCGAGCGGCTGACCATCACCACCGACCCGCTGCCCGAGGGCGTCAACCGTACCGGATCGCAGCGGGTCGCCGCGGGGCTGCTGGCGGCGGTGGAGCCGCTGCTGCAGACGCCCGATCCGGTACGGCTGACGCTCACCGGTGGCCGGGACAGCCGCCTGATCGCGGCGCTGCTGCACGCAGCCGGCATCCCGTTCCACGCGGTCACCTCCGGCTTCGACGACCATCCCGACGTGGTGGTGGCCCGCCAGGTGGCCGCGGCGCTCGGCGTCGAGCACGAGGTGCAGGCGCCACCGCTGACGCCGCGCAGCGAGCTGCGGGTGGCGCATCCGGCCGACCGCGTCGACAACGTGCTGCGGGTGTGCGAGGGCATGCTGTCGGCCTACGAGAACATCACCGGCGACGGCGCCTACAGCCTGCGCCCGTCGCTGGGCGGGCACAACGGGGAGATCCTGCGCGGGGGCTACCTGTCGGGCATGGAGGAGGCCACTCCTGAGGCGGTGCGGCGCAGGACCCAGTCGCTGTTCCTGGCGCACCGCGCGCTGTTCACCGACGCGGCCAACGCCCACGCCGAGGAGCTGGCCTGGCGCTCGGACACGCTGCACGTGCCCGACCACCTGTACCTGCGATTCCGGGTGGGCCGCTGGCACGCAGCCTCCCGCGCGGCCATGCTGCGCAGGGGTACGCCCGTGCAACCGTTCTTGGACAACCGGGTGATCGCGGCCGCGCTCGCGCTCGATCCCGGGTTCAGGCGTTCGGAGCGGCTGGTCCACAAGCTGATCAAGACGTTCGCGCCGGGGCTGGCGGCGGTGCCGCTGGAGGGAGGGCAGTGGCGCTTCCGGTCCGAAAGGCGCCTGGCCCGGCTGTGGAGCAGTGCGCAGCGCCTGCCGTCCAGGCGGCAGGACAAGCCGTGGAACTGGCGTGCCGAACCCGGCGAGGAGATCGCCGGCGAGCTGGAGCGTGCCATCATGTCCTCGCCCGACCTCGGCGAGATCGTGCGGCTGGACAAGGTACCCGCGCTCTTCGACGGCGGCAAGCTCACCAAGGCGCCGCTCGTCTGGCACCTGTACACGGTGGCGGGCCTGCTGTCCACCGACGTCACCGGCCCGCGGCCCGCGGCCCGCGAGACGCTGCTGGTGCAGACGCGGCGACCCAAGGTGACGTCGTGAGGCCGGCTGCTCGGAACCGTTCCGGATGAGGAGACGTCATGTCGCGCAAGGCCGCGCTTGTCAGCGGAGGCAGCCGCGGGATCGCCCAAACAAGATCAGTCCGGTGTCTCTTCACACATCCGCTCCTGCCCCCGGCTCTACGAACAGCACGGCGGGGTGTGGTGAAGGTACGGGTCGACGTTTGCCGGCTATCCGCTGATAACGGGGTGGTGATGGCCGCCCGCGCCCAGCAGGAGAGCCGATGACCACCCCCACACTCCCCGCGTTCCGTAGCGTGAAGGCCTTCGGCGGCCGCCACGACGAATCCCTCCGGGCCCCAGATCATGATCGACCATGAACGCCGCCGACCCGGCCAGCCCGGCCTGCCCCGTGTGCAACGCGCCGGTTCTTGCTGACAGCCCATCGCCGAGTCATACTCGGCACTGCAAGTAATGAATTGGTCACAGGGAGTGCCGTGAAACGTGTCGTCGCCCCTGCTCTCGCAGCAGCCACTATCGTCCTTGGCTTCGCCTCGCCGGCTCTGGCCTTGCCTCAGATCGCGCGTTGGCAATGCACGGTGGGCGGCGGCAGTGCCGTACCTATTGACGGAAGACTCATATGCGTCGGCGGGTGGTTCCACGGCGAGTACGTCGAATAGCCGATAGGGCGTAGAACCCCGCGCGTACCACCATAGGTGCGGACGGGATCAGGACTCAGGCCCAGTAGCCCGCCGCCGAACTCGCCGCGGCGTCGGCCACGATCCCCGCCGGCGTCGACAGCGACCAGGCCGACGTCGAGCCGCCGACCGGCTGGGAGAACGAGCTCGGCGAGCCGGCAGGCCGCGTGACCAGGCTGGCCAACACCGTCAGCGGCAGCGCCCGCGACCACCAGGCCGTCACCGCCGACTGGCGGCACGCCACCCGCATCGCCGGGATACGTCGCATGCCGAGCAGCTCGCCGGCAGGCGACGAAAGCCCTATCTCACCGTGAGATCCCACCACGAGTTTCCGGACTTTTCGGGCACCCCTACGCGCGGGCACGCGAGACCTCGGGGCCAGCGCCCCTGAAGGCGATGGTTATCTAGGGGTTGTCAAGCGAACTAGCTGGTCAACCGCTTGAAGGTCTGTCAGGCACGTCAGGCAAGTAGGGTTTCGGGCGCTTCTATGACGGTCAGCTGCCGCTCGGGGTCGGTTTCCTGCGCGCGAACTGGCTGATCAGGTTGGCGAGGGCTTGCCGGTCCTGTCCGGGGAGGCGCTGCCGGAGAGCGATCACGGGCTCCAGGACCTCCATCGTGGCCTCAGGCCGGATGACGTCGTCGTCGCTGAGATCAAGCCAGATGACGATCTCCGTAAGCGGTTTGGCGAGGGTGCGTTCGAGCGTGGTCATGATGGGCTCCTGGCCGGTCGTGGAGGTTGTGATGCGTCCGGGACGGCTGCCATGGCCCGGTGGCGGCCCTGGTCAGCCTGCTGCCGGTTCGGTGAGCCGGGCTTCCAGTTCGGTGATCATCTGGATGAGCAGGCTGGTGTTCTCGGGCCGGACCGTCTGTGGGCCGACCGTGTCGAGACCCGCGACCTTGGTGATGCACTCGTCGGCGGCCTTGGCGATCGTGTCGAACTCGGCGCGGGCGATCAAGCCAGGACCGGCGGAGGCGAAGATGGTGGCGCGGTGCATGTCCTTCATGGCCGTCATCGCTGTTCGAGCGGCCGACATCGCGTCGCGGGCGCTGAACTGCCCTCCTGCTGTTGCCCACAACCCACCCCGATCCGCACGCGATCGCAGGCCTGGTCGCCCGCCTCAACGACCGCGCCTACCCCCCGCTGGGCCGCCCAGCTGCGCGCCACCGGCGGCTGCCGCCAGCCCATCCACCTGCGCGGGCGCGTCCTGCATGCCGACCGCGCTGACCGGGCCGTACATCGGGTGAACGCGCTCACACCGACGGGCGGCACAGCGGCCCGAGGGACCCGCGCCCACACGTCCCCGAACGTTCCCTCAGCCTGGAAGGCAGTCTCATGGCCGACCGCACCCTCACCGATGAGCTGTACGAGGCCGAACGCCATCTCCAGGCAGCACAGCTCGCCGGAGACGTCGAGGAGCTCGACCGGCTGCTCGACGAGCGGCTGATCTTCACCGGACCGCCGGACGGCTCGTGCCACCTGCGGGCCAAGCAGCTCGACCTCGACAACCGCCGCTCGCGCAGGCAGGTGATGACCAAGCTCGTCCAGGAGGACCTCACCGTGCTCGTTGCGGGCACCACCGGCGTCACCTGCTTCCTGGGCACGTTGGAAGGTACGTTCGCGGGCACGCCGTTCGCCATGCGGCTGCGCTACACCCGCACCTGGGTGCATACCGACGAGCACAGCTGGCGCATCCTGGCCGCCCACGCCAGCCCGGCATAACGTCACTCCCGCCTGCTCAAGGCAGCCTTTACGGGCGAGGTGATACACGGGTCGCTTTGGTGATCGACCGGCTGACCAAGCGCTCGGGGCCGTACTGGGAGCAGGTCTCCGACAGGCGTCTCTCGACCTCGACCGGCACGGCTATCATTCATGATCGTGTCGATGTGGTTGAACCTGGCGAAGATCGATGTCGAGCTGCTGGAATCCGTTCGGGCGAACCCCGACCTGATCGGCGCGATCTTCTTCGACGACGGGCAGGCGCCCGTCGGCTTCCATCATGAAGCCGACGTGTTCGGAGATGACTACCGAACCCTCGATGCCATCGCACAGGGCAGAGCCGAGGCCGAGCATGAGAGTGCGCAGTGGCGGGAGTGTTATCCCTGGCTCGCGGCGGCGACCGGCGAGACCGGTGAGAACGACGTGGAGGGCTACGAGTTCGACTACGGCCCGGCGTTCGTCCTCGATCCCGGCCAGGTGACGGCGATCGCGCAGGGCCTGATGGGCGAGGGATGGGGATTCGGCGCCGCTCGACGGGACGCGGCGGACGGCGTTTATGAGGGGTTTGAGGACCTCGGGCCGTTCTACGCGGCGGCGGCACGAGAGGGCAAGGCCATCGTGGGCGGGGTGAGCTGACCCGCTGCCGTGGCCACCGCACGTTCGGCGGCCCCGGGTCGGTCCACCAGGCGCGGCCCGTGCACCAGCACGGGTCCAGCCGAGATACGAGACACCGCCTCTTGCTCATGCTCGGCGCGGACCGCGAGCAGACGCCCGAGGAGCGCCTCGCAGCGACGCGGCGGCCCCGAACGCAACGTACGCCCCGCCCT
>NZ_JBYITD010000087.1:0-6345 GCF_057708945.1 Nonomuraea sp. bgisy101
CGCCGCCCACCGCCCCCGCTCCACGGCGGCGTGCCGATCCACGGCACCTGCAGTCAGAGCGCGATGGGCCGGTAGGCCAAAGCTTCATCAACCACCTGCTCCGCAGTGGGTTCAGGCCCTTTGGGCCAGAAGATCAGATCGGAGACATAGCCCTGAGGACATCCCAACGAGCGGGCGAGCGCCTCCAGCAAGAGATCTGCTTCCCGATCGTCGGCATAGTCGACGTCCATGATCCGCTGCACGATGACAACGGCTTCCTCACGGCTCAGACTGCCCGGTTTCGCGCGCTCGGCCATGATCCGCTCCTAGAGCGATCGATCAACGATCCCGGCAGCCTACAGACCTTAAAGATCGCGAAGGCGCCGCCTAGAGCGCCGTTCCGCCACCGGCCCCCACCGCTACGCGGCCCCTACGGGGTGCTTCGCATGCGCGCCGGCCGCTGCACTCCGAAGGCGGATGGATCACGGGCTGAGGTCCGTACCCCCGCCCCCGACACCGCATTGTTCGTGTCCCTCGGTCGGCGTCAACTCCGTCTATGCGGCATGGGTGTGTGCCGCGTGGAAGCCGCAGGGCAGCGGTATCCGAAGACGGAGTGGACACCTCGGTCGGGCCACACAATCTGGCAGCTATCGGGGGCGGGGGAAATGTGGCCGTGGGATGGATCGGCCACACCAGGGAGACGACGACGCGGGACAGAGAGGTTCCTCCAGGCACACCCGGTAATGCCAGGAGTTCAACCGCGCCGTCGCCTCGTTCATGGAAGCGCTGCCAGGCGGACGCACTCTGGGCAGGCGCGAGCAGCCGTAGGCGAGAACGGCATGGACCAGCCGCAGACCGGCAGCGGATACACGGGCTCTCCACACATGCTGATCTTCGTGTCGGGAGATGCGGCGTGCTGCACCACTCGTCGTCCTGCGCCGGATAGCCCGAGCCGGAAATCATCGGCGGGATCATCCGGCCCCGGTTCCATGGCGTACACGAGCAGGTCATCCCAGTGAACCGGCCAGCGTCGCACCCTGCCCGGCAGTTCGTCGTCGTCCGCGTCGAGTTCGAGCAGGGCCAGGGTCCCGTTGCGCAAGACGCCGACCACGGTTCCGCGTTGCCCTACCAGCCATGCACCAGAGGCACGGGTCCGGGCAGGGCTGTGCAACAGATCCACGATCTTGGCGCGAGCCCCAGCCGTGCGCCATGACGCCGTCACCGTGTGACCCTGCCCGCTGGCCCCGCGTCAGCGGATGCGAGATCGGCGATCACCTCCGAGAGCGGATGCCGCTTCTGGAGTTCGGCATAGCGGAAGGCGATCCGCCGAGCGGCCCGTGACGGCTCAGTCGCCGGATGGCGGCCGTACACAACCCGCTTACGCCGGTCATCCCATCCCGATCGCCACCAGAACCACTCGCCGTCGCACCACACCACCAGCCCGACCCATACCGACACCAAGGCGAGGCCGTAACCGTCGTGAGCATCGGCCACGATGCCGAGATCGGCCAATGCGAGCCTCAGTCGATCAGCGGCGTTGATCCACAGGGGCGGTTGTACGGAGCGAGCGAGTTCGTCTGTGCGGAGCTGTCTTCCGGGTCGCGATTCCATTACTCCCACCTGGATGTTCCGATCACTCCAAGCGCTTCGAGGGTTACGCTTGATGAGTCTGTAAGCGCTGGTGAAGACGCTAGGCGCGACGCTGATGACCTAGAACTGACCGGAAGTACGAGTACCGACGGCGGTGACCACCTCATGACTCCCCCTGGCCCCCGAACACTCACCACCAGTCGGGGTTACGCCGAACGAGGCCGCGAGGGTCGCGTGTCCGGACACGTGCTCAAGGTCATTCGTGAGTCGGCCGGACTCACTCAGGAACGATTCGCCGAACGACTGGGCGTGGACACGACGACCGTGCAGGGGTGGGAATCCGGACGCCGTCCATTGATGGCGACCTCTACCGGCACCTATCTGGGGTTGCGCCAGTCTCTCTTGTCCCTTGGCGCGCCACC
Organism: Nonomuraea sp. bgisy101; assembly: GCF_057708945.1. Classification (NCBI taxonomy): domain Bacteria; kingdom Bacillati; phylum Actinomycetota; class Actinomycetes; order Streptosporangiales; family Streptosporangiaceae; genus Nonomuraea; species Nonomuraea sp. bgisy101. Next base: position 1,992 of record NZ_JBYITD010000087.1, read on the forward strand.
GCGTTTGCTCCCGCAACTCGACGCCGCCTTGGAAGCAGATCGGTTCATCGGTTACGTGCTCAGCACCAAGCCCGGCGAGTCGATAGCCGACGATCACCCTTTGGCGTCCTGGGTGATCACTCGTCCATTCACCGACCTCGTGGCGTGGCCGTTCACCAGCACGGCGCCGTCGGCTATCTCGGGCGTAGAGAAGACCGCCAGCCGTCGAGGACCCGCAGGAGCCGGGCCGTCTCTTGCCGCCGATGAACGCGCGCACTTCTTCGACCACCTGAAGTGGGCGGCTGAGAGCGCCGACGTCGAGAGCGTGAAGGGGTTGTTGCTACGTCGGCAGGCCCATTACGTCGCAGGCTTCGACGACAGCGGAGGGACCGCCGACTGGCTGGAGAGGACGCAGCGCGCCGAAGAGCGACGTGTTGGCACGCAGACGGGCGACTGGTCACCGACGTGGGCTGTCATCCGGTCTGGCGCCCACTCCCTGGCCAGGGTCGGCGACCGTGAGGGCTTGCAGCACTTCATCCGGACACGCTTGGCAGATGACACTTGCGAGTTGGCCAACCTCAACTACTGGGCCTATTGGATGGGAGAAGTCAGCGAGCCCCAGGTGAGTGACATGTTCATGGTCGAGCTGAGCCCTGACGACTGGCGAGGCACCCATCTGGGCCGCCACCTGACGAGCAAGCTGGATGCCGCCAACCCCTTCGTCGATGTCGTTGTCCACACCCTCTGGGCACTGGTCATGCTCCGCCCCTACGTTCTGGACATACAGACGGCGGACCGCCTCAGGGAGCGTGCCCTTCGCCTGTTCGATGGCACCGAACTCTCAGCGCAGTCACGACGGGAACTGGAGGCCGTCGTCTACGCTCAGCGGATGATGCATCGAGGCTGAGAGGGGACAACTCGTGTCGGATGACATGGCCAGGCTCACCGGCTTGCTGTACGAAATCGGTCTGCTCAAGCGCTTCAAGCGCACAGGGTGGCTGGTAGCCGGGGTTCGTGACCCGGAAAGCATTGCCGAGCACTCGTTCCGGGCAGCGATCATCGCGAGCGTGATCACCGTTCTGGAGGGCGGCAACCCCGAGCGGGCGGCGTTCATGAGCCTGTTGCACGACACCCAGGAGACCCGCGTCACCGACATCCCCTACATCGGCAAGCGCTATCTCCAAGCCGCTCCGAACGAGAAGGTCACCGCCGACCAGACGCGAGGCACCCCGGAGCCCGTCGCGGACATGATGAGCGGAGCGGTCGAAGAGTACGAGGAGAAGACGAGCCTCGAAGCCGTCTGCGCGCGTGACGCCGACAAGCTGGAATGCCTCATCCAGGCCGTCGAGTATCGGGAGCAGGGACATCAGAACGTCCAGCCCTGGATCGACAGCTCCCTTGCCGCGCTCAAGACGAAGTCCGCCAAGCGCATCGCCGACGAGGTACTCACCACGGGTTCGCTTGAGTGGATGACCCGAGTCCTCAACGGTGACGAGGGCTGACGGACGCGTTCGAGTGAGCGACGTTCGAGAAGCGCCTTGGGCTTGAAGTGCATACGGCTGCCAGCCGTACAGAAGAGGGTGATCGCTGCTACAGGAGACGCCTGATCTTCGCTAGCTTTCTAGCCATGTCCACCGATATCGACATGGCCTGTGAGCAGCTTGTGAAGGCGCTTCGTGATCACGCCGCCGTCGTGCTGTCTCAGGGCAGCGACTCATCGGCGATGGCCGCATCCGCGGGCCAGGAGCTGAGATCAGCCGTGCGCTCATACGCGGATGCGATCTTTGAGGCCACAGGCTGGGGCAACGTCTTCGCCGACATTCATGAGGACGAGGATGAGGAAGACGAGGAGACCCTTCCCGAGCCCGAAGAGGTTCAGCGGCTGAGCGTGATGGGGCGGTGGGACTTCCTGGTAGAGGACCCCAACGCTCTCATGCGCCATGCCTATCATCGATTGATCGAAAGCGGCTGGGACGAACAGGCTGCGGCAGAACATTCGGAGTCGCCTTCCGCGGCGCTGGACTCGCTGTCGGCTCTGGACGGGTGGGACGTGAGAAGGTACATCGACCAGGGCGCGAAAACGGCGGGGTACGGCTGGACCGTACGCCACGTTGACAAGACCCTGTGGGAGATGAGCCACACCGAAAGGTGGGATGCAGGCTTTTAATCAGAAGCACCCAAGGAGCGGGTTGCTGAGTGACGAACTGAGTGACAATCGCCCTGGATCAGCTCAGACGGCTGTGGATCACGGTGGACTGTTTCCCCAGGTAGGAGCGGGAGTCGGGCAAGGTCCCGCCCCTACCGTGGTTGCCTGGGGGTCAAGGGGTCGCAGGTTCAAATCCTGTCGTCCCGACCAGATATTCGCTGGTCGATGAGGGTGTCTTCCGAAAGGGAGGCGCCCTTTTTTCAGGCCACTCGGTCATGCCGTCCTAGCCTTGAAGATCTTGTCCATGGCTTCAGCGCCCTTGGTCAACGCCGGCCTGATCTCCTGGCGGTAGACGGTCTCGGTCACGTTCGTTGACGAGTGGCCAACGAGACGCGAGATCTCCTCTATGGCGACATCATGCGCGGACAGCAGCGAGACGAAGCTGTACCGCAGCTCGCGCGGACACCAGTCTGGGCCGATCCCCGCCGCATCTGTGATCTTCTGGAGCTCGCGACGGACGTACCAGCGATCCATCGCGATCCCGTCCTCGCGACGGAATACGAGGGCGTCGTCGGTCCCCCGTTCGCCCGACGCGAGGCGTTCGGCTGCCCTGGCTTTGTGAACCTTGAGGACCTGCAGCGCCCTCTTGGAGAGCTTCAGGACGCGCCTCGACTTCCGTGTCTTGGTATCACCTTTCGCCCGTACGGAGCGATACACAGCGACCGTTCCGGCCTGCGAAAACGCTCTACAAGATCAACTCGTGGCGGGTGTTGGCCTTACCTTGACCGCACCCCTATCTAGTCAGGCGACCCGGATCGCCTCCCAGTCGGTGATGTCGCACTGACCATGCTCGTTGTTTCCGGCGGCGACAACCGTTCCGTCCGCGCGCAGTCCGAGAGTGTGGGTGGATCCGGCCGCCACCGCGACGATCTCGCGCCAGTCGGCTACGTCGCGCTGGCCGGAATCGTTGCTGCCCACGGCCACGACTCGGCCAGCTGCGGTGACTCCGACGGTGTGGTAGCTCCCAGCCGCCACTGCCACAACGCCTCTCCAAGCACTGACGTCACAGGCACCCGCCGATTGATCCCCAACCGCAAAGACGCGTCCGTCGTTGGTGAGACCGACCGTGTGAAGGTAGCCGGCGGCGACGGCGGTAACGTCACGCCACGTGTCGACCACGCACTGCCCACGACGATCGTTGCCAACGGCAACGGTGGTCCCGTCGGCTCTGAGGCCCACCGAATGCCAGTCGCCACAAGCCAACGCGACAATCTCACGCCATTGGCTCACGTTGCATGCTCCCTCGCGGAGCCGCCCCGCGGCCAGCACGGTGCCGTCACCGACTAGCCCCAGGGTGCGGCGCCAGCCCGCGGCGACAAGGGTCACGTCGCGCCATGACGCGACGTGACACTGCCCGTCACCGTTCCAGCCCGTCGCCATCACCGCGCCGTCCACGCGGAGGCCGACGCTGTGGGACCGTCCAGTGTTCGACGCCGTATGCACGTTGCCGGCCGCCACGGCGACCACATGAGCCCAGTGTTCGACTCGACACTCACCAGATGCCCCCGTGCCGGTCGCAACCACGGTGCCGTCGGCGCACAGCCCCAACGAGTGTCGTCGTCCAGCGGCGATGACAGGACTACTCACGTGCACATCATTGCCGAGTTCGACCAGTCGGCGCACCACGCCGTCCCGCAGTGAGCACGCTGCGCCACTGCCATCTGCCACCACCGGTCGCGCTCTCCGATGAGATCGAGAACCGGGCGGAGCCTCTCCATCGTCCTGAGTACCGCGGCCCCCGCTTCAGGCAGATCCGGCGGCACGTCCCGGCGGGTGGCGATCAGAGCCTGCATGCTGACATACCAGCGATGCGGATCGCGGACGGTCAGGACGACCTTCGCGTCCGGGTAGACCTCCACCTGCTCGCGCCAGAAGAAACTGGCCGGCCAGTCCTGGGTGGATCGGTAGCCGTCGAGCACGCTGTCCCAGTCCAGCGGCAGGCCGGAGGCGGCGGGCAGCCACCGGTCGACGTGGTCGGGATTGCTCCCGATTTCGGCCATGTGGTAGCAGGGACCGAATCCCAGCCTTTCCAGCGCGGCCTTCACCGATCTGGTTCCGGTACGCGGGAATCCCGCGCCGATCACGTGTAACACGTCAGCCTCCTGCTGCTGCGGCCGCGGCGTTCACCTTTCGGCAGACGTTGACCGCGGCCTTGGCGTGGGTGTTGGA
>NZ_JBYITD010000088.1:0-5893 GCF_057708945.1 Nonomuraea sp. bgisy101
AAGCTTGGTTTCTGCAGCGCTCTGTTACTCTTCGCCGGGTCCGGAGCAGCGCGAAACCAAGGTCTTCTTGCCCGCGTCCACTATGCAATTCTGAAACAGCAAGCACTGTGTGTGTTTGACAGTTTCATAGAGTTACGGCGGTTATAGCGCAGAGGAAACACCCGGTTACATTCCGAACCCGGAAGTTAAGCTCTGCAGCGCCGATGGTACTGCACTCGGGAGGGTGTGGGAGAGTAGGTCGCCGCCGGACAATCTTTCAAAAAGGGCCACCCCGCATGGGGTTGCCCTTTTTGCGTTGACCGGCACGACGTCCCACCGCCCTGGCGACTGCTCACCAAGGCGAGTCGATCCGACTGGTAGCTGCACAACAACACTCCTCACCGTCGACCGTAACTCAAGGCCGCACGGTCAACAGTCGGAGTGTTGAGAGAGTGGCTGCCGGCGGCTACGGCTTGGGCGCGTGCCGAGCGCTTGCACCGGGGGATGGCCAATGGCCAACGTAGTGTGTGCCCTCGACGCAGCTCGTTGTGGAGGTGCCGCATAGCCCCTTTCGCCTCGCCCTGCTCTCACGCCGTTTGTGAGGGAGGCCCAGGTGGGTTGTTGTCGGAGCTTGTCCACGAGACGCCCGTTCTCGGAAAGACGGAACGAGGACACGCGCTCCGCGCGGACGCTACCCAGGGGGACCGGACGAGGACACTCACTCACGCGGCACCCAAGGAGGGCAAGGGGCGAGGCCGCTCACCCAGGGGGACCGGACGACACGCGGCATCCAGATAAGGACGTGGACGCTCACTCCTCGAGGACGCGCACCCAGGAGCGCCTCACTCCAGGCGGGCTCCCGGCGTCGCCCTCATCGGTGCGCGAAGATCGCCACATGCAGGAGGAGCCCTCCCGCCGGCACAGCTCCGGCTGCGCTCAGGTTCTCCGACGTCGCCCCGTGTCGTGTGCGCGTGAGGACCAGGGCTCAACGCAGTCGCACCGATAAGTGGGACCGCTGGCCAACCGATAGGGGGTACCGCTGGCCATTCGTGCGACATCCCCATGTCCAGCGTTCATGTGATGTCCCATGCCAGCGGGTCTCATTCGTGTGATGTCCCCATGCCTGTCGGGTGAGGGGAAGACGTTCTACTTCCTCGGACGGAGGACGAAGACGCCCCAGCCCAGGTGCTGCCTGCCGTACTCGAGGTGGGTTCGGCGCGCCGCCCGCAGGAACTCGCGGATCTCGGGCTCCTCGGGATCGTCCGGGTTGTCGCGTAGCCAGTCGCTCAGCGTCAACCACTGGCTGGCGACGTAGCGGTCCCAACTGTCAGGGTTCGCCAGAACCATCTCCACCAGCTCGAACCCTGCCGCCTCGAACCTGTCGTCGGTTCCGGCCAGGGTGGTGAAGCCTTCGTATGCCTTCAGCGCCTCGGCGGGTGGGTCGCCGATCCAGTAGCACTCGCCGACCAGGGCGAGCCCGTCGGGGCGCAGGGCCGGGCGCATGAGGTCGAGCGTTCCTGTCAGGCCGCCGCCGATCCATGTCGCTCCGATGCAGGAGACCAGGTCGAACGTCTCCTCGGCGCGGTATGCGCCCGCGTCGCCCTGCACGAACGTCAGGCGGTCGGTCACGCCGAGCTCGGCGGCGCGCTCACGGGCGGCGGCGAGGAAGACCCGGCTGATGTCCACACCCACGCCGGTCAGGCCGTAACGCGCCGACCAGCGGCTGAGCATCTCCGCCTTGCCGCAGGCGAGGTCGAGTTGTCGATGCCCGTCCTGGATGCGGCAGATCTCGCCCAGCAGGTCGAGCTTGTCGTCGGTGATCGGATTCAGGATGCGGTGCCGGGATTCGGCTATCTCGTGGAAGCGCAGCGACATGGCGGTCATTGTGGGATACCGAGGTGGTGGAGGTCGATCGCTTTTCCTGATGGAGCTTGAGGCTCGGGGACACCTGGGGGCTTGCTAGGCTGGAGAGGCCTGGCCACCCTCAACCACGGGTGGCCTTCGTCGCGTAAGACCCGAGAGCGGGCGGCGATCAGCCACGGTGGACCGTCGCGTTGGAGCACGTGTCCGCTGAGTGAGCCAACGAAATGGACCAGAAGTGAACAGAGATAACGGATCGGACGACGAGGGCCGCCGCGAGCCCAGCGGACAGAGCGGGGACAGGCCTCGCTACGGGGAGAGGCGTTCATACGGCGAGCGCGGGCAGTCGCGCGGCGACCGTCCGTTCAGGTCCGGTGAGCGGTCGCGAGACGGGTACCAGGGTCGTGACGACCGGGGCGGCTCGGGTGATCGGGATGAGCGGCCGCGGTCGTCGCGTCCGTTCCAGAACAGGGATGAGCGTGGATACGCCTCCCGTGACGACAGACCCCAGGGCGGCGGGTTCCGCGACCGTGGCGAGAGGCCGCAGGGTGGCGGCTTCCGCGGTCGGGATGATCGTGGTCCGCGTCGTGACTTCGACCGGCGTGAGGATCGCGGTGGGTTCCGCGACCGGGGTGACAGGCCCCAGAGTGGCGGTTTCCGTGACCGTGGCGATCGTCCGCAGGGCGGTGGTTTCCGGGATCGTGGTGACCGTCCGCAGGGTGGCGGTTTCCGGGACCGTGGCGAGAGGCCGCAGGGTGGCGGCTTCCGGGATCGGGATGATCGTGGTCCGCGTCGTGACTTCGACCGGCGTGAGGATCGCGGTGGGTTCCGCGACCGTGGTGACAGGCCTCAGGGTGGCGGATTCCGTGACCGTGGCGATCGTCCGCAGGGCGGCGGCTTCCGCGACCGTGGTGACCGTCCGCAGGGCGGTGGCTACCGGGACCGGGACGATCGTGGTTTCCGTGATCGCGGCGACAGGCCTCAGGGTGGCGGCTTCCGGGATCGTGGTGACCGTCCGCAGGGCGGCGGCTTCCGCGACCGTGGTGACCGTCCGCAGGGCGGTGGCTACCGGGACCGGGACGATCGTGGTTTCCGTGATCGCGGCGACAGGCCTCAGGGTGGTGGCTTCCGCGATCGTGGCGAGAGGCCGCAGGGTGGCGGTATCCGGGATCGGGACGATCGTGGTCCGCGTCGTGACTTCGACCGGCGTGAGGACCGCGGTGGCTTCCGCGACCGTGGTGACAGGCCCCAGGGTGACAGGCCCCAGGGTGGCGGGTTCCGCGACCGTGGCGACCGTCCGCAGGGCGGTGGTTTCCGGGATCGTGGTGACCGTCCGCAGGGTGGCGGTTTCCGGGATCGTGGTGACCGTCCGCAGGGCGGTGGTTTCCGGGATCGTGGTGACCGTCCGCAGGGTGGCGGTTTCCGGGATCGTGGTGACCGTCCGCAGGGTGGCGGTTTCCGGGATCGTGGTGACCGTCCGCAGGGTGGCGGCTTCCGGGATCGTGGTGACCGTCCCCAGGGCGGAGGCTTCGACCGGCGTGAGGACCGCGATGGCTTCCGCGACCGTGGTGACAGGCCCCAGGGTGGCGGGTTCCGCGACCGTGGCGAGAGGCCTCAGGGTGGCGGGTTCCGCGACCGTGGCGACCGTCCGCAGGGCGGGGGCTACAGGGACCGCGGCGATCGCCCGCAGGGCGGTGGGTTCCGTGGACGCGAGGACCGGCCGTTCTCGCGCGACGATCGCGGGCACGCGGACCGCTCCGGCGCGCCGGTCAGGGCCCGGTTCGGCAGGCAGGACCGCGACGAGGAGGCCCCTCGCCGCGAGAAGCTGCCCGACGTCCCGCCGGACATCACCTTGGACGAACTCGACAAGGACGTGAGGGACGAGCTGCGCTCCCTCCCCTTGGACCTGGCCGAGCTGGTCGGCAGCCACCTGGTCGCCGCCGAGCGCGCGCTCGTTGAGGACGACCCCGACAGGGCGCACGAGCACACCAAGGTAGCCCGCAGGTTCGCCGCTCGCATCGGTGTCGTCCGCGAGGCCGCGGGCATCGTGGCCTACCGCGCGGGGAACTACTCGGAGGCGCTGTCCGACCTGCGCGCCGCGCGGCGGATGACCGGCTCGGATGCCTATCTGCCGATCATGGCGGACTGCGAGCGCGGAATGGGCCGCCCTGAGCGTGCCCTTGACCTGGTTCGTTCGCCCGAGGCCGAGCGTCTCGACCGGGCGGGACGCATCGAGCTGGCCATCGTCGAGTCCGGCGCCCGCCGTGATCTCGGCCAGAACGACGCGGCCGTCATCACGTTGCAGCGGCTTCCCGAGCTGCGCGACCCGAACCCGCGTCCGTGGTCGGCTCGCCTGGCGTTCGCCTACGCCGACGCTCTGGCCGATGCCGGACACCAGGAGGCGGCGACCGACTGGTTCGCCCGAGCGCTGGCCTTCGACGAGGACGGCGAGACTGACGCCGCCGAGCGCTACGCGGAGCTCACCGGCGCGGTGATCGAGGACATCGAAGAGGACTACGAGGCCGTCGACGAGACCGGCGAGGGCGTCGACGTCCTGGCCGACCAGGACGCCCTGGAGGGCGCGACTCTGCTCGACGATGAGGGTGACGACGAGGACGTCGATGTCCTGGCCGTCGAAGAGGACGCCTCCGAAGGCGAGTCCGACCTCGACCTCGACCTCGACGACGAGGACGAGGACGAGGACGAGGACGACGACGAGGACGAGATCGAGGACGCACGCGATGAGGGTCGCGGGGACGTTCTCGACGATGACGAGGACATCGCCGACGAGGCCGCTGAGGCCGGCGAGCCGTCCTACGCCGTCGATCACGCCGAGGGCGCATCCGAAGTCCCGCCGGCCTCGCCCGTCGACTCCGACGACGACCTGGATTCCGAGGACGAGCTGGACTCCGATGAGGACGGCGACTCCGACGACGATTCGGACGCCGAGGACGACCTGGAGGCTGACGACGCTCGGGAGGCCGCGGAGCCGGCCGGCGAGACCGACGACGTGGAAGAGGACGTGGACGCCGAGCTGGACAAGTCCTCAGCAGGAACGGCCAGGTCGGGCGACTCCGAGTCCGCGAAGCCCGGCATCAGCCCGGCGTTCATCGAGCCCGACTTCGGCGACATCCTCGACGATCAGGAAGAGCCCGAAGCCAAGAAGTGACCCGCCGCCGTGCCGTACCGGAAGGAAGTGCTTCTGGTACGGCACGGCCGCGGCGAGATCGGCGCGATCCCCAGGCCCCGCGACCCCATCGCGGGGCTTTCGCATGTCCGGAGAGCAGTCCATGCGGCGACTGTGTCGATCCATCGCCCTCTGGCAGCGCCTGGCCGCAGCGGCGCGCTGAGGCGGCCCACTCCCTCGTCGGTACCGTGCCGGCTTCCGGCGCCCTCGATCGACCGTCGTCGCCCGGCTGCGAGGTCAGCCGTCGATCCACCAGGTACACCGGGCGTCGATCGATCCCGGATCGGCCCCGCGTCGATCGACCCTCCTGGCCGGAGCCTCGATCGGCGCTCCGCCGCCGTGACTCTCGGATCGATCGAGCGGAGCTGCGGACATGTCCATTCGATCGATCCTGACTCGCCGCCACTCGCATCTCGATCGAAGGCAGTCCGCCGACGATCGGCCGAAACCAGCGGAGTGTTCGGCACGCCGGTAGGCGCCCGCCGGCCACGCCCAGCCGACCGGACGGCGGCGCCCCCGGCCCCATGCCGTCGCGAGCGAACGTGGGCTGCCCCCATTCCTCGCGATCACGATCGGCGAGCCCATCGCCGCCCCCTCAATCAGGAACGGCCGTCGCAGCCATCGCGCGGTCCAGAGCAACGGCCGGGACCCGGCCGACATGAACGGCGCCCAACGGGACAGCATGGCCAACCGGACCGGCGACACCGACCCGAGCACTCAGTGAAACTCCTGGCGAGCGGTGTTGGATATTGACAAGCGGGGCGGCGCACGGCATCCTGGAAGTGCGACCGGAACGATGGGTCTGCGTGAGCGTGGACAAATTCAACTTGAGCGAGTACGCTCGTGCCTCCACGCTGCCTTTCGGGT
>NZ_JBYITD010000089.1:0-5183 GCF_057708945.1 Nonomuraea sp. bgisy101
CCGATGTGGTGCCGCAGCCCGGGCACGTGGCCGCGGGTATCGCCGAGCCGACGGTGAACACGACCGCACCTTCCTCGACCTGCACGGACTCCACCCGGGCTGATGCAAGGTGCGGCAGAAGTAACTCAAACTCCTGATTTATGCACGCGAGCCAGCATCGCCAACCCGGACAGCTCGGTGCGGGAGCGACACGAACCTGACCGGCACCGCAACAAGATCAGCGCCAGAGCCCGGTTTCTCGACGCTCAACAGCGCGGGGATGCCGGTCGACGGTTGAAGCGGGCCTGTTCAGTGGCTCGGCAGTTCGGCGCCTCGCCCTTTTCAGCGCCGCGCCTCTTCAGAGGCCCGGCTGTTCGGCGACGCAGCCGGTCAGCGGCCCGGCCACTCGGAGATGAGAAGCCGCACGAGATGCCCATGCGTGGCGTAGCCGGGAGGATCACCCGGCATCACCCCCGTCACGCACTCGAAGGTGCCGGGTCCGCTCTGCCGTACGAAGAACGACGGCTCGGCGATCACCGACAGCAGCCTGATGGCCGCCCTGTGCACGTCGATGCCCTCAAGCGACTCGTCAGGACGAGCCGCCACCTCGTAGACGCCGTCCTCGGTCAGCCGCTCGGCCACCACCTGCCAGCCGGGGGCGGCCCGCAGGTGGGGGAGAAGGTGCGCGTCGGGGTCCTCGGTCACCCACCCGTCCCGCGCCATCACCGCCGCCAGGTCCTCCACCGCGGGCCGCATCGCCGAACCGTCGCTGACACCGGTGAACCGATCGTCATTGTCCCATCGCCGCTGCTCCATGTCGGCGATTCTCGCAACGCGGCACCGCCGTCCCAAGCCCCCGCGCCAGCCGTTCGTCCCCAAGCCTCCGCGTCACCCGTTCGTCCCCAAGCCCCCGCGTCTCCGTTCTCGCGGCAACCCTCCCGCGTCACCCGTTCTGGCGGCGGCATCGCGCATCCGCCTCGCTATCCGGGCCCGCCACCGGCCCTCGCGGGTGACCAACCTCGACACTCTGCGGCTCACAGGGGAGTCCCCGCACGGTCAGCGCTCCCGCTTGCGGCACGCCGGATGCACCCGCCCGCACCCGCCCGACGTGCAAGGCTTCGCCCCTCCCCGGAACGTGGCCGGTTCCTGGAATCTCGTTCGCCGTTGGGCGATCGATACCCGGACTCTCTTCGGTACTGCGGGGCGACCGATGCCTGGGCGCCTCTCGGTACTACAGGGCGATCGACTCCCCTCGGTGCTGCAGGGCGACCAATACCTGGGCTCCCCTCGGCATCGAAGGGTGACCGACGCCTGGGATCCCCTCTCACTTCTGGCGAGTCGGTTCCTGCCATCCCCGCCGCCTCCCGACACGTGGCTGATTCCTACAATCCCCGCCGACGCCGCGATCGTAGGGTCGACCGCATGGAAGACAACGCGGAGCGCTACATCCAGCTCAACGCCAGGCTGCTCGACAGGCTCAGGTACGAGGCGCTCTTCAAGGGCGGCTCGAAGGAACGCGTCCTGCAGGCCCTGCGCGCCTACCAGAACCCGGACGGCGGCTTCGCGCACGCGCTGGAACCCGACCTTCGTGGCACGACCAGCCAGCCGGAACCCGTGGAGGTGGCGTTCTGGATCCTCGACGAACTCGACGCCTTCGATGACCCGATGGTGGCCGCCGCCTGCGACTACCTCGTCTCGGTGACGACGAAGGACGGCGGCGTGCCGTTCGTGCTGCCCAGCGTGAACGAGGCGCCCCATGCGCCGTGGTGGGAGACCGACGACGACCTGCCCGGCAACCTCATCCCGACCGCCTCCATCACCGGTCTCCTGCACAAGCACGGCGTCGAACATCCATGGCTCGGACCTGCCACATCGTTCTGCTGGAACGCGATCGCAGAGATCAAGGAGACGTCGCCGTACCAGGCTCGCGCGGTGATCACCTTTCTCGACCTGGTGGACGACGCGGACAGGGCGCTGGCGGAGTTCGCCAGGCTGAAGGAGTCGATTCTGGCCGTGGTGTCGATGGACCCGCACGCCACCGGCGAGGCGCACTTCCCCCTCGATTTCGCACCTGCACCCCTGCGGCGGCTCTCGCTCTTCACGGACGAGACGATCGCGCGGCACCTCGACGCCCTGCCGGAGACCCGGACGACCGAGGGCGGCTGGGAGCCGAACTTCCTCATGTGGACGCCCGTGGTCCGGCACGAGTGGGGTGGCTACCTCACACTGGCCCGCCTCAACACCCTCCGCGCCTACGGCCGCCCCACCCCTGAGCCGACCCACCCCTGGGGCCAATCCAGATCCTAGGACTGACCGGCCCCGAGGACTGATCCGCGAAGGACTGATCCGGGAGGGACGCGATCCGGGAGGGACGCGATCCGCCCGGGGGTCGCCGCGCGTCGAGGACCTGCCCCATCAGGGGCCGCACCGGCTCGGGGGCTACCGGCCAGGGGCTGCACCGGCTCGGGGGCTGCGCCGGCCAGGGGAACGCACCGGCCTGGGACTGCACCGGCCAGGCGAACGCACCGGCGCGGAAGCCGCATCTGCTTGAGGGCCGACCCCGGAAAGGACCGGCTCGCGGGTTGACCGATCTGTCGACGACAGACCCGTCCGGGCTGCGCACCTGTCTGAGGGCCGACCTGTGAAGGACCGCTCGCCAAGGGCCCAATCCGTCCGGGGACCGTCTGCCCAGAAGACAGATCAGTCCGGGCGGACCTACCCGAGGGACGATCAGCCCCATTCGCAGTGGGCCGACGAGGGCCGCGGCGTCTCAATCGCGACGCCCGCTGCGACCGAAAGGCCACGTGTGATCGTGAGCGGAGGAGCCCCCGCCGCGAGTTCGCGAGCCGGACTCACCACGGTGAGTCGACGGCGTGGCCGCGTCAGGCGTCTTCGGTGAGGCGTGGCACAGGCGCGAGGAGGTGACCCATGGGGACGCCGCTCAGTCGCTTGACGTCGTGCGAAAGGTGCGCCTGGTCGCTGTAGCCGCTCTCGACCGCCACCCGCGCCAGCGGCACCCCCGACCGGGCCATCCGCAACGCGCGCTGGAACCGCACGATCCGCTGCAGCACCTTCGGCGAGTAGCCGAACGCCGCCACCGCCCGCCGGTGCAGGTGGCGCTCGCTCAGCCCGAGGTCCCAGGCCACCTGCCGCACCGAGGAGCCCTTCCGCAGCGCCCGCGCGATGGCGGGCGCGGCAGGGTCGGGCGCGGCCGTGGCACGCAGCCGCACGGTCAGCTCCTCCAACGTGAGATCCGCGGGAAGCCCCAGTTCCTCGAACGGGATCCGGCTGTCCCTCAACTCCTCGGCCGGAACGCCGAGCACGCCGCCCAGCGCGCCAGGCCTGAACCTGATGCCCCTGTAGACGTCGCCGGCGAGCAGCCGCACCGGCATCGGACCGGTGTCGGGCCCCGCCACGTGCGGACCGTCAGGCCCCCAGATCAGGTCGACGCACGCGTCGGGCACCACGAGCTGGACGCCTTCCTCGGCGCTGTCCTGCTCCCAGAGGCAGGCGATGCGCTCGGCGAGCGGCGACCCCGGACTCCGTTCGACGTACACACAACCAACGCTACGACTTGGGGCCGACACTTTCCGTCGCCGTGCCGCCGTCGGGCCGGCCTCCCGGGTTGGAGCATCGTTGCGACCGCCATAAGTCGGCCTCTCGCGCTTCGGAGCATCGTCGCCACCGCTGTCGAGCCGGCCTCTCCCGGTCTGCGGCACCGTCGCAGGGGTGAACGGCGAGGCGCGTTCCCTGAGCGAAGGGGTCAAGAAAGTCCGGAAGGAGGGAGGGGCGGGGCGACGTGACGGCGGGCGGCCGGAGTCCTGCTGGAGCACGCGTGATGGACGGAGGCCCGCCGGTGACCACGGTGGGCTATCGGGTGCCTGCCGTATCGGATGGGTCGGGGGACGGCGCGGACGGGGAGGCCGAGCCGCCGGAGATGAGGGTCGCCGCCCACCCGGCGGACGGGTCGCTGTCTATCAGCAGCGCGCGCGTCAGCAGGCTGAGCGGGATCGCGAGCAGCGCGCCGAGCGGTCCCAGCACGAACGTCCACACGATCAGCGACAGCAACGTCATCGTGGTCGACAGCCCGACCGCGTCCCCCAGGTACTTCGGCAGGATGAACGACTGGAAGACCACGTTGATCACGCTGTAGGCGACGATGACGAGGATCATCTGCCGCGGACCGCCGTCCAGGAGGGCAAGGAGCGCGGGAGGCAGCAGGCCGAGGACGAAGCCGATGTTCGGGATGTAGGTGGTGATGAGTGCCAGCACGCCCCACAACAGCGGCAACGGGACGCCGAGCAGGGCCAGCGCGCCCACGTCGAGCGCTGAGCAGATGAGTCCGAACACGGTGGAGACCACCAGGTAGCGCCGGGTTCTGCTGGCGAACGTGGTCAGCGCGGTGGCGAGGGCGGGCCTGTGGGTTCTGCTCGCCGCGAGGATCTTCGCGGTGGCCGGTGCGTCCAGCGACATCGCCAGCAGCAGCACCGCCATCAGGAACAGACTGGACAGCACGCTCAGCAGGCTGCTCAGCAGCGTCTGCACGATGCCCAGCACGCGGGCGGGATCGTACGACTGGATGGCCTTGTTGAGCTGTTCGTTGCTGATGCCGTGAGAGATGGCGAACCGCTGCGCCTCGGCCAGCAGCTCCTGGAACTGCGTGGCGTAGGTGGGCAGGATCGCGGCCAGCTGCGTGACGGACACCGTCAGCACCGCGACCATCCCGAGCAGGACCATCACGACGATCAGGAACGGCACCGCGACCTGAACCCAGGTCGGTGAGCCCCGCCTGTCCAGCCAGCCGCGCACGGGTGAGACCGCGATCACGAGCACCAGGGCAAGAACCACCGGGCCGGCGATCGAGGCGACTTCCCGCAGTCCGAACAGCGCGATGACAGCGCACGCGGTCGTCAACAGCACAATCAGCGCCCGTGGAGCCGAGCGATCTCTCACCTGTGGTTCATACCCACCAATGTCCGTTTGGTACGGCAAGCCGGGATGTGTTGCGGGTTCGGCGGTGCGTTGATTTGACGGTTGGCGGAGTCGTACATAGAGTTCACCAGTCCCACCCAGTCGGCGATCATCGTCGGCTGTCCGGGGAACCTCTTCTCCAGTACATCCACACCGGTTGTCGTCATGTCTGCTGGTGGGTCCGGTTCGACAGGAATCGGATGCGGGAGTACGTTTAAGGGGTTGTCCCGAAA
>NZ_JBYITD010000090.1:0-4883 GCF_057708945.1 Nonomuraea sp. bgisy101
AAATCTGCCAACGTCCCTTGCCCGAGCTCGACCGGCTTCTCCCCAACGCCACCGCGTAGCAGTGCCTGTCGATGGCACGTGAACCGGTCATGAGCATCAGAGGCTTCGGCGAGCACATCTCCGACCTGAACGCGCCGCTGGACGACGTGGAGGTCAACCTCGATCTCGGCGGGGAGACCGGGGCGGGGTGAACCTCACCACTCGCCCCATCATGAGTCGTCGCGGACCCCGGCCAGGAGTTACGACAGTGCCATGGTGATGCCGGGGCCGCTGCAGAAGGTCTCGACCGCCCGGCGGGCCCGTGCGCTCACACTCAGCGGGGTCACCGTGATACAGCCCCGAGGCCGCTGCCGCTATCGGAGCCCGTCCATGGCATGCGGGCCGCCGTCGCCGACGGGCCGCCGTCACGGCCGCTGTACCGTTACCGCGCACGCCGCCCGTGTCGGCCGGAATGTTCGACACGGAGCATGTTTTACCCGATAGCGGTTGTGGCCATGGAAGCCGGGCGGAGAATCGTCGTGTGCGGATCGGCCCGGGCACACCTTGGTGCCGATGCCATCGGGTGCGGACCGGGATCCCCGCGCCGTGACGCTCACGGCAATGGTGGGGCTGTCCAGTTGGGCCACCTGGCGGAACGCGGGATGACCGCGTAGCCGAATGACCGCGTCGATGGTCGTTGTGTGGGGCGGCAGTCGCGGACGGAAGGGGTCTGCCCATGCGTATCGTCGTGGACCTGAATCGGTGCCAGGGATACGCACAGTGCGTGTATCTGGCCCACGAGATCTTCAAGTTGAACGGGGCGGAGGCGCTTACCTACGAGCCCAACCCCGACGACGCGCGGCACCTGCAGGTCCAGCGAGCCGCCGCGGCCTGCCCGGTGCGAGCGATCATGATCGACCGTTTGGACGGTGCGGAGCGGGGTGCACCGTCATGACCATGTCGGCGACGCTCGCCGAGTTGGTGCGCGACTTCAAGGCCAACGGCCGGATCGTCATCGTCGGCGCCTCCCTGGCGGGACTGCGGGCCGCCGAAGCCTTGCGCGAGGAAGGCTTCAGCGGGTCTTTGACCATCATCGGGGACGAGCCGTACGAGCCCTACGACCGCCCCCCGCTGTCCAAACAGGTGCTCAAGGGTTGGGTGCCGGCTGACCACACGTTGCTGCCCCGATTGCGGGAGCTGGATGCACAGTGGCGGCTCGGCGTGGCGGCCACCGGGTTGGATCGGGCCACCAGGCAGGTGCGCCTGGCCGACGGCGAGCAGGTCCCCTACCACCGGTTGCTGATCGCCACGGGCACTCGCGCGCGGCAGTGGCCCAACCCGGCCGAGGCCGCCCTGGAGGGCGTGTTCTCGCTGCGCTCGCGTGATGACGCCGCTCGGCTGCAACAGGCGCTGGCGGCAGGGCCGTCGCGGGTGCTGGTCATCGGCGGTGGGTTCATCGGTTCGGAGGTGGCCTCCGTCTGCCGGGAACTCGATATCCCGGTGACCGTCGCCGAGCGGGGCTCGGCGCCGCTGGTGGGCGCGCTGGGCGGGGTGATCGGCGAGATCGCCGCGGAGATGCAGCGCGACCATGGCGTGGACCTGCGCTGCGGGGTGGGCGTGTCATCGCTGGAGGGCGACGCGGGCGGACATGTACGGCGTGCTCGGCTCTCGGACGGGGCCACCGTCGATGCCGACGTGGTGCTGGCCGCGCTGGGCTCGATCCGTAACGTGGAATGGCTGGAGGGCTCGGGGCTGGCGGCCGGCTTCTGGGGTGTCGGCTGCGACGCCGGTGGTCGTGCCTTCGACATCAACGGCGTGGCGACCGACACTGTCTACGTGGCGGGGGACGTGGCGCGCGCTCCCTATGTGCTGTACGAGTACCAGTTTCTCGCGATGGAGCACTGGGACAATGCCGTCTTCGGTGCCGAGGTGGCGGCCCACAACATGGTGAGCCTCGAGCCCGACTACCGCCCGCATCTGTTGTTGCCCGCTTTCTGGTCCGGCCAGTTCGGCGTCAACATCAAGTCCGTCGGCGTGCCGCCGTTCGGCGACGAGATCGTCTTCACCCAGGGGTCCGTGAAGGAGCGCTGCTTCGCCGCCGCCTACGGTCGTCGGGGCCGCATCGTCGCCGCCGTCACCTTCGATCACGGCAAGTGGCTGGAGTACTACGCGCGGCTGATCGAGCAATCGGCTCCGTTCCCGCCCCCGCCGCCGGGCTGGGATCGGCCCGACTACATGAACCCGATGCCGGCCGGGTTCCCCGCGCCGGGAGTCCCGACGGCGATGCCCGACGTCGTCTTGACCGGCCACGACCCGAACGAGCGGAGGGCCGAGTTCCGGCCTCGAGGTCACTGACGCGTCCCTCGCGATCGGCGGGTAACCCGGCCGGCACAGCAGGAAGGAGAGGAACAGCATGGGCGAGGAAACACCCTGGCAGCAGGCGCTCCGCTACGCCAACCGTGCCAATCCGTACCCCTTCTACGCCGAGCTCCGCAAGACCCCGGTGGCGCGGCAGCCGGACGGCACCTACGTCGTCAGCACCTACCGAGAGATCGTCGCGCTTCTCCACGACCCCCGAGTCAGCTCGGATGTCAGGAAGATCCGAGCCCGCGCCCCGGCTGCGGCGGAGCCGGGGGCCGAGCCGATCACGGAGGCCGTCATCTCTTTGGAGCCGAACATCATCACCTGCGACCCGCCCGAACATGATCGAGATCGCCGCATGATGACGCGGCATTTCTTCGGCCCGTCCCATTCCCCTCACCTGATCTCTGACCTGGAGCCTGATATCCGACGCATCGTGGCCGACCTCCTGGACAGGATGCGGGGCAAGACCCGGATCGACGTCGTGGACGAGTTCGCCTACCCCCTGCCGGTGGCCCTGATCTGCAAGGTCCTGGGCGTGCCGCTGGAAGACGAACGTCGCTTCCACGCCTGGATCGAGACGGCCCTGGATGCTCTGGATTTCGGTCCGGAGGCGGCTTCCGAGGAGATGCGGCGCCGGCTGGAGGGCGGGCGCCGGAGCGTGAAGGAGTTCGAGCAGTTCCTGGTCGGGCTGCTCGACCAGTACGCCAAGCAGCCCGGCCCGGGCATGCTCTCGGCGATGGTTCACGACGACGGCCCGGACGGGCGCATGTCCGAGGGCGTGCTCGTCAGCAATGCTGTGCTCCTGCTCTTCGCCGGGCATGAAACCACGGTCAATCTGATCGCCCACAGCGTGCTCACCCTGCTGAGGCACCCCAAGGCTCTCGAGGAGCTGCGCCGCCGCCCCGACCTGATCGTGCCCGCGGTCGAAGAGTTGCTGCGGTTCGAGTCGTCGGTCCAGTTCTGGCACACTCGCTCGGCCGTCGAGGACATCGAAATCGCCGGCACCATCATCCCGAAGGGCGCGCCGATCTTCCTGGTGTACGGCTCGGCGAACCGCGACCCGGAACGGTTCGCCGACCCTGACCAGCTTGACCTCGAGCGCCTGGACAACCAGCACCTCGGCTTCAGCCAGGGCATCCACTTCTGCTTCGGCGCTCCGCTCGCCCGGCTCGAAGTCCAGGTCGCGGTCGGTGAGTTCGTCCGCCGCGTGGAGAACCCACGGCTCGTCGTCGACCCGCCGCCCTACCGCCACAACCAGATCTTCCGCGGCCCGCGCCACGTCCTGGTCGACTTCGACGGGATCCGCGACTGACCCAGCTTGCGCGCCAAGGATCGCTATGCGGGCTTTTCAACTCGTCGAATGGCAAAGACCGCCCGAGCTGCGCGAGGTGCCGGTCCCCGAGCCCGGCCCCGGGCAGGTCCTGGTGAAGGTCGGGGGCGCCGGTGCCTGCCACTCTGATCTGCACATCATGGAGGCACCCGCACCCGCACCCGGGGAGGGCACGAGACTGCCCTTCACGCTCGGCCATGAGAATGCGGGTTGGGTGGAGACGCCGGGACCAGGCGTCGCCGGGTTCGCGCCCGGAGACCCTGTGATCGTCTACGGACCCTGGGGCTGCGGCCTGTGCGCCAACTGCAGGGAAGGCAAGGAGAACTACTGCCAGAGGACCGGCGGTCTGGGCGGGGGCCTGGGTGGTCACGACGGCGGAATGGCTGAGTACCTGCTGGTCCCGGCGTCGCGATTCCTGATCCCGCTCGGCACCCTCGACCCCCGCGAGGCCGCCCCGCTCAGCGACGCGGGGCTGACCAGCTATCACGCCGTCAAGCGATCGCTGCACCTGCTGGGGCCGGGCTCGACCGCGGTGGTGATCGGAGCGGGCGCTCTGGGCCAGATGGCCATCCAGATGCTGCAAGCGCTCAGCGCGGCGACCACCGTCGTCACCGTGGACACCGCCGCCGGCAAGCTGGAGATCGCCAAGCGCATGGGCGCGGACGAGGCGCTGCTTTCCGGCGACCAGGCGGTCACGCGGATCATGGACATGACGCGGCAGCAGGGCGCTCAGCTCGTGCTGGACATGGTCCGCATAGACCCGACTTTGCGGATGGCTGCCCAGGTGGCCCGGGTGCTTGGCCACCTGACCATCGTCGGTCTCGGCGGCGGAGCCCTACCGGTCAACTTCTCGAGCCCGCCGCACGAGTGTTCGGTTGCCTCGCCGTACTGGGGCTCCATCCCCGAACTCATGGAAGTGATCACCCTTGCCCAGCAGCAAAAGATCAAGATGCTGGTCGAGCACTTCCCCTTGGAGCGCGTCGGCGAGGCCTACCAACTCCTGCACGACGGCAAGATCCAAGGACGCGCGGTCATCACCCCCCACCCGTGAGCACCTCATCAAAGCGACCGGGGAGAGCCCAAGTGGCGGTCCGGTCTTTGAACCGACCGGGTAAGCGTGGAGGGACCCCAGGAACTCAGGGGCTATTTCTCGATAGCCCCACAGGCCTGATGCGCGCAGGCGACGCGCTTCGTTAGGGACATCCCATGC
>NZ_JBYITD010000091.1:0-4522 GCF_057708945.1 Nonomuraea sp. bgisy101
AGATCCGCCGCCGCACCGACGTGGTGGGAATCTTCCCCGATCGCGGCTCGATCGTCCGACTCGTCGGCGCGGTGTTGGCCGAGCAGACCGACGAGTGGAGCGAGGCCCGTCGCTACATGGGCCTGGACGTTTTGGCGAAAGCTCGCATGCGGGTGATCGACGGCGACACGCCGCAGCAGAACCCCATCCTGCAGACACTTACCGCTTAACCTGCAGAAACAGGATCACGCGAAGATCAACTCATACACCACTTCGCTGGACGTGACCGCAGCGGCCCGGACGGCCGCCTACTGTGCGCTCCATCCGCGCTCTCGTTCTACGGCTGGTCAAAGAGAACCCGTCATGGGGCTACCGGCGCGTGCACGGCGAACTCACCACCCTCGGTATCAAGGTCGCACCCTCCACCGTCTGGGAGATCCTCAAGCAGGAAGGTGTTGATCCGGCACCCGAGCGGGCGTCCACCACGTGGGCCGACTTCCTGCGCTCCCAAGCTGACGCGCTGCTGGCCTGCGATTTCATCGAGACCGTCACCTTGAACGGGCAGCGCCGGTACATCCTGGCCGTCATCGAGCACGCCACCCAGCGCGTCCGCGTCTTGGGCGTCACCGCCCACCCGACCGCGAGCTGGGTGCTTCAGGCGTTCAAGAACCTCGTAATGGATCTGGAGGACGCGGGCTGCCGAGCGCGCTATCTGATCCGGGACCGGGATGGGAAGTTCCCGGAACTCATGGACGAGATCCTGGCCGAGGCCGGCATCCACACGGTGCTCACCGGCGTCCGCGTGCCACGCATGAACGCGATCATGGAGCGGTGGGTGAGGTCCTGCCGTCGTGAGCTTCTGGATCGATGCCTGCTCTGGAACGAACGCCACCTGCGGCACGCCCTGCATGAATATGAGGCGTTCTACAACCGGCATCGGGCCCATCAAGCCCTGGATCAGGCGGCTCCGCTACGCGCCGTCCCGGATCCCATCACCGATCCGGCTGGAATCGTCGACCTGAACGTACGCCGACGAGACCGGCTCGGTGGAGTCCTTCACGAATACTCGCGTGCCGCTTGAACTGCACGGACGGAGTTTTCGGCAGGCACAGCCATCATCACGCTGCGCACCGCGCTGGAACGGCCCGACCTGGTGCGCAAGGCCGTGCTCTTCGAACCGCCGCTGGACGTCGACGGCTCGCAGCCGACGGACTGGCTGGCCCGCTTCGACCGCGAGATCGCCACGGGACGGACCCCCGCGGCGCTGGTGACCGGCATGAAGGCCAGCCGGCTGGGGCCGCCGATGCTCAACGCGGTGCCGCGGCCGGTGCTGGTGCTGCTCACGAGCATGATGCTGAAACGCGAGGACAAGGGCGCGGCGAACGGGTCGGAGCCGACGTTCAGGGAGCTCGCGCCGTCCCTGCACTGCGACGGGCAGGTGGCGGCGGAGACGGCGGGGAACCTGGCGGCGTATCAGACGACGCGGGCCGAGGTGCTGCTGCTCGGCGGCACCAAGAGCCCCGCCCACCTGCGCGCCGCGCTCACCGCGCTGGAAGGGGTGCTGCCCCACGCCAGGCGGGTGGAGCTGGAGGGCCTCGACCACAGCGCCACCTCCAACACCGCGAGGCGCGGCGCGCCGCGACGGGTCGCCACCGAGATCCGCCGCTTCCTCCTGCCCGGCTGATCCCCCTGCGGGCCCTGTTTTCGGATGTGCCGGAACCAGCCCGTGAAGCTCTGAACCGGAGGAATGGCGGCGGCATCGTCTCCGCGGCCGGGGGCGTCGGGGGCGGCCACCACGAGGCCGCCGATCGGCGCCATCCGGGGTCGCTGAGACGATCTATGACAATTATTTCAGTATTGCCTGACTCGCTGTCATATGCGATGTTCCGCACAAGCCGCATGAGCACCGCTCATGTCACCCCCGGAGAAAGGCTTTCACATGCGTCTCACAAGGACCCTCTTAGCCCTGGCCTCCGGCGTCTGCCTGGCACTGTCCAGCTGGGCCACCGTCGCCGAGGCCGCAGCCCCAGCCGCCGCAGACCAGCAGCGCTACATCGTCCAGCTCGCCAACGTGTCCCGGGCGCAGGTGGCGAAGCAGGCGCAGCAGCAGGTCGCGGCGCACAAGGGTGTGCTGGTGGGCACCTACCGGTACGCCTTCCAGGGTTATACGGCGCTCCTCACCCCCGAGGAGGCCGCCAAACTGAGGGGTGAGGCGGGTGTGCTCACCGTCGAGCCCGACCACGAGGTGCACGCCTTCGCCCAGACGGTGCCGAGCGGCATCAAGCGCATCTTCGCCGACCAGAACATCAACCTCGACATCGACGGCACGGACGACGTCCGCATCGACGTCGACGCGGCGGTGATCGACACGGGAGTGGACCTCGACCACCCCGACCTGAACGTGGTGGCCAGCACCAACTGCACCAGCGGCACCTGCTCGGGCACCGGTGACGACGACAACGGGCACGGCAGCCACGTGGCCGGCACTATCGGCGCCATCGACAACAACATCGGCGCGGTCGGCGTCGCCCCCGGCGCCAGGATCCACGCGCTCAAGGTGCTGAACTCGGCCGGCTCCGGCACGCTGGCCGGCATCGCCGCGGGCATCGACTGGGTCGTGGCCAGGGCGAGCACGATCGAGGTCATCAACATGAGCCTCGGCTGCCAGGGCTGCACGAGCTCGGCGATCAGCAACGCCATCACCAACGCCACCAACGCGGGCGTCGTGGTGGTCGTGGCCGCGGGCAACAGCTCGGCCAACGCCTCCGGGTTCTTCCCGGCAAACCACCCCGACGTGGTCACCGTCTCCGCGCTGACCGACTTCGACGGCCTGCCCGGCGGCCTGGTCGGCACGATCACCGTGCCGTGCCGCACCGACGGCGCCACCGACACCGACGACACGCTCGCCTGGTTCTCCAACTTCGGGACCACCGTCGAGGTCGCCGCACCCGGCACCTGCATCTACTCCACCTGGATGAACGGCGGCTACAACACCATCAGCGGCACGTCCATGGCCAGCCCGCACGTCGCGGGCGCGGCGGCGGTCCTGACCAGCGGCTCCCACAAGCCGACCAACCGGACCGGCGCGCTGGCCGTACGGGACAAGTTGCGGACCACGGGCAACTCCAACTGGACCGACGACTCCACGGACGGCGTCAAGGAACCGCTGCTCGACGTGCACGACGCCACGCAGTACCCGCCGGGCTCGGGCGGCAACCAGTCGCCGGTGGCGAGCTTCACCGAGTCGTGCGACAACACCACGCGGGCGTGCTCGTTCAATGGATCCGGCTCCAGCGACCCGGACGGCACCATCGCCTCCTACGCGTGGAACTTCGGTGACAGCTCCACCGGCAGCGGCGCCACCGTCTCGCACACCTACGCGGCGGCCGGCACCTACACCGTGACGCTCACCGTGACCGACAACGGCGGGGCCACGAACTCCACCAGCAAGAGCATCACGGTCGGCACCACCCCGGGGAACTGCACCGGCTACCAGACGCCGATCTCCGGCAACCTGACCAGCGGCCAGAACGTGTACTACCCGAGCAGCACCGGGTACACGGCGGCCGCCGGGACGCACCGTGCCTGCCTCGACGGGCCCACCGGGGTCGACTTCGACCTGTACCTGCAGAAGCGAGGCATCTTCGGCTGGACCACGGTGGCCAGCAGCAACGGCAGCGGCCCTGACGAGTCGCTGACCTACAACGGAACGGCCGGGACGTACCGCGTCCGGGTGCACGCCTACAGCGGAGCGGGCGCGTACACCGGCGGTTACACCAAGCCGTAGCGGATCAGCAGCCGCGACCCCGTGCGGACACCGCACGGGGTCGCGCGTCGATTCAGGTCAGCGGAGGTCGCGGATGAGATCGCCGATGATGGAGTCGACCTTGTCCGAGCCGAAGGTGTCGGTGTCGAGCAGGAGGGTCACGGCCTTGCGGGCAGTGTGCCTGCCGACAATGTCATCCGGCCAGGTCATGGTCTTGTAGGGCTTCGGTCCTTCGTTCTCCGCACCCCGACGAGCGCGCCGTAGAACTCAGTCGCAACGAGGCGCACGTGGGCCTCGCCCGGCGGCGGGACGGGGCACGCCTTTGCCCGGCCCCGGAGAGATCGTTACTCTGCGCCGGATGGAGAACAACCTTCCTCGCGGCAGCTGGCTTGAGGCCGACATGTTCGAGAACCTGGTGAGAAAGGTGGCCCCGCTCGACATGGGCGGGTGGCGCATGAACGAAGTCGAGCGCGCCACTTCCGCGCTCGGGTGGGAGCTCATGGAGCCCGAGGAGCTCAACGGGCGCGTGAGGCAGAAACGGCCTTGCAGGGCTTCTCTGGTACGCGGGCTTACAATCGGCACCGAGCCTATCAAGCTCTCGCCCAAGCCTGTACGACTCTGCTGGTTAACTCGGATTGGTGGCTCCGGTTCATGATCTGATGGTGCCTGTCCTGATCATGAACGGTGTGGCAGCAGTCGTCGTTGTCTTCGTCCTGGCTGCCGGGGTGAATGGAGGCGGCGATGTCGATGCGACCTGCACCGCGGCCGGAACCGGCG
>NZ_JBYITD010000092.1:0-3609 GCF_057708945.1 Nonomuraea sp. bgisy101
GGGTACACCGACTCGGGCGAGACCCATGAAGAGCGCGGGCTCAAGCACCGCGAGATGACGGAGACCCGGCCGGTTCCGATCCCGCCGGACCTCGTTTCGATCATTCGCGATCACATCGCGACGCATGGCGTGGGGGAGAACGGGCGTCTCTTCCGAACGCGGACGGGCGGGCTGATCTCCGGCTCGGCCTACGCCAAGGTATGGCGGGAAGCTCGGACCTACGCCTTCACCCCCGATCAGGTGGCCTCTCCGCTGGCCGGCAGACCCTATGACCTTCGACACGCGGCCGTGTCGCTCTGGCTGAACGCGGGCGTGCACGCACCGGAGGCGGCCGAACGAGCCGGGCACGGAGTGGACGTGATGTTGCGCGTCTACGCCAAGTGCATCGATGGGCAACAAGAGGTGGCCAACAAGCGCATCTTGGACGCGCTGGCCGCATGATCAGGAAGTCTCGAAGGACCCCGGGAAACCCCGGGGTCCTTCTTCGTTGCAGCATCGGATTCCCCGTACTGCGCTCCGAAACTCGCCCGTCGACCTGCGGAAACGTGGCCGAGAGCATTCCGCGTATGTTCCGGGATCAGTGGCATGGAGCTGCCTCGGGCCGCCTAGAGCTGCCTACAGGGAACCTCGCCCGATCATGCAAAAGACCAGGTCAACCGTCAGATTGCCTTGTCTCGGTTGCGCGCCCTGCAGGATTCGAACCTGCGACCGTCGGATTAGAAGAAAGATCGTTTGCTGATTCGTCGTGTCAGTTAATGTCCATCCGTCCCGCGCTGGATCGATTTCAGTGTCCGGCCGTGCCGTGAACTGTCGGCGCGTTCCGGGACGGACGAGCACGGACCGAGCACGGCTGACCGGCCGGTGTTGCATAGGACGGCGAAACCCTCACCGCCGTAGGCGCTGACGGCACTCCGATCACCTTCGCCCGCCCCAGCCACTGATGTTCAGCCAAGCAGTCCCCCAAAGCACGCGAACGCCTCAACTGGCGTAATCCGTTGAGTTGAGGCACCCTGCGGTGGCTTCGGAGGCGCGGCATCACACGCTAAAACAGCACCCTCGGGCCGGTGGAACCGGTTGCGTCCACGGACGTGGTGTACGAGTTTTCGCTGGTGACAGGCGTGGCGCCGTGAAATGAAGACGGCCATCGCGTGATCCTTCAGGTTGCGAAACCAAGATCGAAGGAGAACAAAGCGATGGCCGTGACCAACAGTGTGGACCCCGCAAGCTGGCTGGCGGAGCAGATCGAACACGGGGATCCGGATCTGTTGCGATCCATGGTGAAGACCATGGCCGAAACGTTGATGTCAGCCGAGGCCGACGGCCTGTGCGGCGCCGGATACGGCCAGCGCAGCGACGATCGCACCAACCGGCGTAACGGCTACCGCTCCCGTGACTGGGACACCCGCGCAGGCACCGTCGAGCTCGCCATTCCCAAACTGCGCTCGGGCTCCTACTTTCCCGACTGGCTACTGGAACGGCGCCGCCGGGCCGAACAGGCGCTCATCAGCGTGGTGGCCACCAGCTACCTGCTCGGGGTCTCCACGCGGCGGGTGGACAAACTGGTCGAACAACTCGGCATCAAGCACATCTCCAAGAGCCAGGTCTCGGAGATGGCCAAGGTGCTCGACACGCAGGTGGAGGCCTTTCGCACCCGGGCGCTGGACACCGGCCCATACGCCTTCGTCTGGCTGGACGCCCTGACCCAGAAGGTCCGCGAAGGCGGGCGGATCATCAACGTCCACGTGCTGGTCGCCACTGCCGTCAACACCAACGGCCAGCGCGAGATCCTCGGCCTGGAGGTCACCTCCGCCGAGGACGGCGCCGGCTGGCTGGCCTTTCTGCGCAATCTGGTCGCCCGCGGCCTGTCGGGGGTGCAGCTGGTCATCTCCGATGCTCACACCGGTTTGGTGCAGGCGATAGGCGCGAGCTTGCCGGGTGCCTGCTGGCAGCGTTGCCGCACCCATTACCTGCGCAACCTGCTCACCACCGTCCCGAAGTCCGCCCAGCCGTGGGTCGCGACGTTGGTGCGCACCATCTTCGATCAGCCCACCGCCGAGGCCGTTCACACCCAGCACGCCTGGGTGATCGACGCGTTGGAGGCGAAGTATCCAGTCGCGTGCGAGCATCTGGACGCCGCCCGTGAGGAGCTGCTGGCCTTCGCCGCCTTCCCTCGGGAAACCTGGCGGCAGGTCTGGTCGAACAATCCGCAGGAACGGCTGAACAAGACCTCCGATAGTGGTTGTTCGTCAAGCAGCCGAGGAGAACAGGGTGGGGAAGGCCTTGCCAGGGTCGTATTTCTGGCTGGTCTGCAGGCAGTGATAGAGCTGGCCGAGCATCCGGTTGAACAAGTGCCGAAGGGCGGCCGGGTGGCCATCTCCGGTGCCGCGGCGCTGTTGGTAGTGCCCGCGGGCCGGCGGGTGGTTGGTGAGTGCCATGAATGCCCAGCTGAAGCCGGTGGCGGCGAGTCGGTTGTTCTTCACTTTCCGGTGTGTGATCAAGATGCTCTTCCCCGATGCTCGAGTGATCGGGGCCGATCCCGCATAGGCCTTGATTGCCCGAGCATCGGCGAAGCGGTCACGGTCGTCGCCGATCTCGGCCAGGAGGCGGGCGCCCAGCATGTCGCCCAGACCAGGAAAGCTGAGGATCACCGCGTGGTCGGGGTGCTGGTGGAAGGCCTGGGTGACGGTCTCGCCCAGACGCTCGACGTTGGTGCATTCGGCATCCAGAACGGCCAGCAGTGCCAGCGCCTGCTCACCCATGGCCTGCTCGACCAGATGAGGCTGGCGCAGCTGCGGCTGATGCAGTGCATGGTGAATCTCGTCGGCCAGGTCCTCGACGCGACGACGTCGGCCTGACTGGCGCAATGCGGTTGCTATCTGGGCGCGCGGCAGGGCGGCCGCGAGCGTGGGGGTGGGCGCGATCTTCAACACAGCGCGAGCCTCACGGCTGGTCAAGCCGGAGCTCTGACCTCGGACGATCTCCAGGAAGGTCGGGTAGTACTCGCGCAGCAGTGATCGCAGCTCGTTGGAGATCCGGGTACGTCGCCATGTCGCATCCTGGTGAGCGCGAGCCAACACTGCTATCGCCCGGACCAGCTCGGAGTCCTCCGGCAAAGCCCGGTGCGCATGAGCGTCGGTGCGCAGGATGTTGGCCAGCACCATGGCATCGATGTGGTCTGACTTTTTACGGGCGACCGAGTAGCGCTCTCGATAGCGGGCCACAGCCATCGGATTGATGGAGTAGACGCGTCGACCGGTAGCTCGCAGCGTCGCGACCAGGAGACCACGAGGGGTCTCGATCGCCACCGGGATCGGCGCCTCAGCGGTGTCACCAGCAGCCGCCAGCATCTCCACCAGCTCGGCGAAGCCCTCGATCGTTTCCGAGATTCTGCGCTTGGCCACCAACTGGCCGTCTTGGTCGACCAAGGCGATGTCGTGATGTCCTTCCGCCCAATCGATCCCACAGAACACGCTCACGTCTGATTGCCCCTTCGTTCCTCCCCCGAGATGACCCATTTCTGGCTGTCCTGAGACCCTGACGAGACCGCGCGGCACCCTAATAACAAGGCTCGAGGCCTTCCCTCCGATTGAGCCGTTCGCGATCCCAGCG
>NZ_JBYITD010000093.1:0-3293 GCF_057708945.1 Nonomuraea sp. bgisy101
CCGTCGCCTTCCGGAGTTCAGACGGGCGCGGGGCCGTCGCCTTCGGACGTGACGTCTTCGATGCGCAGGGTCGGCTCGTACCCGTTGCTGCGCATGGCGTCGAGGATCTTGTCGACTTCGTCATCGATCCGCGATGCCTGGATCTCTTCAAGCTCGGCTTCGACGCGGGCCTCGACGACACGAGCGTGACGCCAAACCTTAGATCGTCGTCGCATCAAACGTCGTCCAACACTTGATCAGATCCGTGCCGCTGGAAGGTTCGCAGCAGGATCAGCGCCGCGGCGTATGCCATGCCGTACCATGCGGGGAGCCAGCCGCCTCCGACCATGGCGACGGCGAGGCTGATCGCCGAAACCGCGGCAAGCAGCAGCGCGCCGGCGGTCCGCTCCCGCGCGACATGCGCTGCCACCCCGGCTGCCCCCAGGGCGCCCGAGGCGGCGAGGAGATCCGCAACCAGCCACGCGTCGAGCAGTCCCGCCCGCACAAGCATGTCGAGCAGCGGCAACGGGAGCCACGGCGTCCAGATCCAGGTGAGCCCACCGGCCAGGTTGGCGGCCGAGGGGAGCGCCAGCAGCAGCGACGCCGCAGCCGGTGCCCACCCGTGCCGACGACCATCGCTCAGGGCCTTACCCCGGGCCGATCGGTGACCCCGATGTCCAGACGGACAGCGAGCGTCATGATCGTTCCCTTCTTGATCGTGTAGGAGTGCCCCCTATAGATGATCTTCCGGCCCCCTTCCGTGCGGACGCCCGGCTCTGGAGAGGTGTAGTCGGCGCTGGCGACCGCGCGCTCGCCCAGGTAGGTGTAGGTGGAGCGGTCGAGCAGCAGTTCATGGCTCACCCAGCCGTCTTCGACACGGGCCACCGCCACCGCCGGACGCCCATCGACGTCGACCGCGTCCGGGTTCACCGTCACCCCCGGAATCTTGGCCATGGCCCGGTAGACGGCCGTCTCCTGCGCTGGAGGCACCAGGTTTTGTGCGAGCAATGAGCCGAGCAGCCGGTAAGCCGAGTTGTGCCGGTCTTCCTCGGAATCCCACAGATCGCCGATGTTGGCGTACATCCAGGCCAGCAGGGCATCGGGATCCGTGGGGAGTGCCGCCACCGTGGCATAGTCCTGAGGGGGCATGGCGCCGCCGGTTGGCGAGCGAACCAGTTTGCCGTCCTCGAAGAGGGCCAGCTCCTTGCCGTCGGCTCGGGTCCATGACCGGTCCACGCGGGTCTCCAGAGGAGTTCGCGATGTTTGCACCTCGCCCGGGGCGGCATTCCGGACGCCCTGGAAGCGCGTTTCGATGTAGACCCACTGGTCAGGGCCGGGGGCGGTGAACGCGCGGTTCCCGGCGGCCTCGGCTGCCCGGCCGAGCAACGCCTGTGCGTTGGCGGCCGGCATCGCCAGGCCGGGCACGACAGGGCGCGGCGCCTCGACTCCCGCGGGGTCGACCACCAGCGCGACCGCGGAGATCACGGCAGCGAGCATGCCGATCGTGACGGCCCGCCGACCCGCCCTGGTCAGGTGAACGCGACGGGCCCGCCGAGGCGCCGTCGCCGCGGCCCGCTGGAGGAGCGCATCCCTGGCGGCGGTATAGGCATCAGGCGATGGCGGGGCGGGCTGGGGCCATGCCTGGCGCAGTGCCTCCAGGTCGGCCTGCGAGTATTCGCCCATGATCAACGCTCCTTCCTGGTGAGCGCCGGATCCAGCACGGCGCGGATCTTCGTACGGGCACGGTGCAACCGTGAGCGGACCGTGCCCGCCGGGACGCCGAGCGCTCTGCCGACCTCGTCGGAGGTCAGCTCGGCCCAGGCGACCAGCAGCAGCACGTCCCGGTCCCCGGCTGGCAGCTCCGCCAGCGCCGCCGCCAGCCGACCGCGCGTGGCGAAGGCGTCGAGCGAGTCCACAACTCGCTCGGCGTGATCCTCGCCGGCCTCCTTCGCACCCGTCCTTGCCAGCGCCCGGTACTGTCGGATCTCGGTCCTGTGGTGGCGAGAGATCAGGTTCGAGGCGATCCCGTACAGCCAAGGCCGAGCGTCCGACCGGGACAGGTCATAGGTGCCGCGCCGGTCGAACGCGATCAGGAACACCTCGGCGGCGATGTCGTCGGCCAGCGGGCGCGACAGTCGACGCTCGGCGTAGCCGTGAATCGTCGAATAGTGGCGGTGGAACAGCTCGGCGAAGCATTCCGGCTGCTGTAAGGAGCATTCGATGAGCTCGGCGTCAGTCGCCTGTTGCGTCACCTGGGTCATGTCACGGCTCTCGCTGTCGCTCGAGGTGTCATCGGCCGCCTTCCTTTGCGCGAATCCATCGTCCTTTCTTCACCGATCGCCCCAAAGTGTTCGCGCCTCCCGGACCGAGGCTTCGCCCTTCCGAACTGTTGCACGCTGATCAACGCCCAGTGGTGGTAGCGACGCTGCCCACGCCCGTCCATAGCACTCGCTCCCACGCACCATGTGGCGGGCGCTCGAAGAGGGTTCGCGCCGAGCTGCGCCCTCCGGGGCCGTCGGCCTGCCTGTTGTCGGTGACCGATCGAGAGGCTTTCGCCTACTTCCTGGGCAACATCGCCGCCGTCCATCGTGCCCGGAGCGCTGTGGTGGACGGCACCGCTGACAACCCGGGCACGGTCAACCCGGGGGCGGTGGCCGCGGTCGCGGTGCCGGACTTCCTGCGCGCCGGGTGGGGCGGGGCCGCTTCGGTCGTGTTGCGCACGCTGCAGCGGGCCTTCGGCCGCCAGCTCACCCCGGCCGGGCGCGCCGCCTGGACCAGCGGAGAGGAAGGCCGCCGCCGTTCCTCGGTGTACCTGACTCGGCCGCCCTCCACGCGCAACCACACCTGGGAGAGCGACCACAAGCAGCTGCCATCGTGGTGCTCGCGCCGCGCCGCCCGGCGGTACGGCCCTGGCTGACCACCGTCGACGACGACAGCACCCGCGCCGTGCTTGGCTGGGCGCTCTCTTTGACCCCGCACGCCGGCACCGTGCTGACCGCCCTGCATATGGGGCTGGTCGACGACGTCGAGCGCGGCCCGTTCGGCGCTGTACCCGCCCAGACGCGCATCGACCGTGGCCTGGAGTTCGCCGCCGCCGTCTACCACGCGATGGCCGCACTGTGCGTCCACGTGCACCGGCTGCCCGCCCGCCAGGCCCACCGCAAAGGCAAGATCGAACGCCTGCACCGCACCATCGACCAAACCCTGCTCTGCGCTCTGCCCGGCTTCACCGAAGGACCACGCGATGCGGCGGGCAAGCTGTACGGGCCCGTCGACGACCGCTTTGGCGGTCTTTGTTGAGCGACAGGAACCTG
>NZ_JBYITD010000094.1:0-3237 GCF_057708945.1 Nonomuraea sp. bgisy101
CGCCTTTGCATCAATCATCTAGCAGGGCGTATGGCTCCATTAACCAGGGGAAACGGTGCCGATCCCACCGATTGCGGATCCGGACAGCGGCGCGGCGATTACTCTCCTGGTCAGGTGCGGGTCCGGCTTGGTACGAGCCGGATCCACACTCTCGGGCAAAGCGCACAGGTGGCGGGGAGTGTCCAAGCCGTTTCGTCCCGCGGCCGGAGCGAATGTGTCCTCGCGGGTGCTGGCGGAGCTTGCGCGGCTGTGGGACCAGGCCGTCCACCCCGTCGGCCATCACGGTGAGCAGGTGACGCAGGACCGGCTGGCCGCCCAGGCGAAAGTGCCGAAGACGACGGTGAACTCGTGGTCGACCGGCAAGTCCCTGCCCCGGGACGTGGACCAGTTGACCAAGGTCGGTGAGGTTCTGGCCGCCTGAGCCGGGGAGGAACCCGTCACCCAGCGAAAGTGGTCCCAGCTGCTGACCGCCGACCAGGACGAACGCGCCGACTCCCCCGCCGCTCCGGCAGGCCATTCCGGTACCGGTGTGGGCAAGCTGTTGAACGAGGTAAGCGATCCGTTCGCGCTGGAGGTGCACCGGCCGATCACCCTGGAGGACGCGGGCGAGTTGCCGTCGCTGCCGCCGTATGTGCGGCGGGCGCATGACGATCGGCTCGCCGCGGTGGTCGCCCGGGCCGCCGGCGGGCGCAGTGCGATGGCGGTGCTGGTGGCCGGGTCGTCGGCGGGCAAGACCCGGGCCTTGTGGGAGGCCCTGACACCGCTGCGCCGGGCGGGCGGGTGGCGGCTGTGGCACACCCCTATGATCCGACCCGCCCGCAGGCGGCGGTGGCGGCGCTGGACCGGGTCGGGCCCTGCACGGTGGTGTGGCTGAACGAGACCCAGGATTACCTGGGCGCACCCGGTGATGCCGCCGAGGGGGTCACGGCCAAGCTGCGCAGCCTGCTGACCGACCCGGCCCGGGCCCCGGTGCTGGTGCCGGGCACGCTGTGGCACGACCATCGTGAGGCCCTCACCAGGCAGTCCGGCTCGCAGGTGGCCCGGGTGCTGGACGGCACGGTGATCGAGCTGCCCGAGACCTTCACCGGCGCCGGCCTGGACGCCATGGGGCGGGCGGCCGGGGTCGACGCGCGACTGGGCGCCGCCGTCCGGCATGCCGAGGACGGGCACATCACCCAGTACCTGGCCGGAGAGCCCGAGCTGTTGGCACGGTTCGCCGCGGCGCCGCCGGCGGCCAAGGCGGTCATCTGGGCGGCGATGGACGCCCGCCGGCTGGGGCACCGCAACGCCCTGCCGCTGGCGCTGCTGGAGGCCGCCGCACCGGCCTATCTGACCGATGCGCAATGGGACCAACTGGGAGAGGACTGGCTGGAGCAGGCCCTGGCCTACACCGCCCGGCCGTGCAAGGGAGCCCGTGGGCCGGTCACCCGGATCCGCCCCGGCCGCTTCCGCCACCGCACCGCCAGACCCCCAGCCGCCGTGGAGGGCGCAGAGGGGCCGGTGTACCGGCTGGCCGACTACCTGGAACAGCACGGCCGCCGCCACCGCGCCGGCCAGATCCCCCGCCCGGCTACTGGACCGCGGCCGCCGCCCGCGCCCACCCCGCCGACCTGTACGTCCTCGGGGACGCCGCCTGGGACCGCGGCCTGTACCGCGACGCCACCCAACTACTCAAAACCTGCGAAAGTGCTGGGCACACTCGCTGGCGCGTCTGACCCGTTGCGGTGTTGTGTCGGTGTGACCTCGTAGACTCCCGGCCACA
Source organism: Nonomuraea sp. bgisy101 (assembly GCF_057708945.1). Lineage (NCBI taxonomy): Bacteria > Bacillati > Actinomycetota > Actinomycetes > Streptosporangiales > Streptosporangiaceae > Nonomuraea > Nonomuraea sp. bgisy101. The sequence continues at coordinate 1,763 of NZ_JBYITD010000094.1, forward strand.
TCGTCGAAGGGATGGCCGTGGAAGACCCGACAGGCATCGCAGCGCTGACCAAGATCCTGCCTTCAGATCTCGGCGCGGACGAGGGAATCGACTGGTCGGCAGCAGAAGCGCGGTGGGGCACACGGTTCCCGCGTGACTACATGGACTTCATGTCCATCTATGGCGCCGGCTCGTTCGCCGAGGTCGGCATCCTCATGCCGTTGCCCAAGGAATACATCCAGTGGGACCCCGGGACCTTCGAGGAGGAGACGGAGAACGCCCGTTACACCTGGGAGATGCTGGGCGGTCAAGAAGGCCTCGACATCGACCCGAACCACATCCTCGCCTGGGGCATCACCTCGGGCCCCGACATCCTGTGCTGGCTGACCACCGACCCCGACCCCGACCAGTGGCCCGTCCTGGTCTGCGGCCGACACACCCACGAGGACTTCACACTCTTCCCCTGTGGCATGGTCGAATTCCTCCGCATGCTGCTCCTGGACGAGTACGATCCCTACCCCCTCAGCATCGACCTGCGTGACGCCTCGCCGCGCTACGTGCACTGGCTCGAAGCACAGAAGCGCTGGAAAGCGGGATTGGACCCCGACTCCGGTTTGCCACGATCAGCCAACCAATAGGGCCTGTCGCGAGTGCTGGTCACAGCCACTCGTTGATGGCAGCGACCAGTGCGGTCGCCTCATAGCGGACGGCCAACTTGTCGTATCTCGTGGCCACGGCTCGGTGCCTCTTCAGCCGGTTGATTCCGCACTCCACCACATGGCGCTCACGGTAGTGGATCTTGTCGAACTTCGGCGGCCGGCCACCTCGCGAACCGCGTTTCTTGCGGTTGCGGACTTGATCGGCCTTCTCCGGGATCGTGCGGAGCAGGGCCAGGCTCTTGGGGCGCAGATGCTTCCACAGCCCCGCGTAGTGGGCCCTGATGTGCGCCGGCACGCGGTAGTGCGCGTGGATCTCGGCCGCGTCGGTGCGGAGCTGGGCGACGACGCCGTCCGGGTCGTCCAGCACCACGCCGTCCAGGAACGCGTATCCCCACGACTCATCCCCTACGCGGTCTGGGGAGAAGCGCGCCCTCCAGACGTCGGCTGTGTAGGCCAGGAGGTCGACGGGCAGCAGGCGGTCCGGCGGGGTCCCGGTAGCAACGAAGAAATTTCCAACGAAGTACCGTCTCACCTGCGGTGATGCCAGGCTTCACGGTTAAGATCTCGATTCGCTTACGGCGTGGACGATGAACTAGTTCGGCGAGCGCCACAGCGGGTTCGTCGTGGAGGGCGGTGGCGGGAGGCCGCGCAGCAGACCTCCTGACGCCAGAGCAAGGTCGCCCCGTTCGAGGGTGTGTCGGATCCTCTCTAATGATCTGCGGGGGGCCGCTCACCGGTCACCGCCGCCGTCTTGGGGGTCGGGACTCTACTCGCGAGTATTAGTGCTAAGCCGTGACAAGATGTACTGACCCGGACATACGCCGGTCAATGGGTACA
>NZ_JBYITD010000095.1:0-3182 GCF_057708945.1 Nonomuraea sp. bgisy101
GTGCTTGATATCGCGCCGGTAGGTCTCGTCCACGTCGATGTAGGCGAGGATGTGGAGAGAACCAACCGACAGTAGCCGAACCGTTACTCAATCGTTTGACCCGTCAATGCCAACCGCATCAGGGCGGTGAATGGCGGCAACGTGGCACATGCCGGCTTGCTAACGCCACTGACCGATTGGTTGCTGCTCAAGGGCCTGCGAGTGCTCTTCACGCGGCCTGGCGTCGATAGCGCCCGGGGGCTGTGCCGTACTCGCGCTTGAACGCGTTGGCAAAGGAGAACTCCGAGCCGTAACCCACCCGGGCGGCTACCTCGCTCAGGGACGCGTCGCTGTCGCGGAGCATGCGGGCGGCCAGGGTCAAGCGCCACCAGGTGAGGTACGTGAGGGGTGGCTGGCCGATCAGCGTGGCGAACCGGTGGGAGAAGGCCGCGCGCGAGAGGCCGGCCTGGTCGGCCAGGGTCCTGACGGTCCATGGGTGAGCCGGGTCGCGGTGGACCGCGGACAGCGCCGCGCTGATCGCTGGGTCGGCCATCGCGGCGGCCCAGCCGGTCCTGGGCTGGCTGGGCAGGTCGGCGAACCAGGCGCGCAGGATGTAGATCAGCAGCGTGTCCAGCAGGGCCAGGACGACGGTGTCGGCGCCCATGTGCGGGCGTTCGACCTCGGCGCCGAGCAGGTCCACCGCGGCGCGGAGCTGTGGGTGGTGGCCGAGCCGGGCTGGCAGGTGGAGCAGGTCGGGCAGGTCCTGCAGCAGCGGATGGGCGCGACCGGGGGCGAGCCTGTAGCCGCCGCAGAGCGTCACGGTGAGAGGCCCGTCTTGTCCGATGAAGTCGGAGACGAACAGGTCGCTGTCTTCGGTGGGGTCGCAGTAGGGCTCGGCCAGATCCCTGACCGGGGTGTCGGCCAAGCCGTACCCGAGGCCGCGGGGAGCGAACAGCACGTCGCCGACCCCCAACGCGACCGGATCACCAGAGGGCGGGATGAGCCAGCAGGCACCCTGAAGGATCACCTGGAACCCCGCCGAGCCGGGCACTGAGGGAAAACGCTGGCCCCAGGGGGCATGCCAGGCAACGCGGGCGGAGCTGGGCCGACCGGAACGCATGACGGTGGCCACATCACAGAGCAGATCCACAAGCGAAGACTATCTCTTATGGATTCAAGACTTCTAGGCATTCATCATCTTGTGCAGTCTCTCTAGCGTTGAGCGCATGATGAACGCAGCGAGATTCACACAGTACGGTTCCCCGGATGTCATCGAGCTTCACCGGGTCCCCATTCCGACGCCAGGTCCCGGCGAGGTGCTCATCAAGGTGGCCGCCACCTCGTTCAACCCCACCGAGACGGCCCTGCGCTCGGGAATGCTGCGGACGGTGTTCCCCTTGGCGTTGCCGTACACCTTGGGCTGGGACGTCGCGGGCACCGTCGTCGACGGAGCGAGCGGATGGGCCGAAGGTGATCAGGTGATCGGCCGCCTGGACGCGGGCGGGACCGCGGCCGAATACGTCATCGCCAGGGCCGACGTACTGGCCCCCGCACCGACCAGCATCCCGTTGACGCAGGCGGCGGCGATCCCCGTGGCGGGGCTGACGGCGTGGCAGGCGGTGCACGAGCATGTGAAGGTGACTCCCGGCCAGCGGGTGCTGATCAACGGCGCCGGCGGCGGGATCGGCGGGTTCACCGTCCAACTCGCCAAACTCGCGGGGGCCTTCGTCGTGGCCACGGCCAGCGCCCGCAGCGCCGTCGCGATCACCGCACAGGGCGCCGACCAGATCGTCGACTACACGGCCGAACCGCTGCCCGGTGGCATGGATGCAGTGATCAACCTGGCCCCGATCAGCCCCGAATCAGCTGCCGGGCTAGCCGAGCTCGTTCGCCCTGGTGGTTCGGCGGTATCTGTCGCCACCCCGATACCGGCCTATCCGCACTTCGTCACCCGCAACGATCCCGCGCAACTGCGCGAACTCGTCGCGCTCATCGACGCCGGCGACCTGAGCCTCGACATCGCCCAGACCCTTCCCTTGTCGGACCTGCCCGCAGTTCATGCCCGCAGCGAAGCCGGCCAGACCCGCGGAAAGATCATCCTCATCCCATGAACATCTTCATCCGGTACGGCAAAGCCGCCGCCATCCTCAGCGCGACTCTGGCCGCATGCGTGCTGTGGTTCATCGCCCACGCGTTGAACGTTGACCTCGTGGTCGACATGCGCAACGGGCAACCGCCCACGCCGGTGGGCCTTGCCCAGGTCGCGGGGTTCACTCTCAGCTTGTCACTGCTGGCCTGGGGCGTGCTTGCGGCGCTGGAGAAATACGCCAGGCACGGGAGAACCATCTGGCGCGTCCTGGCCCTGACCACCCTCGCTGTGTCCTTTCTCCCGATCCTCGGCGTCGAGGCGTCCGTGGGAACGAAGATCGCGCTATCGCTCATGCACGGGGCCGTCGCGGCCGTCCTCGTGCCGTGGCTGCCCCTGAAACGACAAGATCCCGCCTGATCGCGATGATCAGACGGGATCCCGTCAACTTCAGTCCGGCCGTTTCGAGAACGGCCCGGCGGCGCAGCAGGGGCCGTTTCAGGCCTGTGCGACCCTGCTGGTTGACTCGTTTCAGGCGGTCAGGGCCGGTTCGAGTCGGGCCAGATGGCTGGTGCGGGTCCGATCCAGTTGGTGTCCGTTCCACCAGGCGTGCAGGCGGATCAGGTTGAGCGCGATGGCGGAGACGACGTGTTCGAAGTGAACCTTGTTGATGCCTCGGTAGCGGGCGCGGCGTAGGCCGCAGGCCGCGACGGCTTGGTGGATGGTGCCCTCGATGCCGCACCGGGACTTGTATGTGTCGCGCCAGGCGTGGCTGGTCTGTGCAGCGCGGGCCGCATCCGGTGTTTCCTGGATCGGTCGCGGGCGCAGGGTGAGGTGACGGCCGCCGTGCTTGGCGCTGGTGCACAAGGTTCGCGCGGGGCAGGGGCGGCAGACGCTGGTCGGGAAGGCGGCCACGATCATCGGGGTGCCCCGCTGCCTGCAGGGCGTCCAGGAGGTGCTGGTCTGTCCTTGCGGGCAGGTGGCCTGCTGATTGTCCCAGTCGATGGTGAAGGCGGCCCGGTCATAGCCGTTGCGGGTGCGCGCTTGGACCGAGTTATCGGTCGGCAGCGGGGTGATCAGAGTCAGCTGGTGCCGCTCACGTGCTTGAACGATCAGT
>NZ_JBYITD010000096.1:0-3157 GCF_057708945.1 Nonomuraea sp. bgisy101
AGTTCGCAGAGGTGGGCTTGGGCCTCGCCGCCAGGCGACGCGGTGACCTCGACACCGCAGAGCGGCATCTGCGTGCCTGGCTGGACTGGTGCCGCCAGTGGCGAGGCGATCCAGGCACCGCGCTCATCCTGGCCGAACTGGGCTTCGTCGCCGAGCTCCGCGGAGACCCCGGCATGGCCTTCGACCTGCACCGGGAAGGGCTGGAAGCCGCCCTAACCACTGGAGACCAGCGCGCCGTGGCGCTCGCCTTGGAAGGGCTGGCAGGAGCATACGTGGGCGCGGGCGACCACCGGACGGCGGCCCGCCTCCTGGGTGCCGGCTCAGCAGCCCGTGACTCAGTGAGGGCTCCGTTGCCAGCGGGCGAGCGGGGTGACGTCGACCGAATCGCGGCCGCCGTCCAGCGCGCCATAGGGGCGGACGCCTTTGCCCGCGAGTTCGCCCGCGGCCGCCTGATAGGTACCGACGTGGATTGGCGGCAACTCGGCGCCGCCGCGGTCGCACATGCGGAAGTTCTGGATGCCTCACTGCGGCGTGTGGTGGTCGACTAGGAATGCGGCGCCACCCACGCAGACGTTGCGGCTCTTCCCTTTGGTCAAGGTGAGGACCGCCGAGCGGCCGGCCCGGGTGTACTGGGCGATCTGCAGCTCCTGGCCGTCGCTGACGTGCGGGTCGGCGCTGACCTGGGCCGCGCTCGAGACACCGGTGGCCCGGTCCACGACGAGGTTCCGGCCGAGGTACGCGTTCACCTGGATCACGTGTTCGGGCAACGATGTGGTGCTGTTGCGGCAGAACAGGTGGATTCCGTTGATGTCCAGTTCGCGCTGCAGGGCCATCAACCGGTCGTAGTTCACACTGTTCAGTTTCCCGCGCAGTCGCGCGAAGGTGGCGGGTGTCACTTCGATGGTCAGTTTGGGTGATCCGACGGACAGGATCGGCAGGCCGTCGGCCAGAGATGGCAGTGGCAGGTGGAAGATCTTCTCCAGTGCCTGTTCGTGGCCGTGCGCAATCCGGGGCTCCTGGGAGACGAAGTGCAGCATGACCTTTCGGGCACGGGGAAGCGAGGCGCGTGCGGAGCCTCCGGTCGACGTGGTGATCAGGAGGTCGTGGCCTGGCTTGGTGAGCCCGGTCTCGGCGAGCGTGTGTGCGGCGCCGATGAAGCCGTGGGCGCACGCGCCGAGTGCTCTGCCGGTCGGGGTCAGGACAGTGAGGTGGAGCTCGTACCCGTAGGGGCCGTCTGGCGCGCGCGGTTCGCGGACGGCGTCGATGAACACGGTTTCGGGGGTACCGGTGCGGCGGGCCAGCGCCTGGCGCTGTCCCACGTCCCAGGTCCCGACGTCGGCGCCCATGACGACGGCGAAGGGGTTGCCAAGCCCGCTGTGCGGATCGCGGATGTCGACGAAGGCCGAGCCGAACACGACGGAGGTCCGGTGCGGCAGCGTCACCGGCCGGCCCACAGGCATCGCGGCCGGGGACGAGGTGGCATCGGGCAGGGGGTCCGATGCGTTCCTGCGGCTCATGCGTTCGGCCAGAGGATGAAGAGGGGGTAGGCACGCCGGCTGGGCCGGTCGCCGATCTCCTTGATCGCCGCACGGATCTCGTGCAGGTGCCCGGTGGTCATCTGCAGCGGGGGCTCGTCGGGCTGGTAGGTGGTGCGGATCGGGTAGTCCACGCCTGGCTGCCTGGTCATCTCGATGTGGCAGCCGAGGACGTGGGTGACCGGCCGGCGGTCAGAAAAGTCGATCAGGCGGTCGATGGTCTGGGCGAAGGCCGACCAGTCCTGGATGTAGAGACGACCCGGGTAGACCGTGTCGCCAGTGAGCAGGAACCCGGTCCACCGGTCGTAGAACGTGACCGCCGCCTCGTGGTGGCCCGGGGTGGCCAGACACTCCAACACGCGGCCGCCCAGGTCGACCTGCGCCACGGCGTCGGGATCCTTGCCGAACCCGAAGTACTCCCAGGCGGTGACCAGGTCCGCGCCGACCACCGTGGTGTCGGGGCGGTCGGTGAACTGATCGTCACCCGCGACGTGGTCGCCATGCGGGTGGGTGTGCAGCACCAGCAGGTGGTACTCCTCCCGGGGGTGGCGGGCGAGCCAGCCGGCGACGAGCTCATCGACCACCTGGAGCAAGGGAAAGAACTGGGCGGATGCCGTGGCACCGGTGTCGATCAACACCGCCCGCGCGTTTCCGAACAGCAGGAACAAGAACGGCGCCTCGTAGTCGATCGCCATGTTCTGCCGCAGGATGAACGTGTGCTCGTCGTACGCATGGACCTGGATGTCCGGATCGGTGTTGTGCTTGGCCGACGGTGAGCCGTGAATCCACCGGACATCCAGCGCACGAGGCTGGGGAGTCACTCCAGTGAAATCGACCAGGGGAATGCCCGCATCCATGACGTCTCCTTCGAGTGCGTCGTCTTAGCGGGCCGGGTACGGCGCACATCTCGTCCGGGGCAAGCACGTACGGGCTTCCGCGGCGACGGTACCACGACAGCGATCAGCTACTCTTCGCCGCCGTGGATTGTCCTGGGTGCCTGTCGCCGCGGCAAAGCAGTGTTTGAGGATCCGCGACGCCTCTACGCCGCGCAGGTGCTGATGATCAGCGGCCAGCAGCGCATCCTGCTCCATCACGTCACCTTCGGACCCGCATCTACGAGTTCGAAGCCTGGGGCACCAGTCCCTAGGCTCGCCCTGCAGGGAAGGCGGGCGCCGCCACGCAGTGGACTGCGCCGGCCCTTCCTCCCGGTTCGCGGACGGCATTGACCCGGATGCCGACGCCCAAGATGATTAACGATATGCTCCCGCGCCCAGGCGTCACCGCGGCAGGTCTGATCGCGCTCATGCTCGTCAGCGCCTGCGGTGACCAGCCCGCCGTCGAACGACCCGCTTCGGTAGCGTCTGCGAGCTGATCCGCGGCGGCGCCGATGAGGAGTGGATCGACGAGATCGAAGACGGGCAACCGTGCGATCAGACGAACTTGTACGGCATGCTGGTTGACCTGCCTGGAATGCCTCCCTGGAGAGCTGGCCTGCCCGGTTCACGCCAAGCTAGCCGAGCAGCGCGGTCGGGCGGCGTGCCGTGCACCCCTGAGCCCGACCGCCACAGCGTCACTGCGGCGGTCAGCGTGGCGGTGAACTCGGCATCGTGGTCCTTGTCGAT
>NZ_JBYITD010000097.1:0-3088 GCF_057708945.1 Nonomuraea sp. bgisy101
AGTGAGGGCCATCGCGCTCTCGGCAAGGCGTGTGATCTCGGGATCATCGGCAAGGAGGCGCACGCGATAAAGAGAGTGCCATGATGCAGCGCGGAGCCTGTACGACGTCGCTTTGGCCTCGTCATAGGCTGTGTCCTCTTTGCCCTCGAACGCCTGCAAGGCGCGGTTGTACTGGGCGGAGCGGAATTCAAGGACGGTCCCGGCAAACCCGCTGTAGACCGCCATTCGCTCCTCGCGGAGGCGCGCGGAGATTGTGAACTGTTCGGCTCTCTGGGCGGTTCGCTGCTGGAAGAGGTATGTGACGACGGAACCCAATAGGGTTCCCCCGATCGCGAAGAGCCCGGCTAGGACGGCTTCCATGAGACTCAGTTGATCACAGGCGGTGGCGGACTGAGGCCCGGATTGAGAATCAAAGCCACATGCGTGCTTTCCAAGTCTGTGGACCTTCGTTCACCGCCGGTCATTAGGGTCTCTGGTGCGGTGGCCACGAACGTTCGCCGGCGTCGGCGTACGGCCTCGATCGCAGAGCCACGTACATGTAATTGTGCAGAGACGATCAACTGCTGCGCTGGCCCGGCAGGGTGGCGCGGTATCGGCTTGGGGCGGTCCCAAGCCGGCGTTTGAACGCGACGCTGAGCGCGAAGGTGCCGGAATATCCGACCTTGTGCGCGATGGAGCCGACGGTGGCCTCGGTGTTGCGGAGGAGGTCAGCCGCCAGGGCGATACGCCAATTGGCCAGGTAGGTGATGGGTGGCTCGCCGACCTCGACGGTGAACCGGCGTGCCAGGGCGGCTCGGGAGACGCCGACCTTGGCGGCGAGATTTTCCACTGTCCATGGGTGGGCCGGGTTGCCGTGTATGAGGCGAAGGGCTGTGCCCACGATGGAGTCGTCCTTGACGCGGTACCAGACCGGGGCGTGCGTCTGCGCACGGTCGAACCAGGCGCGCAACGTGGTGACGAGCAGCAGGTCGAGCAGTCGGTCCAACACGGCCTGCTGCCCCGGCCTGTTCCGTACGACTTCCGCCGCCACCAGCGTGAGCAGGGGAGAACACCCTTCGTCGTCGGTGACGACGACCACGTCGGGCAGGGCGTTGAGCAGGCGGTCACTGATGCCGGCCCGGCCCTGATAGGCGCCGCTGAGCAGGACGGCCGAGCCGCTTTCCGCGATGCCACAGGAACGCGGATCCATGGCCGGTTCGCGATCCTCGATCGCCCGCGCGGTTGCTGCGCAGTAGGAGGCGCTGGTGATCACGTGCTGAGGTGAAGTGGCGGGGTCGTCGGCAACGGTGTACGAGGCGGGCCCGCGGACGACCGCGACGTCACCGGGGCCGATCGCCACCGCCTCACCGTCGGGCGGGATGATCCAGGCCTGTCCCTCCAGCATGGCAAGGAGGGTCAGTGGGGCGCCGCTGGCGAAACGCAGAGACCACGGCGAAGTCATGATCGACCGATGGATGAGGGCCGCTCGTGCCTGCACTCCCTCCAGCAGATCCGTCAGCGTGTCCATGAGCCACAAGGTTAGACGCTCGAACATCGAACTGAGCGTCACGGCCATCGCACCGCTCACTCCACCAGGGTTGAGTAGTCCCATGACGCAACAACCGATTCTGATCACCGGCGGTACCGGCAAGGTCGGCACGCGGATCGTGTCCCACCTTCGGCGCAAGGACGTGGCCGTCCGCGCGGGGTCTCGCTCCGGCACCCCTCGCTTCGACTGGACGGACCAGCACACCTGGGACGCCGCCCTGCACGGCTCACGGACCGTCTTTATCGTGCCGCACGACGGCGAACTGCTGACACGACCGTTCGTCCAGCGGGCGAAGGACCTCGGCGTCGAACGCATCGTGCTGCTGTCGGGGCGCGGAGTGGACGTGCCCGGCTACGCGGGCGACAACAGCGCGGCGGGCAAGACTCACATCGACGGCGAGGACGCGGTGCGCTCCTGCGGCCTGGCCTGGACGATTCTCCGGCCCGGATGGTTCGCGCAGAACTTCAGCGAAGGCTTCTTCCGCGACGAGGTGCTGGCCGGCGAGGTACGCCTGCCTGCCGGTGACGGCGCGGTGAGCTTCGTCGACGCAGAAGACATCGCCGCGGTGGCGGTCGCCGCGCTGACCGAGGACGGGCATGAAGGACAGACGTACGAGCTGTCCGGGCCCCGCGCGTTGTCCATCGCCGAGGCCCTCGCGTTGATCTCAGAGGCCACCGGCCGCATGGTGCGCTACGTGCCGTTGACCGTCGAGGAGTTCATCATCCAGTTGGAAGACGAGGGCTGGCCGAAGATCGATGCCCAAGCCTATGCCGACGCGATCGCCCCTATCCGGCGCGGCATGGACGAGCATCTGTCTGACGGAGTACAGCGCGCCCTCGGCCGTCCACCTCGCGACTTCGCCCGCTTCGTGACAGACGCGGCCGCCGCCGGAGCATGGCTGGACTGATGACTGCATAGCCCTCTGCAGGTTTACCCGTACCAGCCTGCACCTCGCCCCCGCGCGCAGGACGGTGAAGCGGCACTGATCATCGCTCGTATCACGTTGGTTGGTTCGGTGTTTGTACAGGCTCGCTGCAATGACATGTGGTCCTTCTACGAGTCCGCCTACAAGGACATGCGTTGATCCAAAGAGTGGGCGCCACGCGAGCTTCGGCACAGCTTCGTCTCGCTGCTCTCCGACAACGGCATCCCGCTGGAGGAGATCTCCCGTCTCGTCGGCCACAGCAGCACGGCTGTTACGGAAGCCGTCTACCGAAAGCAGATCCGCCCCGTTCTACAAGCCGGGGCCGTGACCATGGACCGTATCTTCACGGAGGAGTAGCGCCGGGCAGGAAGCAACAGATCGGGAAGCATAGTCACGCAGATAGTCACCCAGACGCGCGAAAGGCCAGTTTCCGATCAAGGAAACTGGCCTTTGTGCTGGGTCGGGGTGGCGGGATTTGAACCCACGGCCTCTTCGTCCCGAAGGAAAAGCCGTAGGTCTGAAGAAGTCGATACGAGCCGAGCGAGGAGCGCCTCACCTGCGCTGACGCCCTGGGAAGATCGCGGGAAGTCTGAGGGAGCCGAAGGCTAGTGGCTCCCGGGATTGGCTCCCCTTCT
>NZ_JBYITD010000098.1:0-2682 GCF_057708945.1 Nonomuraea sp. bgisy101
GGGCTGACCGACAGCACCATCCGCAACGACGCCAATCATCTGGAGCTGATCCGGGACTGGTTCGGCCGGCCGCTGTGGGAGATGCAACCCGAAGACGGCGACGCCTACTTCGGCAAGGTGTTGCGAGACGCCAAGCCCTCCACTCGCACCGGGCGAGCGGCTGCTCTGACGGTGTTCTTCCGGTTTTTGGAGCTTCGGCACAGGGTTGAGCTGCACAACCTCACTGGCCGCGTCGTCGAGTGCCCTCTCGATGAGGTCAACCGGCCGCGGTTGTCCGTGGATCCGCAGCTGCGGGTCCCACCGACCGTCGAGGAGATCGAGCAACTGTTCGCCGGGTGGCGCAAAGAGCTGCTGAGCTGCCGCAAGTTCGCCCCGGCGGCCCGCAACTACGCCGTGGCCCGGCTGGTCGCCGACGTCGGGTTACGGATCAACGAGGCCCGGATGCTCGACCTAGATGACGTGCGCTGGGAGCTGGGCCGGTTCGGCAAGCTGAACGTCCGCCATGGGAAGGGGTCTCGCCGCAAAGGGCCCAAGCCACGGCTGGTGCCCCTGATCAACGGCGCCGATCGCAGCCTGCGCTGGTTCATCGAAGACGTCCTCGGGCTCTTTGAGCTCGACCTGTCCAGTCACCGCACGCCCTTGTTCCCCTCCGAGCGGAAGAACGCTGAGGGCACGTGCACCCGCGCCACGGCGGACGTGTTTCGCCGCGCCTTGATCGATGCTGTCGACCGGTATCTGCCGACCTGGTCGGGGCGGCTAACGCCGCATGTGCTGCGGCACTTTTGCGCCTCCCAGCTCTACCTGGCCGGGATGAACCTGTTCGCGATCCAGGAGCTGCTCGGCCACGCCTGGACCGGCACCACGGCCAGATACGTCCACGTCCATGCCACCCATGTCGAAGACGCTTGGGTCACCGGACAGCGCCGCGTCGCCGACCGATGGAAAGGACTCACCCGATGAAATGGAACCTGCGCCTGGCGGCCGCGAACCGCGGCATCTGGAAGGCCAGCGAGTTCCAGCGGATGCTCGCAGAACGTGGCCTGGTCATCAGTGCCGGCAAGATGTCGGGACTGTGGTCGGGAAGCCCCAACGTGGTCAAGCTCGACGAGCTCGACGTCATCTGCGCCGTGCTGGGCTGCGGCGTCGACGAACTGCTGATCCCCGAACCCGAGGCTGTCGCCCAGCCGCGGCACCACAACGATGACCAGAGCACGGCGGTCGGCCAAGATCGGCCGGTCGCCCCGCGCACCGGGGGCGGGCGGTCGCTACCGCCTCGATGAACTGCGCACACTGCGGCACCCCGTTGCCCGAGAAGCGGCGCCGCGACCAGGTCTACTGCAGCAACGCGTGCTCGGCGCGAGCATCAGAGCGTCGGCGCAAGGACGGCCAACCCGTCCCGCCTCGCTGGCGGCACCCGGCGCTGACGGCAGACGATCCGGTGCTGCGGGCAGCGGCACGTCACGCTCAGGAACTCGGCCAAGTCGGTGGCTGGAACCCCTCGACCACCAGATGCGTGCTGGATGGGCTCGTCACGGTGCTGACTAGCCTCCCGGCAGGTGAGCGCGTCCCGCTTAGCGAGGTCCGAGCCCGGCCGCAGCGCTGGGTGTCGCGGCCTCGCCTCATCGAAGTACTCACCGATCTGGACCTGCTCCACGACGACTCCGCTCCAGCGATCAGATCCTGGATCGACCGCGTCACAAGCCATCTCGCACCCGGCTTCATCAATCCCGTCCGGCAGTGGCTGCTGGTCCTCCTCAACGGCGACACCAGGTCACGACCCCGGTCCGCATCCAGCATCTATGTCTACTTCGGATGCATCCGGCCATTCCTCGACGACTGGGCGGCGGGCTACGACCACTTGCGAGAGGTCACCCGCTCCGACATCAGAACAGCGCTTGGACCGCTCAGCGGTTCACGACGCGCCACCGCGACCAGCGCGATGCGATCGCTGTTCGGATTCGCCAGGAAGCGCGGCCTGATCTTCTCCAACCCGACGACCGGGTTGAAGGGCCGACCAGCGGACTTCGCCCTGCTTCCGATGGCCGATGAGGAGATTCGGGCCATCGAGCAACAGGCCGATGACCTCGCCGGACGAGTCATCATCGCACTGGCCGCCGAGAACGCGGCTCGCACCGGAGCCATCCGCCACCTGACACTCGACGACGTCGATCTGGCCAATCGGCGAATCACCCTCGCCGGCCGCCGCCAGCGACTCGGTGACCTCAGTCATCGAGTACTCCGCCGCTGGCTCCGCCACCGACGCGCAACCTGGCCGCACACCACCAACCCCCACGTCCTGATCAGCGACAAGACCGCCCACGGCACTGGTCCGATCAGCCAACAATTCGTGACGTTGCGGATGACCCGCACCGGATGCAGTGTCGACCGGATACGCAAGGACCGCATCCTCCACGAAGCTCTCGCCGGAGGAGCGGACCCGCTTCACCTGTCGCTGGTCTTCGGGATCTCGCACAGCACCGCCGCCAGATACTCCGCCGTCGCCGAGCATCTACTCGCCGACGAGCTCGATCAGACACCCCAACCGTGATGCCTTGGGTCATGACGCCGGCGTCAACGACGAACTCCCCGCGTTTTCAGATCTCACCCAGCAAACTCGCGTGTGTTCCCGATGAATGTCCTTCAGTCTGGCTGAACTCACGGCGGACGTGCCAGTAAGAAACG
>NZ_JBYITD010000099.1:0-2569 GCF_057708945.1 Nonomuraea sp. bgisy101
AGTGCCGAACACGGCTCTGCGACCGTCAGGACTGAGCGCGATGGATTCCTCTCCTTGATTATCGGCATAGAGCTCGACAGGGTGGGCCGGATCCGTCATATCCCAGACGAGCCAACCCGCCCCATTGCCTCGAACTGCCACCGCTGTCTTGCCATCGGCGCTGATGGACATGCCGTATAGCTGCTCGCAGGGTCATTAACGGCCGCTCAAGGTCGCCCGGATATGGCGCGGTTGCTGCTGTGGTTGCTGCCCCCGGCCCACCGCCGCGCCAGGGGCCAGATTCTCGGAATCATGACATATCTGCGCGAATCGGAATTTTCGGAAGCTACACGTCAGGATAATATCCATTTTAATGGCGGATATTCGGACATCAAGGACACTTCCTCTTTTCGCTCCTTGCTGATTATTTGCCCGCTTATAAACGTGTGTGCGTCTTTCATGCTTGACGTTGGGGTATCTCCCTTATCGCGCTATCGCAGCGGTGCGGGCGGATACGAAAAAAGAACAGCTCCGGCATCCGTGCTACCGCGACACCATTCACGAGCTCGATCTGACACAGGTCAACGAGCCTCGGGAAATTACCTGACGTTCTCGCTGGGAACGCTCACCACGGAAAGGAATGCCCCTATGCCATTCATCATGCGCAACACACTCCCTAAGCTGGCCGCAGGTACACTCGCCGCCGCCGTCCTCAGCGCAGCAGTCATGACGCCCGCGGTCGCGGCATCCTCTGCCCCCAACCCGGCCGAGGCATACATCTCGAGCGTCAGTGCGAACGGAAACGGGTGCCCACCCGGGACATGGGAGGCTGCGATCAGCCCCGACGGGAAGGCGTTCACCGTTACATTCAGCTCATACGAGACGCTCATCGCACCTGGTGATGATGCCTCGGATAGGGTATGCACGCTCTCGCTGAACGTGCATACGCCGCCGGGGACCTCGCTTTCCACCGTCGAGTTCTCCTATCAGGGCTACGCGCTCATGGACCAAGCAGGGATGAGCGCGACGCAGAGCGCAAGCTACGACTTCCGCGGTGCTCCCGTCCCGGCTCAGTCGGTTCGCTCGCAGATCTCGGGGCCACACGACGACGCGTATCTCTTCTCCGACCGGATCTTGCTTCAGGACAACGTGGCGTCGGCGCAGGGCGCAACCCGCGCGCTGAACGGGGAAACGGGCCTAGTCCTCACCAACAACCCCGCAGAGACCGGCAGCGGCTTCTTCAACATCAACAGTGTCGACGGGACGCTCCAGGACGGACCGGGCTGCACCATCGACCGGCGCACCGCCACCTCGGGGCAGGCCATCATCGGCACCTCGGGCGCCGATGTCATCTGCGGGTCACCGTTCGCCGACCTCATCACCGCGCTGGGCGGCGACGACGTCATCCTCTCCTTCGCGGGCAACGACCGGGTCGCCGCCGGTGCAGGCAACGACACCGTCTTCGGCGGCGACGGCGCCGACGACATCAGTGGCGACGCCGGCAACGACACCCTCGACGGCGAAGCCGGCAACGACCGGATCCTGGGCGGGCCGGGCACCGACACCGCTAACGGCGGGCCGGGCACCGATTCCTGCCTAGCCGAGACGACCACCTCCTGCTGAGTCAGGTCGACGCTTCGGTGATGTGGCTTGGGGACGAAGCAGTCGAGGTCAGAGCCGGGCGACCTGCTTTACTCACCTTGGCCGCGCCGGGTCCCGAAGCGTCTGGCCCAAGGCACTGGAAGACGCGGACCTACCGAAGATCTATTTTCACGACCTCCGGCACACCTCTCGCCGCCAACGCCGGAGCCTCGATCCGCGAGCTGACGACCCGCATGGGCCACTCCAGCACCCGCGCCGCCATGATCTACCAGCACTCCACCGACGAACGCCAACGCGAGGTGGCACGCAAGCTCGACGACCTGGCGCGAGGAGCGCTCAACGACAAGCAATCCGGTACCTGACAATCCCGCTATCGTGCTCGAAGTTGCCATACGTAGCGAGGAGGACGGAAGAGGTGGACAGGGAGCCGGCAACCGATCGGGCGGCTCTCCAACGAGCCGCGAACGATGACCTGGCCAGCTCCATGGGTCCTTGGGCCGGCGGTTCGGCTGCTGTGGAAGGTTTCCTGCGGCGGGTCACAGCCGACCTCGACCGGCTCCCGCAACTGACCGTCCACCATGCCGAATTCCGGCACTACGGCTCCGGATATGCGTCCTACGTCGCAGTCTTCTTGACCAGACGCGACGGCTCGGCGCAGCGCTCGGAGAAGGGCTGGACGCACGTCGAGGGGCTGCTACTGGCCTTGTGCCGTCTGGCTCCGTTGGCGGTGCTCCTGAAGCCCGGCACCCGATCGTCCGGACCCGACGGTGCCGGCTCCTACGACCTGCCAGAACTATCGCAGGTCGCAGATGCCGACATCCCGGGGTGGGAGTCAGAATGCCGGCAGATCAACCAGGTCCTGGCCCGGCACGACATCACGTTGCTCCGTTCGGAGGTCCTGGGGCAACCGCTTGACGCCCATCTTCGGATAGAGACCGTTCTCGGCGATCCGCCCTACCGCGTGTTCGACGCATGGTTCCACTGGATG
>NZ_JBYITD010000100.1:0-2295 GCF_057708945.1 Nonomuraea sp. bgisy101
GCCGGGCCCGTCCCACGGGGTGAAGGGGCACCGACTGGAGCCGCAGGCCCGTTCCCGCCGGCGTTCCCCGGGGAGAACGCCGGCGGGTACACCAGGAGCAGCGAGGAGATCACGACGGCGACGGGGATCACCGCCAGGGGCTTCTTCCACCACGGACGGGTGGTGCCGGGCGGACGGGTGACCGAGGCCCGGACGCCCGGGTCCGGGGGAGCGGCAGTGCCGCGTGGCGCTCCGAGGCCGTCAGGGACAGGACCGCGCGAGAGCGACTCGCGCAGGCCGAGGCGGACGTCGGCGGTCGACAGGCCGGGGTTGTCGTGGAGGAGCCGGGACAGCAGGGCGGCGGCCGTGGGACGGGCGGCGGGGTCCTTGGCGAGGCAGTCGCGAAGGAGCGGAAGCAGTCCGGAGGGGACGCCGGTCAGGTCGGGTTCGGCGGTCAGGACGGCGTGCATGAGCGCCGGCATGGCGGCGCCGGGGAACGCCTGCCGTCCCGTGCTCGCGAAGATCATGGTGAGGGCCCAGCTGAACAGGTCGGTGGCCGGGGTCGGCTCGCGTTGCTCGAACTGCTCGGGGGACATGTACGCCGGAGTGCCCATGGCGTTGCGGGTGAGCAGGTGGCCGGTGGCGCTGGCGATCCCGAAGTCGATCACGACGGGGCCCTCGGGCCCCATGATGACGTTGGACGGCTTGAGGTCGCGATGGACGACCCCGGCACGGTGGATGGCCACGAGGGCCGCCAGGGTGGCGACGGCCAGGCGGTCGAGGCCGCTGCCGGTACGCGGGCCGTCCGTCCTGACCAGCGAGTGCAGGGAGGGGCCGGGGACGTACTCGCTGACGAGGTAGGGCCGGCCGCTGTCCACCCCGGTGTGCAGCACCCTGGCCGTGCAGAACGGCGCCACCCGGCGCGCGGCGGCGGCTTCGCGTTCGAAGTGCCGCAGCGCGTCGGGGTCCCCGGCCATCGAGTCGAGCAGCACCTTGATGGCCACCCGCCCGCCGTCCGCTCCCACACCCAGGTGGACGACGGCCTGGCCGCCCGAGCCGAGCGTGCCGGCCACCACGTACTCGCCGTACTTCTCCGTCACTGTCCTTGTCCTTACGTGGCCGCGCGGCGGGGGGTGGGGGCTGGGCTCAGCCTCAGCAGAAGATCGCGCTGTTCGCGTTCCCGGCGAACTGCCTGCGGCTCGAGTCGGTGAAAACCACGCGCCCCCAGGCCCGGATGCACTGGCTGCCGGCGATGAGGGTGGCGCCGTTGGTCCGGACGAAGCCCCGCTTCACGTGGCTCTCGGCGTTGACCCGGTAGTGGTAGCCGCCGGTGTCGAGGTGGTCCTGGTAGTCACGGCACTCGGCGACGGAGCGCCCGCACACCCAGATCGAGACCGACATGAACTTGGCATAGTCCTCGGCCGCGAGGCTGGTGTTGGTGAAGGCGCACACGCGGCTGCCGTTGCGGTAGACGTGCAGGAACGCGCCCTTCATCCGCGCGCCCCCGCTCGTGGCGGTGATCTCGGTGCGGCCGATGCGCTCACCGGCGCAGGGCAGACCCTGCGTGGCCACCTGGGTCGCGGCCTGGGTCGCGGCCTGGGCGGCGGGGGCGTGGACGACAGACCCGGCCAGAGCGAGCCCCGCGGTCAGAGCCACCGTCGTGGCCAGGCGTGCGAAAGCAGACATCGTGGACATGAGGGTCCTTTCTGGGGGGGAGCGGATGAGATGATGGCGATCATGGATGGTGATCGTCCCGGACCGATGCTGCCCTAGGCGGTAGGCCTTCGACACCCCCTGCAAGCTGCGGAAACAAAGCAGCAACAACCGCAACAACTGCACAGCGACAGCGGAGGAGACCATGGCGCGAGGTGGACGCAAGGATCACCCGATCGATCGGGAAGAGGGTCCGGTCGCTGAGTTCGTCGACGATCTGCGGCGGTTACGCGGCACGCTGACTCTGGAGGAGCTGGGGCGCCGGATGCGGTACCACCCCAGCACGCTCTCGCGGCGGCTCACGCCGAAGGAGTTGCCTCCGCAGGAGTTCGTGGACGCCTACGTGCGGGCCTGCGAGCACGATCCGGAGCCGTGGCTCGAACGCCGGCGGGAACTCGGCGAACAGCCCGCCGAGACCCAGCCGGACGACTCCGCGGAGCCTCAGCCGGACACGCCTGCCGTGGCGTCGCCGGCGCCGGTCGCCCCCTGGTGGAAGCGGCCCCTTTACCTGGCTCCCGCCGCTGCCGTGATCGCCGTTCTGTTGCTCTCCTACTCGCTGTTCACGCCGTCGGAGAGCGGGACCGGCCCGGCGGCCGCGCTGCT
>NZ_JBYITD010000101.1:0-1892 GCF_057708945.1 Nonomuraea sp. bgisy101
CAGCACACAGGCCTCTGGTGATGGTTGATCTTGGTCGGGTTGCGTCCACGGAAGTGGTGTACGAGTTTGACCTGCTCACAAGCGTGGCAGCCGTGAATGAGGACGGCCATCGCGTGATCCTTCGTGATTGCGAGTCAAGATCGAAGGAGCGAAAGACGATGGCCGTGAACAACAGTGTGACGCCTGGGCAGTGGCTGGCGAAGCAGATCGAGACCAAGGATCCGGATCTGTTGCGATCTATGGTGAAGACCATGGCCGAGGCGTTGATGTCGGCCGAGGCCGACAGCCTGTGCGGTGCCGGCTACGGCGAGCGCAGCGACGAGCGGACCAACCGGCGCAACGGCTACCGCAGTCGCGACTGGGACACTCGCGCCGGATCGATCGAGCTGGCGATCCCGAAACTGCGGTCCGGCTCCTACTTTCCGGACTGGCTGCTGGAACGCAGACGGCGAGCCGAGCAGGCGCTCATCAGCGTGGTGGCCACCAGCTATCTGCTCGGCGTCTCCACCCGGCGTGTCGACAAGCTCATCGAGCAGCTCGGGATCAAGCACATCTCCAAGAGCCAGGTCAGCCAGATGGCCAAGACCCTGGATGAGCAGGTCGAAGCCTTTCGTATGCGAGCGCTGGACGCCGGCCCTTACACCTTCGTGTGGCTGGATGCGCTGACCCAGAAGGTGCGCGAAGGCGGCCGGATCGTCAACGTGCACGTTCTGGTTGCGACCGCGGTCAACGCCGATGGCCGCCGCGAGATCCTCGGCCTGGAGGTCACCAGCGCTGAGGACGGCGCGGGCTGGCTGGCCTTCCTGCGCGGCCTGGTGGCCCGCGGGCTGTCCGGGGTGCAGTTGGTCATCTCTGACTGCCATGCCGGTCTGGTGACCGCGATCGGCGCCACTTTGGCTGGCGCCTGCTGGCAACGGTGTCGTAGCCATTACCTGCGCAACCTTCTGACCTGCGTGAACAAGTCTGCGCAGCCGTTCGTGGCCACCCTGGTGCGCACCCTCTTCGACCAGCCCGACACCGCCTCGGTGCGCGCCCAGCACGCCTGGGTGGTGCAAACGCTCGAGGCCAAGCATCCGGCCGCGGCCGAGCACCTGGACGCCGCCCGCGAAGACCTGATCGCCTTCGCCGCCTTCCCTCGCGAGATCTGGCCGCAGATCTGGTCCAATAACCCGCAGGAGCGGCTGAACAAAGAGATCCGCCGCCGCACCGACGTAGTCGGCATCTTCCCCGACCGTGCCGCGATCATCCGGCTGGTCGGGGCCGTGCTGGCCGAGCAGACCGACGAATGGGTCGAAGCCCGCCGCTACATGGGCCTGGACATCCTCACCAAATCCCGTATCCGGATGATCCCTGGCGACACACCAGCCCAGAACCCACTCCCACAGACACTTACCGCTTAACCTGCATAAACAGGATCACGCGAAGATCGATTCATACACCACGTCCGTGGACGTGACCCTTGGTCGACAACCCTTCTACCAGGGGCCTTCTACTTGTGGGTCAGCAGTGGCGATTCCGTAACACGCCTGTGGCCAGCGGCGTCACGATGGAATGGGCTCACTAGAATCCTGAGTTCACGCTGGCCAGGGTGCGCCACGCCGCATCGCGCCCGGTCTCATCGTCCCGTGACGAGCGGCTTCTGTGCCTGTCGGTGGCGGCTGGCACCATGGCGACATGACCATGCAGCCCCTCGATATCTCTTGGCTCTGCGGCGAATACTCCGAGGAGTGCTACAGCTTCATCTACATCCGTGCCACGCCTGAACAGGTGGTTGCCCGCCTCGGCGGTCGATGGGAGGACTTCACTCCGGGTCCCTTCCCCGACGACCCGGATCACTACCCACTCCCTGGGGAGCCTCTCGGCGTCACCTCCATCGGCGATTGGACGTTCGT
>NZ_JBYITD010000102.1:0-1889 GCF_057708945.1 Nonomuraea sp. bgisy101
CTCGTGCCCGCTGGGCGAGCTCTTGGTAGGTCAGCCGGTCGCCCTCGAATACCAGGGCTGTGGCGTCGGGGGTGCGTTCGGCCTGTTCGAAGACCAGGCCGTGCAGGGTCCCGCCTGGATGCTCCCGGTCGGTGGCGTTCCACTCCGCGACCGCCGCGATGTCCTCCAGAGAAGGGCCCGCCTGACCGGACAGCGCCCGGACGTACAGGTCGCGGTAGCGCTCGACCTGCTCGGCGGGGAACTGGGTGGTGTCGTAGGAGATGGTCAACGACAGGCCATGCCCGGGGGTCCTGATGAAGGCCGCGCTGAACGCCAGGTCGGTCTGCTCGAAGAAGTCCTGGTCCTCGATGGTCAGGTCGGCG
This sequence comes from Nonomuraea sp. bgisy101, assembly GCF_057708945.1. Taxonomy (NCBI): domain Bacteria; kingdom Bacillati; phylum Actinomycetota; class Actinomycetes; order Streptosporangiales; family Streptosporangiaceae; genus Nonomuraea; species Nonomuraea sp. bgisy101. The sequence goes on from NZ_JBYITD010000102.1 coordinate 363, forward strand.
CCGCCGTACACGTGGAAGTCGCGGAAGTCGACGTGCGCGTCGAGCAGCGGCGAGCGCCCGGCCGCCCGCTGGATCTCGAACAGCGGGTACTGGCGGAACGGCATCAGCGCCACCTCCGCGTCGAACACCCCGCGCACCAGCTCCGGCGCGTCCGCGCGCAGCCGCAGCGGGACCGTGTTGAGGAACAGGCCGAGCACCTCGTCACCCGCGTCGCTCTCCGGCCGGCCGTGCGTGAGGACCCCGGTCAGCACGTCGGGGTCGCCCGTGACCAGGTGCAACACCCGCAGGTGCGCGGCGATCAGCACCGACCGCAGCGGCACCCGCTCCCGCGCCGCCCGCTCCTCCAGGCCGGCGACCAGCCCGGGCTCGAGCGGCGTGGCCAGCACCCCGACCGTGCGCGGCCCGCCCGTCGGGTAGCCGGGCATCCTGGGCAGGCGGCCGTCCGGCGCGTCCGCGACCACGTCCCGCCAGAACCGCGCGGCCTGCGGCGAGGCCACGAGCTCCTTCTCCACCGCCACCAGGTCCCGGAAGCGGGCACCGGGCGGCTCCACCGGGAGCCCCGCCGTGCGGTAGCGCGCCAGCAGCTCGTTGACCAGCGCGGCGACGCTCCAGCCGTCGAGGATCGCGTGGTGGAAGTAGACCGTCAGCGCGAACCGGTCCGCCTCCGGGCGGACGTGCACCTTGAGCAACGGCGCCGCCGACCAGTCGAACGGCCCGTACTCGGGCGCGGTCGCGGCCACGGTCAGCGGGATCTCCGCGTGGTCGTGCACGAGCTGGACCGGCTCGCTGAACGTGGTGAGGTCGAACGACGTGCGCAGCGCCTCGTGCCGCGCGGCGACCTCGCCCAGGGCTCTGACCAGCGCGGCCTCGTCGAAACGGCCGCGCAGCGTGAGCGTGGTGTGGTCGTGGAAGGTCACGCCGTCCAGCTCGCTGTGGTAGAGCATCCCCGCCTGCAGCGCGGTCAGCGGGTAAGCATCGACGATCATCCCTTGAGCCTCTCTCGGTCCGCGGCGCTGAGCAGGGCGAACGCTCCCGCTTCGGGCTTCTGCACGGCTGCGCGCGGGCGCAGCGCCGTGGCCAGCTCCGCCACCGACTGGTGCGTGAACAGCTGCTGCAGCTTCACGTCGTAGCCCGCCGCGCGCAGCCTGGCCACCACCTTGAGGCTGCGGATGGAGTCGCCGCCGACCGCGAAGAAGGAGTCGTGCCTGCCGGCCCGTTCCAGCCCCAGCACCTCTTGCCAGACGCGTGCCACGGCTCGCTCGGCGTCGGTGCCCGGAGGCTCCCACGGCAGGTCGGCGGGCTGCCCGGGCGCGGGGAGCGCGGCCCGGTCCAGCTTGCCGTTGGAGGTGAGCGGCAGCGCCTCCAGACGCACCCACGCGGTGGGGATCATGAACTCGGGAAGCACGGCGCGCAGATCCGGGACACCGTCGTCGCCGACCAGGTACCCGACCAGCCGGCCGTCGACGAGCCTGACGGCGGCCTGCCTGACGCCCGGCTGCTCCCGCAGGACCGCCTCGACCTCGCCGA
>NZ_JBYITD010000103.1:0-1573 GCF_057708945.1 Nonomuraea sp. bgisy101
CTAATCCGAAAATCGGACAGTAACTGGGCAGGCGGCAGCGAACCCCCGGCAGGTGATGGCTGGTCGGGGTGAGCAGGCCGGTGGTCAGGCGGCTGGCTCGAGGATTACGCGATAGCCGAGGGCTTCGAGCTGGCGGATGTGGTTGCGCTTTTTGCGGTCGGGCTTGATCCGGGTGTCGTAGAAATCGGCGCCGAGGTCCTGGAAGCGGGCGTCTGGATCGGACAACAGATGCCAGACGATGGTCAAAATGGAGCGGCCGACGGCGACGACGGCCTTCTTCTTGCCGCGTCGGCGGGCGATGCGGCGGTAGCGTTCGCCGAGGAAGGTGGGGGTCTTGCTGGCGGCCACCGCGGCTTCGCCCAGAACCCGGGCGAGGTAGCGGTTGCCGTGGCCGGTGGAGTTGTTCCCCTTCTTCTTGCCGGCCGACTCCTTGACGATCGGGGTGAACTTGGCCCAGGAGCACAAGTGGCCGGGCGTGGGGAAGCGGCTCATGTCCAGGCCGATCTCGGCGATGATCGTATGAGCGGCGATCAGGCCGACGCCGGGGATCTCATCCAGGCGCATCGCCGCGTCGGCGAAAGGGGCGATCGCCTCCTCGATCGTGCGATCGAGATCGGCGATGTCGGTCTCGATCGCCTCCACCCGGGCCACCATCTTGCCCAGCAGGTAGGCGTGGTGGTCGGTGAAGTGGCCGGTAAAGGCCTCCTCGAGGGCGGGAATCTTGGTGCGCATCCGGGTGCGGGCCATCTGGGCCAGTGCCTTGGGGTCGCGCTGGCCGGCGATGAGCGCCTTGAGCATGGCCCGGCCGGAGACGCCGAAGATGTCGGAGGCGACGACGCTGAGTTTGATGTGCGCGTCTTCCAGCAGCTTTTCGACGCGGTTCTTCTCCGCGGTGGCAGCGCCGACCAGGTCCACCCGGTAGCGGGTCAGGTCCCGCAGCCGGCGGATCTGGGGTGGGGGTACGAAGCTGGGGCGGATCATCTGCCGTTCGGCGACTTTGCACAGCCACACGGCGTCGATGGTGTCGCTCTTGGGTCGGCCGGGCAGGTGTTTGACGTCCCGCGCGTTGACCAGCCAGACCTCGAATCCTGCGGCTTCCAGCAGGTAGAAGACGGGCTTCCAGTAGTCAGAGGTGGCTTCCATGACCACCCGGGTCACGCCCAGGCAGCGGAAACGATCCGACATGTTCAGCAGCGCGCGGGTCATGGTGGAGTGGGTGGCGATCTCCTGCATCCGCTTGCCGCGGCCGGTCTCGCTCGGCACGCGCACGCAGGAGACCAGCTCGGCCTTGCCGATGTCGAGTGCGGCGATCCTGGGGATGATCTCTTCTTCGTCGTTGGTCTCTGCCAGCACCGGTTCCTCCTCATCGCTCCTATGGGCAACGGCGGATGCCCGCAGGAGCCAGGGCGGTTGCGGAAGCTAATCCGCGTGCTCGAAGCGACAATGAAGGGCCCATCGAAGGCTCCCAGCGCCCGACTAGATGACGGCCTCATCGCGACCATAGAGCTACGGCGTCGGCGGGCAACCACTCCCGATTTTCAGCCCGGAACGGGCTCTCCCGCAGGGGAAATGG
>NZ_JBYITD010000105.1:0-1399 GCF_057708945.1 Nonomuraea sp. bgisy101
GTATCCTGAGATGTGATGCCGAGCCGATTGTGGCGAAGTGGATGATCCTATGCTGCCGAGAAAAGCCTCTAGCGAGTGTTGTGGCGGCCCGTACCCTAAACCGACTCAGGTGGTCAGGTAGAGAATACCAAGGCGATCGGGTGAACTGTGGTTAAGGAACTCGGCAAATTGCCCCCGTAACTTCGGGAGAAGGGGGACCTCTGCTGGTGATGGCACTTGCTGTCTGAGCTGGTGGGGGTCGCAGTGGCCAGGGGGAAGCGACTGTTTACTAAAAACACAGGTCCGTGCGAAGTCGTAAGACGATGTATACGGACTGACGCCTGCCCGGTGCCGGAACGTTAAGGGGACCGCTTAGCCGCGTGAGTGGCGAAGGTGAGAACTTAAGCGCCGGTAAACGGCGGTGGTAACTATAACCATCCTAAGGTAGCGAAATTCCTTGTCGGGTAAGTTCCGACCTGCACGAATGGCGTAACGACTTCCCCGCTGTCTCAACCGCAGACCCGGCGAAATTGCACTACGAGTAAAGATGCTCGTTACGCGCAGCAGGACGGAAAGACCCCGGGACCTTCACTACAGCTTGACATTGGCGTTTGGAACGTCTTGTGTAGGATAGGTGGGAGACTGTGAAGCTCGGACGCTAGTTCGGGTGGAGTCATTGGTGAAATACCACTCTGGTCGTTTTGAACGTCTAACTCTGGTCCGTGATCCGGATCGGGGACAGTGTCTGGTGGGTAGTTTAACTGGGGCGGTTGCCTCCTAAAGAGTAACGGAGGCGCCCAAAGGTTCCCTCAGCCTGGTTGGCAATCAGGTGTTGAGTGTAAGTGCACAAGGGAGCTTGACTGTGAGACTGACGGGTCGAGCAGGAGCGAAAGCTGGGACTAGTGATCCGGCGGTGGCATGTGGAAGCGCCGTCGCTCAACGGCTAAAAGGTACCCCGGGGATAACAGGCTGATCTTCCCCAAGAGTCCATATCGACGGGATGGTTTGGCACCTCGATGTCGGCTCGTCGCATCCTGGGGCTGGAGTAGGTCCCAAGGGTTGGGCTGTTCGCCCATTAAAGCGGTACGCGAGCTGGGTTTAGAACGTCGCGAGACAGTTCGGTCCCTATCCGCTGCGCGCGTAGGAGACTTGAAAGGGGCTGTCCCTAGTACGAGAGGACCGGGACGGACGAACCTCTGGTGTGCCAGTTGTACCGCCAGGTGCACGGCTGGTTGGCTACGTTCGGAAGGGATAACCGCTGAAAGCATCTAAGCGGGAAGCTCGCCTTGAGATGAGGTCTCCCACCCTGTGAGGGGGTAAGGCTCCCGGTAGACGACCGGGTTGATAGGCCGGAGGTGGAAGCGCGGTAACGTGTGGAGCTGACCGGTACTAATAGGCCGAGGACTTGACCACAAAGCAT
>NZ_JBYITD010000106.1:0-1328 GCF_057708945.1 Nonomuraea sp. bgisy101
GAGCAATCGTCAAGACCTGTGGATCAAGGATTTCTAGGCGGCGATGGGTGGGGTGTCCTCCTCAGGTCGTTCGACGAGTTTGCCATTGACGAAGGTGGCCCCGGCGCGGACCAGGGCGACGAGGTGGGGGGCGTTGACCGCGCGCCAGCGGGCTTGGGCCGACTCGATCAGTTTGAAGGCCATGGCCAGCCCGGCAGCTCGTGAGCCCGGCCCTTTGGTGACCTTGGTGCGATGCCGGACGGTCGCGAAAGTGGACTCGATGGGGTTGGTCGTGCGCAGATGGATCCAGTGCTCGGCCGGGTAGTCGTAGAAGGCGAGCAACTCCGCCAGGTCGTCGGTGATCTTCGCGACGGCCTTGCCGTACTTGGCGCCGTAGGCGACCTCAAACGCCTTCACCGCAGCTGATGCGTGGTCCTTGTCTTCGGCGTTCCAGATCTCGGCCAGGGCCTTCTTCGCGCCGGGATGGGCAGACTTCGGGAGCGCCCCTAGCACATTAGCGATCTTGTGAAACCAGCACCTCTGGGCCTTGGCCTGCGCAAACACCTCACGCAGCGCGCCCCAGAAGCCGAGCGCGCCATCGCCGACGGCCAGCACCGGTGCTCTCATTCCGCGTCGTTTGCAGTCGCGCAGCAGATCGGCCCACGATTCGGTCGACTCCCGGTAGCCATCCGACAGTGCGATGAGCTCTTTGCGCCCGTCGGCGCGAACCCCGATCATCACCAGCAGACACAGCTTGTGTTCTTCCAGACGGATATTGACGTGGATGCCGTCGGCCCACAGGTAGACGTAGTCGACGCCGGACAGGTCGCGGGCGGCGAAGGTACGCTGCTCGCTCTTCCATTGCTCGGTCAGCTTGGTGATCACCGGCGCCGACAGCCCGGCCGTCGTGCCCAGGAAGCGCCCCAGCGCGGGCACGAAGTCCCCCGAGGACAGGCCGTGCAGATACAGCAGCGGCAGCACCTCGGTGATGCGTGGTGTCTTTCGCGCCCAGGGCGGCAGGATCGCCGAGGAGAACCGCTGCCGCTCGCCGGTGTCGGGGTCGGTGCGCTTGTCGTTGACGCGCGGGGCGACGACATCGATCGCGCCGGCCGCGGTCAGGATCTGCCGCGGCTGGTGGTGGCCGTTACGGACAACCAGGCGGCGGCCGTTGTCGTCACGCTCGTCGACGAAGGCGGCGATGTAGGCGTCCACCTCGGCTTGCAGCGCGGCGGCGAGCATCTTGCGGGCACCCTCGCGGACGAGCTGATCGATCAGCGAAGCCGACGACGTCGGCGAGGAGCCGGTCGGGCCGTCGCGGTCGTCAGCGGGGAACTCGGGCACTACGGTAA
>NZ_JBYITD010000107.1:0-1307 GCF_057708945.1 Nonomuraea sp. bgisy101
GGCAAATTCCAGTGGTCATCGCAACACGTTGATCAACTGCTGGCGGCGAGAAGCATAGCGAGACGCTCGGCTGGGGTATCCCAGTCGAGCGTCTTTCTTGGTCTGGCGTTCAACTCAGCGGCGACAGCGTCGAGCTGCTCGCGGTTGTGGACCGACAGGTCCGTGCCCTTGGGGAAATACTGGCGCAGCAGACCGTTCGTGTTCTCATTCGAGCCACGCTGCCAAGGGCTGGCCGGGTCGCAGAAGTAGACCGGCATGTCGGCGGCGATGGAGAACTCGTGGTGGCGGCCCATCTCGCTGCCCTGGTCCCAGGTCAGGGAGCGCTTGAGCTGGGTCGGCAACGTCGTCATGGTGTTCACCAGGGCATCGCGCATGCTCTCGGCACTGCGGTCGATGGGCAAGTGGACGAGCATCACATAGCGGGTGGTGCGCTCGACTAGGGTGCCGATCGCCGACCTCTGGTCCTTGCCGATGATCAGGTCACCTTCCCAGTGGCCTGGCACGGCACGGTCGTCGACCTCGGCCGGCCGCTCGCTGATCATGACCATGGGGTGAGCGAAGCGCGGCTGGCGACGGTTCACCTGGCGGTGAGGCTTGCGGCGCGTGCGCCCAGTGCGCAGCGCGCGGACCAGCTCACGGCGGAGTTCGCCGCGCCCTTGAACGTAGAGCGCCTGGTAGATGGTCTCGTGGCACACATGCATCTCCGCCCGCTCCGGGAAGGTCTTGCGCAGGCTCTGGCAGATCTGCTCGGGACTCCAGCGCTTGTGCAGGTGGTCCTGAATGTATGCCTGTAACTCAGGGTTCTGCCCGATCTTGCCGGGCTTGGGGCGTGGTCGCCGCGCCTCGGCGCGGGCCTGTGCGGCGTAGGGCCGATAGGCCCACTGATTGTCTCGGATGTGTGAGCGGTTGCGCCGGACCTCCCGGCTGATCGTGGACGGGCTACGGCCCAGCTCGGCAGCGATAGCACGGATGGATGCCTTCTCCCGCAGCCGGTCGGCGATGTGAATCCGCTCGCTCTCACTCAAGAACCGGCCGGACGCCCCAGAGCCGGGCACCCGCTCAATGCGAGCCGGTGCCCGGAACCTCTTGGGATCCGTCCGCCCGTTGCGCCACTCACGAGCTGTTCGCTCATGCACGCCAACGAGACGGGCGGCTTCCCTGTTTGTGTAGCCCTGTCGCACGAGCCGGAAGTATTCCTCCCGCTCGGCACGGAGCTTCCTTGGCCCCTGCGGTTTCCGATCTTCACGAGCTTCGAAGGCCATCGCATCCCCTGGACTGGGGTGTTGCGACGACCACTAGAAGGAAAG
>NZ_JBYITD010000108.1:0-1125 GCF_057708945.1 Nonomuraea sp. bgisy101
GCGTTTCGCGTTTGAGGGTGGCGTTGAACGCCTCCGCCGCGGCGTTGTCGGCGCTTGTGCCGACGGCTCCCATGGACTGGCGAACACCGAGTTCGGCACAGACCTTGGCGAACTCAGCCGAGGTGTACTGGGCCCCATGATCGGCATGGAAGATCGCGCCGTGCAGGCTGCCCCGTGTCGCAGCGGCTGCGCGCAGCGCGTCGCTCACCAGCTCGGTGCGCATGTGATCGGCGATCGACCAGCCCGCCAGCCGCCGCGAACCCAGATCCAGCACGGTCGCCAGATACAGGAACCGGCCCTCACCGACGGGCAGGTACGTGATGTCGCCGACATAGCGCCGGTTCGGGGCCGACGCGGTGAAGTCCCGCTTGATCAGGTCGGGCACTTTCTGATGCGAGGGTTCCGGCACCGTGGTGCGTACCTTCTTGCGCAGGTGCAGCCCGACAATGCCGGAACGGCGCATCACCCGCGCGACCCGCTTGTGGTTGACCCTGCGGCCCCGGGCGCGCAGCTCGGCGGTGATGCGCGGACTGCCATAGGTGCCGTCGAACGCGCCGTGGATCTGCTTGATCTCCGCGGCGAGTGCTGCATCGGCCGCGGCCCGCTGCGCCCGGGCCGGCGCGGCCTTGCGCCACCGGTAGAAGCCCGAGCGGGACACCTTCAGGACCCGGCACAGCCGCTTCACGCCGAAGGCGCCCGCGTGGTCGTCGACGAACTCGAAGCGGCTCACCAGTTCGTCTCTCCGGCGAAATACTTCGCCGCCCGGCGCAGGATGTCGCGCTCCATCTCCAGCTCCCGGATCCGTGCCTTGAGCTGCTTGTTCTCCTCTTCCAGCACGTCGTCGGACGATAGCGGGCCCCGCGCCGACCGCTTGTGCGGACCACGCTTCTTCGCGCCCGCGGTGCCGTCCGCCTGGGCCTGACGCACCCAGTTACGCAGCGTCTCCCGGCTGATCCCCAGGTCCTCGGCCACCGAGGCCAGCGTTCGTCCCGGATCGGATAGATACAACGCGACGGCGTCCGCCTTGAACTCCGGCGGATACGACTTCATCGCCACGTGGAACTCCTTGTCTCCGGATCTCCATCATCCGGTACTCAAGGTGTCCACACATCGGGGGCAGGGCCC
>NZ_JBYITD010000109.1:0-1085 GCF_057708945.1 Nonomuraea sp. bgisy101
AACATCGACATCAGGAACAGCAACGTCGGTGTCGGCAACGGCAACGGCAACGGCGGTGGCAACGACAACGACTTCAACGACGTCCGCATCGGCGGCTGACGTCACCCGAATGACCGATCCTGAAAAGTTACCAACCCAAGGCATGGGCGGTCGACGCTGTCAGCGTCGACCGCCCATCTGTGCGTGAAAGCCGCAAAAGGGCGACACTCCTGCCCGTGCCGATCAACGCAAGACGGCTTCCCGGCATCCGCACTGGACCGCCGCCCAAGCCTCGTCCCGCCCTCGGCACTCGCCCCCAGCCGCCGGGACCGGCACCAGAGCAGCGCACAGAGGTCGTCCACGGACGATCACAAAGATTTGTTCCGACCATGCGCCAGTGAGGCGTGACCCGCGATCGCACAGCAAGCGACTGGGGAACCGGCCCCGCCGGTGGGAGTGACGCCGGATCGACTGCCGGACGGTCCGCCGCGCCGGACGGCGCCGATTCCACGATTTCGCACTCCGTCCCGCCCTCGCGGGGCGCGGCGTGGCGCCCCCACAGCGTGCAGGTCGTCTCCGGCAGGCTCTCGCCATCGCGCCGCTGCCGTCGTGCAGGCGACCCTGTTCCTGCAGGCAGTCGAAGACTCAGGGCGACAGAACTCACCGTGAGAGGGCGCCCCGTGACCCGCCTGGACCTCGACGATCAACCGGCGAATCGCGACGACCGACTGGGGATGGTCTCGTCCGGCGGCGGCGACGCTTTCCCTGGCCCGGCTGGAGGTCCGGCGCACTGTCCGAGTGAGCCAGATGTGCCGCCGAAAGAAGAACCGGACGGTTTGCGCCACTCCCCTCGACTCGGCCTCTGAACGGCACGAGGGGCCAAGGTCACGAGCGTTCACACGGGCGAATCGCAGCCTGTCCAGACGCCTGACGACCCCGCAGCAGAGCGCGGATCGCCCGACGACTACGGGATTCTGACAAGCCACTCATCTGAACCGCTATTGGCATGAAAGGGATATGTAAGTCGGTTCGGCTAGAAATCACTCATAGCTCAAACGGGCTTGCACCACCACATAGCTCTTCAGAGCCCACTAAAGGAGAAACAC
>NZ_JBYITD010000110.1:0-1068 GCF_057708945.1 Nonomuraea sp. bgisy101
GGTTCGGAGGCTCCGGATCCACAAGATGGCGCCCCGTAGATGAAGGCCGGCCATGTAGCTCTGGGGAGTCTTGTCGAAGCGGAAGGCCAGGCCGCGCCATTCCTTGATCCGGTTGATGCAGCGTTCGGCTGTGTTGCGCTGCTGGTAGAGGTCCTGGTCGTGACGGACGGGGCGACCGCCGCGTGAGCCGCGTCTCTTGCGGTTGGCCGCCTGGTCCGCCTTCTCGGGGATGACGGTTTTGATGCGGCGTTGTCGTAGGTAGGCGCGATTGGCGCGGGAGGAGTAGGCCTTGTCGGCGGCCACTGCGTCCGGGCGGGTGCGCGGGCGGCCGATGGGTAGCCGGATCTTGATTCGGGCCAGGACGGCGCGAAACTGTGGGCTGTCAGCGGCCTGGCCGGGGGTCAGGACGAAGGACAGCGGACGACATCGCGGGTCGGCGGCCAGGTGGACCTTGCTGGTCAGTCCGCCCCGCGAGCGGCCAAGTCCGGCCGCCTTCAGCCGGATCCTGCCTCGCAGTCGTAGCTGTCGGCGTCGGACCCGATCCGAGGCCCTGCCTTCTTCGCCTATGCCATCGGGGGTGTTTTGCCCCTTTGGCGGAGCCCCTTTTCCTGTTTGGCGGCCTCCTCCAACGCCTTGACCAGCTCGGGATCGAGAGCCATACCGGCGGCGTGGTGGTGGGCGCGAGCCGTAGTGGAGTCCACGCTGACCAGCCTCAGGTCGACCTGCCCACGGGCCGCGGCCTCGGCGATCACCGCCTGCATCAGGTGCTCGAAGACGCCCGCCGTCGCCCACGACCGGAACCGGTCGTAGACGGTGGACCACGGCCCGTACTCGGTGGGCAGATCCCGCCACGGACTGCCGGTCCGAAAGCGCCACATCACCGCGTTGAACTGCTGCCGCAGGTCCGGGATCGGGCCTCGCTCGCCCAGCGGCAGGTGAGGCTCGATCAAGGACCACTCATCGTCGGTGAGGTCGCCGCGCGCCATGACGATGAACTACCAGGGGTGGAGCCCATCGCGCAGGCGAACCCTGTCAAGGCTCATGATCTCAACCTCGTACAGGCCCTAG
>NZ_JBYITD010000111.1:0-1018 GCF_057708945.1 Nonomuraea sp. bgisy101
GATGATTGATTCCAAGGCTGCTGCTTACGATCAGTGGTCGTAGGCGGTGAGGGATCGGGCGATGGGCTGGCCGGTCTTGTCGTTGTGCCAGATCACGGCGGTCAGCGCCAGGATCCGGGTGATGACGCGGATGACGACGCCCGCGGGGGTTCGTCCGCCGTGTCGTTCCAGGTCGAGCTGGCCTTTGAGGGTCTGGTTGATCGACTCGATGGTCTGCCGCAACGGTTTGAACAGCTCGCTGCCGGCCCGTGGCGGTTCGCCCTTGCGGGCCTTGCGGAGCAGCCGCAGGTCACCGTCGGCGAGGGCCTGTTCGAAGTCGCGGCCGTAGTACTGCATGTCCGCGATGATCGTTTGTCTGGGATGGCGGACTGCCAAGTCGGGGTCGGCGTTCAGCATGTCCAGCAGGGTGGTGCGTTCATCGGCCTTGGCACCGGTCAACGCGAACGCCACCGGCAGCCCGCTCAGTGTGCACAACAGATGCAGCCGCAGCCCCCAGAAGAACCGGGAGTGCGACGCGCAGTAACCGTACTCGGCCCAGCCCGCCAGCGCCGAGCGGCGGGCTGTCTCCCGAGACCGGCCGCACTCCACCGGAGTCGAGTCGGCCACCCACACGTCATCACTCCACAACGTGGTGTCCCGGCCGAGGATCTGGATCATGTGCAGGACCAGCCCGATCGTGGCCCGCAGTCGCTTGTTGTAGCCGGACTGACCCGGCAGATACGGGAACATCCCGGCCAGGTGCGTCCGGCCGTAGCGCAGCCAGCGGCGTTCCGAGGTGAACCCGAGCAGCGCCGACATCACCGCCAACGTCACCAGCTCCGCGTCACTCAACGTGGGCTTGATCCCCACCACGGGACGTTCGGGTGCCAGGTCCGGGAAAGCCCGCAACTGATCGTCGATCTTCACATACAGTGCCGTAGCGAGGGTGTTCAGTTCTGTCGTCACAAACGGATCTTGGACACCCTCGCTGCATGCCCGCAGCCAATCAACGAACCTCAGCCCTTGGAATCAACCATCT
>NZ_JBYITD010000112.1:0-1014 GCF_057708945.1 Nonomuraea sp. bgisy101
GGCTCTGGCGCTGATCTTGTTGCGTTTCAGATGATCAGGACTCGTCGGCGGAGGAGGTCGAGGTTGGCTCGGCCGTACATGCTTCTTTTGATCATTTTCAGTCGGTTCACGGTGCCCTCCGTGGGGCCGTTGCTCCAGGGCAGGGTGAGTCCAGCGGTGACGGCGTCCTGATCGCGGGTGAGGCTGGTCGCGAAGCTATGGAGGGCGGGCAGGCGGTCCGCCAGGACGGCATCGATCCAGGTCGGCAGCCTGTCTCCGTCAAGGTTCTGGATCATGTTGGCGAAGCTGCCGACGTGATGGCGCGTGGCCTCCAGCTCGGGGCAGCGCGCGAGGATGTTCTTGAGCTGTACGGCAGCGCCCGCAGTCAGGTGATCGGGATCGGACATGATCCAGCTGGCGACCTTACGCGGTTTCGGGGGTGTCGGCGCGGTCGATGGCGGGTCCGTCCGTTCACGCAGCTGGGCGACGTAGCGTTCGACGGTGCGCAGACTGCCGCGCCAGCCGAGGAGTTCGATCTCACGGTGCAGCGCCCTGGCGTTGTGGACCCCGTCAGCGAAGCGCTGGTGCAGGTGGTCCCTGAACCGGTCCAGACGGCTCGTACGATTGTTGGCCCTGCCCAGGTGCTGCTCCAGGGGCGTGCCAGCGAAGCGGTAGACGGTGCGCACGCTGATCCCGAGCTCGCGGGCGACCTGGGTACGGGAACGGCCCGCGGCCAGCAACTCGTGGATCGCGGCGTGGCGTTCTCGATGCCTGCGAGCCAGCGGGTACTCGATCGGCGGATCCGGCTCCGGTGGCGGGCCGGCCTCGTCGCACTGTTCATCGGTTACGAGGTCTTCTGCCAGTGGTGGCTCGGGCAGGCAGGCAGCGTGGGTGAAGACCGTCTTCTCCACCGCCGCGCCCAGGTTCGCCCACAGGTGCCACCGGTCGGCTACCTCGATGGCATCTGGTGCGCCGACCCGGGCGCCGTGGGCGTAAGCTCCAGCGCGGTCGCGGCAGATCACCTCGATGCCGGGA
>NZ_JBYITD010000113.1:0-1011 GCF_057708945.1 Nonomuraea sp. bgisy101
CTAGATGAATGAGTCCAAGGGGTTTGGGCGCGTTCAGTGGTCGTAGGCGATCAGGGAGCGTTTGATCGGCTGGCTGGTCTTGTCGTTGTGCCAGATCGCGGCGGTCAGCGCGAGGATCCTGGACAGCACCCGGATGATGACTCCGGCTGGGGTTCGGCCCCCGTGGCGTTCCAGGTCGAGCTGGCCCTTGAAGGTCTGGTTGATCGATTCGATGGTCTGGCGTAGCGGTTTGAACAGCCGCGCTCCGGCCCGTTCGGGTTCGCCCCGGCGGGCCGGTCGCAGCAGGCGCAGATCACGCTCGGTCAGCGCGTGCTCGAAGTCCCGCCCGTAGTACTGCCGGTCAGCGATGATCGACTGACCTGGATGGCCGGCCACCACCTCAGGAGCGGCATCCAGCATCCCGAGCAGGGTGTGGCGCTCATCAGCCTTGGCGCCGGTGAGGGCGAACATCACCGGCAACCCGCCCAGGGTGCACAGCAGATGTAACCGCAGCCCCCAGAAATACCGGGAGTGACTGGCGCAGTAGCCGTACTCGGCCCACCCGGCCAGGTCACTGCGCCGGGCGGTGTCGCGGGAGCGGCCGCACTCCACCGGGGTGGAGTCGACCACCCACACATCATCGCTCCACAGTGTGGTGTCGGCGGCCAGCATCCTGATCATGTGAAGGACCAGCCCCGATGCCTTCCGTAGCCGTTTGCCGTAGCCCGACTGTCCGGGCAGGTAGGGGAACATCCCGCCCAGCTCGGCGTGGGCATAGCGCAGCCAGCGTCGTTCGGAGACGAAGCCCAGCAACGCCGACATGACCGCCAAGGTCACCAATTCGGCGTCGCTGAGCGTGGGTGCGATACCCGTCTTCGGCCGCCACGGGGCCAGGCCCGGTGAGGCCTTCAGTAGATCATCGACCTTCACGTACAGTGCGGTTGCGAGGGTGTCCAACTTGGTCGTCACAAACTGAGAGTGGGCGCCCTCGCCCTATCTCCGCAGCTACGTCTTGGACTCATTCATCTAGTC
>NZ_JBYITD010000114.1:0-834 GCF_057708945.1 Nonomuraea sp. bgisy101
TCAATGCCACGACTTCGGCGGTGTACTTGAGCCCCGCTACATTGTCGGCGCGGAATCACTTGACCAGTGAGCTATTACGCACTCTTTCAAGGGTGGCTGCTTCTAAGCCAACCTCCTGGTTGTCTCTGCGACTCCACATCCTTTCCCACTTAGCACACGCTTAGGGGCCTTAGTCGGTGATCTGGGCTGTTTCCCTCTCGACTACGGAGCTTATCCCCCGCAGTCTCACTGCCACGCTCTCACTTACCGGCATTCGGAGTTTGGCTGACGTCAGTAACCTTGTCGGGCCCATCGGCCATCCAGTGCTCTACCTCCGGCAAGAAACACGCGACGCTGCACCTAAATGCATTTCGGGGAGAACCAGCTATCACGGAGTTTGATTGGCCTTTCACCCCTACACACAGGTCATCCCCCAGGTTTTCAACCCTGGTGGGTTCGGTCCTCCACGAGGTCTTACCCTCGCTTCAACCTGCCCATGCGTAGATCACTCCGCTTCGGGTCTACAGCATGCGACTCAAACGCCCTATTCAGACTCGCTTTCGCTACGGCTCCCCCACACGGGTTAACCTCGCCACACACCATAACTCGCAGGCTCATTCTTCAAAAGGCACGCAGTCACATCACACAAGAGACAAGCCCTTGTAAGCTCCTACGGCTTGTAGGCACACGGTTTCAGGTACTATTTCACGACCCCTCACCGGGGCACTTTTCACCTTTCCCTCACGGTACTAGTGCACTATCGGTCATCAGGGAGTATTTAGGCTTACCAGGTGGTCCTGGCAGATTCACACAGGATTTCTCGGGCCCCGTGCTACTTGGGATCCCCTCAAACAG
>NZ_JBYITD010000115.1:0-805 GCF_057708945.1 Nonomuraea sp. bgisy101
CGCAACCTCCTCGTTCGACGCGAAACGATCAAAGGTCGAACACGATCATGATCGCTCGCACGATCCGATCGGCGTCGGATGCCGGGCTGGTCGGGCCGAGAGACCCCGGCATCTCCTCGAACTCGGCCCGCGCACCTGACATGGCCAACATGCCTTGACCGCCGCTGCCTACGGACTGTGGCACTTTGTGATCGGGGCCACGGTCAGCCAGGTGTCATGGCGCGGAAAGGACGAGCCGACCATCCGCGACGCCGCTGACAAATCCTGAGGGCGCAGCGCCACGCGTATCCGACGCTGGCCGCGCACGGGCATCCCAGCGCCAACGACTGGGACGACGCGTTCCACCGCGGCCTGGGCTACCTGATCGACGGAATCCGCGCGAACACCGTCAGGGCCGCGTAGCCAGATTCACCCCCTGCCCCCTTGGAGCAGGCCGCCGCTCCGAACTGACAACCCTGCTCGCCGACGAAGTCGCCGCCCCCGAGATCCGCACTGCCCGACGCTGTCGCGATCGATACTGGCCAGCACTCACCCCAGCCTGCGGCCCGTTTCTGCCGAATTCCGGTGGCACCCCATCGAAGAGTTCGCCGTATGCCCCGCGGCCGCACCTCGAGCCCGTCGCGCTGACATGTTCAGGCGATCTGCCATCTACTGACACCCGCGATCTGCCTGCTGACCTGTGGTTTTGCCAGCTTGTGTCGCGCTCGTGGTGTGCGTCGAGCACGACAGCGAACAGCCGCTCGGTGAGGCCGCCCTCGGGACAGCCGGATCGACCAGGCCATCGTGGCCGCGGCCCGCAAACTCA
>NZ_JBYITD010000116.1:0-730 GCF_057708945.1 Nonomuraea sp. bgisy101
CGGGGTCGACGGCTTGCGCCACGGCCCGGTATCCGGCGTCGTTGAGGTGCAGGTGGTCGCCGGAGTCGTAGGCGGGGTCGAGTTGGTCCTCGTCGGACGGCGAGGCCAGCGCGCGGTCCAGGTCGACCACCCCGTCGTACGCTCCCGACCCGCGGATCCAGGCGTTGACCGCGTCGCGCTTGGCCTCGCCGCGCGCCGAGTGGTAGCGCGAGCCCTTCATCGGCGGCAGCGTGGCGCCGATGGCACGCACGCCCTTCGCGTGGGCCTGCCGGATCAGCTCGCGGTGTCCGGCGATGATCTCGTCGGCGGAGACGTCGGTGGGCGGTGCGCCGATGGGGGAGGGGGCCTGGCTCATCCCGATGTCGTTGATGCCTTCGAGGATGATGACCGCGCGCACGCCGGGCTGGTCGAGCACGTCACGCCGGAACCGCGAGGTCGCCTTGTCGCCGAGCCACGCCGAGTCGACCGTGACCCTGTTGCCGCTGATGCCCTGGTTGAGGACGGCGTGCGGACGGCCTGCGGCGGCCAGGCGCTCGGCCAGCTCGTCGGGGTAGCGGTTGGCGGCGCCCGGCGTCGAACCGTACCCGTCGGTGAGGGAGTCGCCGAAGGCGACCACGGCGCCTTGATGGGAGGACCGGCCGATGACGTCGACCCCGCTGAGGTAGTACCAGGACGCGGAGGTCTGGGTGAAGGCGCCGGGGCCGTGGTCGGACCGGTGGTCGCCCGCGGC
>NZ_JBYITD010000117.1:0-709 GCF_057708945.1 Nonomuraea sp. bgisy101
GTCGGCCATCAGCGCCGCTACGGAGCGTTCAGGCAGAGGGCATCAGGTCGCGGCGGCGCAGGAACGCCAGCCCCGCCGTGGCCAGGGTTACGGCCACAACAGTCAGCCCCAGCAGCGGTGCCACCGGTGATGAGACGCCGTCCAGCAACATCGCCGGCACGTGCACGAACGGCGACAGGTTGAGGACGATCCCGGTGGCGAGCTTGAACTCCGCCAGCAGATCCACGACCAGGAAGAGGCCGAGCACGGTCCAGCTCGCGGCCGCCGCCAGCCGTGGCAGCATGCCGAACAGCAGCGTCGCGATCCCGACCACGGTCCAGACCGCAGGCAGGTAGGCCAGCGTGGCCCCGGCGACGCGGGCCACATCGCCGTCGTAGGCGAGCCCCGCCGCCGCGCCCAGCGCGGCCAGCAGCAGCACCGGGCCCACGATGGCGAACACCAGGTGGCTCAGCGCCCAGCGCAGCCGGCCGACAGGGGTGGACAGCAGCAGCTCGGCCCGGCCCGCCGCCTCCTCGCCACGGGCGCGCAGTGCCGACACCAGCGCCGCTCCCGTGACGAGCTGGCTGAGCACGTACATCACGAACGTGAAGAACACATCCGAGACGCGGGCGTCGGCGCCGCCGACGGTCGCGGCGAGCTCCTGGAGCCGCGGCGTGTCCAACTGGGCGTCCAGCCCCCGCGCTGACACGCCGAGCAGGGCGCCCAGCAG
>NZ_JBYITD010000118.1:0-699 GCF_057708945.1 Nonomuraea sp. bgisy101
GCCACCAGCGTGCGGGCCGCGGGACGTCCTGCCAGCGCGCCGGGGAAGCGGGTGTGGCCGTGCCGGCGGACCAGCCGGGCGCGGACGGCCAGCAGGCCCGCCACGAGCAGCGGCAGCACCAGCACGTGTGCCCAGTACAGCCGGGGCACGATGTCCTGGCCGGGGAACGCTCCGCCGAACAGCAGCTGGTGGAGGTAGGTCCCGACGACGGGAATCGACAGCACGATGCTGTTGATCAGCCAGAGGCTGCCGCCCGACAGCAGGTCGTCCGGGAGGATCTTGCCGGTCTCGCCCGCGGCCATGGCGAGCGCCAGCAGCGTCACCCAGATCATCCACTGCGAGCGCCGGGGGCGGCGGAACGCGCCGGTGAGAAACATGCGCAGGAGCTGCAGCACGATGGCGGCGGCGAAGATCAGCGCCGCCCAGTGGTGCACTTGGCGGATGAACAGGCCGCCTGTGACGTCGAAGCTGATGCGCATGACGGAGTCGAAGGCCGCGCTCACCTGAACCCCGCGCAGCGGGGTGTAACCGCCGTCGTAGGTGACCTGTGACATGTCCGGATCGAAGAACAGCATGAGGAACAGCCCCGTCACGGTCAGGACCACGAAGGAGTAGATCGCGATCTCCCCGAACAAGAACGACCAGTGGCTGGCCCCGAACAACTGCCGCCGCATGGGTGACACGCGCATTCCGCCTCCA
>NZ_JBYITD010000119.1:0-697 GCF_057708945.1 Nonomuraea sp. bgisy101
TTCAGCTCACCGTGGACTCGAGCGCGGGTGCCTCGTCGGATCGGTGTGTTTCGTGATACCCGCCCTCCGAAGTCCGGACGATGATTCCGGTTTCCACGCCGTGCTCGGCGACGCCGCGATCACGTGCTTGCAGGCCGAGGCAGAGCCGGTGGGTGATGACGAAGGCCACGAACGGGCCGAAGACGACGGCCACGCGAAAGGCGTTGGTCACCGATTCGAGTGACATGTGGAAGACGTGAGCGATCTGGTCGTTGGCCGCGGAGGCCCACAGCAGTCCGTAGAACGTGACCCCGGCCGCCGCGAGACCGGTGCGGACCGGGGTGGCCCGTGGCCGGTCCAGGACGTCGTGCCGGGTGCGGGCACGGGCCAGACGCGCCTTGGCCATCGGACGGCCCCGCCCGTCGCGCCGCGCGCGATACATCGTCATCCGCTCTTCGAGCAGCGGGTACAGCGCCAGGACGGTGAAGAACGCGCCGGGTACGAGCAGGCCGGGCACCAGAACGACGAGGCTGAGGGTGCGGTCGAAGACGGTGATCTCCCATGCGGGCATGAGCCGGAGCGCGCCGTCGATGAAGCCCATGTACCAGTCCGGTACGGCTCCCGCCGCCGTCTGTGCCGGGTTGGCCGGGCCGTACAGCCAGACGGGGGTGATCTGGAGCAGCGCGCCCATCATGACCAGCACCCCGACGGTCGCGCC
>NZ_JBYITD010000120.1:0-686 GCF_057708945.1 Nonomuraea sp. bgisy101
GACCCGCTTCTCTTGCTCACGTTGCGAGGTCGTCTGGCGTGCGTGTAGTCAGTCCGCCGCGAGCCCTCGGAAGGACATCTGTTGGCAGCCTCGCGCAACGCCTCCGCCGTACCCGCCGGTCCCCGTCGCGTTTCGTTTTCGCGTATCCAGGAGCCCCTCGAAGTTCCTGACCTTCTTGCACTGCAGACCGAGTCATTCGACTGGCTGCTGGGCAACGAGAAGTGGAAGGCCCGGGTAGAGGCGGCTCGCCAGGCCGGGCGCAAGGACGTCCCGACCCAGTCGGGCCTCGAGGAGATCTTCGAAGAGATCAGTCCCATCGAGGACTTCTCGGGGACCATGTCCTTGTCGTTCCGTGACCATCGGTTCGAGCCGCCCAAGTACTCAGTCGATGAGTGCAAAGACAAGGACATGACCTTCTCCGCCCCGATGTTCGTGACGGCGGAGTTCATCAATAACACCACTGGTGAGATCAAGAGCCAGACGGTGTTCATGGGCGACTTCCCGCTCATGACGCCGAAGGGCACCTTCATCATCAACGGCACCGAGCGTGTCGTGGTCTCCCAGCTCGTCAGGTCGCCGGGTGTCTACTTCGACCGCAGTGTCGACAAGACCTCCGACAAGGACCTGTTCGGCTGCAGGGTCATCCCCTCCAGGGGCGCATGGCTCGAGTTCGAGATCGACAAGCG
>NZ_JBYITD010000121.1:0-664 GCF_057708945.1 Nonomuraea sp. bgisy101
GGCCGTCGACGATGCTGACGTCGATGCGGAGCTGGTTGGAGCGGTAGGTGCCCACGTACGGGGTCAGGTCGACGTCCTGCTCCGTTTCGGTGATCAGCGTGGGGATCCGGACGCCGAGGTGCTCGCTCAGCAGCCACTGCAGGAGCTGGTCCTGCAGCATGATCGCCCCCGGGTTGTTGCCGAAGGCGGTGAAGACCAGGTCGTGCTCGGGCAGCACGCACAGGAGGGACACGCCGCCGGGCGAGGCGCCCGACATGGCCAGGACGGTGGTGTCGGCGAACGGGTACAGCACCCAGCCCAGGCCGATCGGCGGGGTGTTGGGGCTGTCCATGTCGTAGGCGACCTGCTGCATCAGCGCGGTCTTTTCGGCCGACAGGACGCGGGTGCCGGAGGGCGACATGCCGCCGGCGAGGTGGGTGCGTCCGAAGGCGAGCAGGTCGGCGATGGTGCCGATCGGCGTGCCGCCGGCCGGTCCCCAGGTGTCGGGCAGCGTGAACATGGTGGTGGGCTTGGCCGTCATGGTCTCGGGGTCCAGGAAGTGGCCGACCGCCGTGCTGCGCAGGATGGCCTGCTCGGCGGAGGTGCTGGAGTCCTTCATGCCGACGGGTGCGTAGATGTCGCGTGCGAGCAGGTCGGGGAAGGACAGGCCGGTCACCACTTCCAG
>NZ_JBYITD010000122.1:0-650 GCF_057708945.1 Nonomuraea sp. bgisy101
CGATCGGCGATGATCGTCTGCTGCGGGTGGGCGGCCAGGACGTCCGGCGCGGCCTGCAGCATGCCCACCAGCACCTCACGCTCGTCGGCCTTGGCACCGCTGAGGGCGAACAGCACCGGCAGCCCGCCCAGCGTGCACAGCAGATGCAGCCGCAGCCCCCAGAAATACCGAGAGTGACTGGCGCAGTAGCCGTACTGCGCCCACCCGGCCAGATCCGAGCGGCGGGCGGTGTCGCGGGAGCGGCCGCATTCCACCGGTGTGGAATCGGCCACCCACACATCGTCACTCCACAGCGAGGTGTCGGCGGCCAGCATCCGGATCATGTGGACGACCAGATCGCAGGCGTTGCGCAGCCGCCGGTTGTAGCCGGACTGGCCGGGCAGGTACGGAAACATCCCGGCCAGCTCGGTGCGGGCGTGCCGCAGCCAGCGCCGTTCGGAGGTGAAGCCCAGCAGCGCTGACAACACCGCCAGGGTGACGAGCTCGGCGTCACTGAGCGTGGGAGCGAGGCCGACCTTCGGCCGCCAGGGAGCCAGGTGTGGTTGGGCCTTCAACGCGTCGTCGATTCGCACGTACAGTGCGGTTGCGAGGGTGTCTAACTCGTTCGTCACACATCGAGCATCGACACCCTCGCCCTATCCCTGCAGCTA
>NZ_JBYITD010000123.1:0-611 GCF_057708945.1 Nonomuraea sp. bgisy101
GGTGGGCCTCGTCGGTGGGGATGCCGAAGGTGCGCAGCAGGTCTTCGGTGATCTGGTCGGTGGCCTGGGCGTCGTCGCGGTCGGGCTGGGTGTGGAGCAGTTGGCCGAGGCATAGTGCGGCGCCTGCGGCCATCACCAAAGCGAGCTCCGGATCGCCCACGGTGAAGCGCCCGGCCTGGATGCCGGCTTGGATGTCGCGTCGCACGCGCGGGGCGATGCCGTGCTCGGAGGTGGCGATGGCCAGGCCGGTGTTGAGCAGGACTTTGCTGAGCTGGGGATGGCGGCGGTGCAGGCGTCCGGTCAGCCGGAAGCTGAAGGCGAACACCTCGGCCGGGTCGTCCATGCCGCGGGTCAGCTCATCCAGTGCCGCGCCGTGCCGGTCCAGGGCGTCTTCCACGGCTGCCTGGAAGAGTTCATCCTTGCCGGAGAAGTGGTTGTAGAACGAGCCCATGCCCACGTCGGCGGCCTGGGTGAGCTCCAGGATCGCCACGTTGGTCTTGCCGTCGGCGATGAAGGTCTGGGCCGCGTGGACGAGCGCGGCGCGGGTGCGCGCCTTGCGCCGATCCAGGCGGCTCGGTGCGGCGTCGGCCATCTGTTCTCACTCCTGTCGC
>NZ_JBYITD010000124.1:0-597 GCF_057708945.1 Nonomuraea sp. bgisy101
GAGCCCTTTTCATCCTGCTTCGCGGAGTTGGAGTATGAGGATGGCTTTGACGAGCTGACCTGCGAGAAGAGGGCAGCAGCGTAACTTGCGAAGGATGCGCCACGTCTTCAACTGCGCATTCGCGCGTTCACCCGGTCCGCGGAGCTTGGCGTGCGAGGAGTTCGCGGTCTTCTGCGAGGTCGGCTTGCTGCGCCCCTTGTACGGCACCCGGACGGCCTCACCAGCGCCGACGTAGCCCTTGTCCGCGAGGGCGATCAGACCTGCGGCCTGCAGTCGGCGCACGATGCCCCAGATTCGTGCCGCCTTCAGGTCGTGCACCGAGCCCGGCAGGGAACCGGAGGTCCACAGCGGCGTGCCGTCCGGGGTAGCCAGGACCTGGATGTTCATGCCGTGTTTCTTATGCTTGCCGGAGTAGTACGGCCGGTCGGCGGCGACTCGGTCGATCGGGATCAGGGTGCCGTCCAGCACCACGAAGGGGTATCCGGCGCGCTGGGCGGCGCGTAAGGCCTGGTCCAGGCGAGGCGCGCGAGCGGCAAGCAGTGCGATGGTCTCGCGAATGTAGCGCCATGCGGTGGTGGCGCCCACGGCGAAGCCCGC
>NZ_JBYITD010000125.1:0-569 GCF_057708945.1 Nonomuraea sp. bgisy101
CGCAGCGTGCCGTCGTCGGCCGTGGCGGCCAGGTGCTCGCCCGACGCGCTCACCGCGAGGCCCGTGTAGAGCACCTCGTCGCCGGGCAGTGTCGCGACCGCGTCGCCTGTCCTGTCCCAGAGCGCGATGCCGCCGTCCCAGTGCACGGCAGCCACCCACTCACCGTCGGGCGCCATGGCCAGGCCACCGACGAACGAGGGCGTCTCCAGCGTGGGAGCCAGCCGCCTGCCCTGCGCGTCCCACAGGTCCATCCGGTCGGAGCCTGCCGTGGCCATCCAGGTGCCGTCGGGGGCGATGGCCAGGTGCTTCACGGCCTCCACCGACGTCTTGATGGTGGTCAGTGGGGTGCCGTCGGCGTACCACAGCCTGGCGCGGCCGTCGCGGCCGCCGGCCGCCAGCCAGGAGCCGTCGGGGGCGATGGCCACCGTGTCGACCCAGTCGTCGCACACCTTGAGCGTCCTGATGGGCGTGCCGTCCCGCTCGAAGAGCCGGACTAGGCCGTCGGAGTCGGCGGTCGCGAGCCAGCGGCCGGCGGGCGAGATCGCCACCGAGGTGAAGAAGGTCTCCTC
>NZ_JBYITD010000126.1:0-517 GCF_057708945.1 Nonomuraea sp. bgisy101
TGAGACCGAACTCGCGCGTGCCGAGGAGGTCGACTACGTCGACGTCTCCGCGCGCCAGATGGTCTCCGTCGCGACCGCGATGATCCCGTTCCTGGAGCACGACGACGCCAACCGCGCGCTCATGGGCTCCAACATGCAGAGGCAGTCCGTGCCGCTGCTGAAGAGCGAGGCGCCGCTGGTCGGCACCGGCATGGAGTACCGTGCCGCGACCGACGCGGGCGACGTCATCAGCGCTGAGAAGGCCGGCGTGGTCGAGGAGGTCTCCGCCGACTACGTCACGGTCATGAACGACGACGGCACCCGCACCACCTACCGTGTCGCCAAGTTCAAGCGTTCCAACCAGGGCACCTCGTTCAACCAGAAGCCCATCGTCGCCGAGGGCGACAGGGTCGAGGTCAACCAGGTCATCGCCGACGGTCCCTGCACCGACAACGGCGAGATGGCCCTGGGCAAGAACCTTCTCGTGGCGTTCATGCCGTGGGAAGGCCACAACTACGAAGACGCGATCATCCTTTCC
>NZ_JBYITD010000127.1:0-517 GCF_057708945.1 Nonomuraea sp. bgisy101
CGAAAGGATGATCGCGTCTTCGTAGTTGTGGCCCTCCCACGGCATGAACGCCACGAGAAGGTTCTTGCCCAGGGCCATCTCGCCGTTGTCGGTGCAGGGACCGTCGGCGATGACCTGGTTGACCTCGACCCTGTCGCCCTCGGCGACGACGGGCTTCTGATTGAACGAGGTGCCCTGGTTGGAACGCTTGAACTTCGCCACGCGGTACGTCGTCCGGGTGCCGTCGTCGTTCATGACCGTGACGTAGTCGGCGGAGACCTCCTCCACCACGCCGGCCTTCTCAGCGCTGATCATGTCACCCGTGTCGGTCGCGGCACGGTACTCCATGCCGGTGCCGACCAGCGGCGCCTCGCTCTTCAGCAGCGGGACCGACTGGCGCATCATGTTCGCGCCCATCAACGCCCGGTTGGCGTCGTCGTGCTCCAGGAACGGGATCAACGCCGTCGCCACCGACACCATCTGGCGTGGCGAGACGTCGATGTAGTCGACCTCCTCGGCACGGGCGAGCTCGGTCTCG
>NZ_JBYITD010000128.1:0-505 GCF_057708945.1 Nonomuraea sp. bgisy101
GGAGTTTGCGAGCTCAAGGCCGACCCGACAGCGACGAGGACGACGATGCTGATCAAGGCCAGCGACACTGTCGCGGACTCTCGCCCCAGCTCCATCGCGTTTCCCAAGATCTTGTCAGCGCCGTGGAAGGCGAAAGCAGTCGCGCCACAGCCGAAGACGAGCCCGGCGACACCGACGACAGCGGTGACGATCTTGCCGACTTTTACTGGCAGGAAGCGCGCGAGACTGGCGCACACCAAGCCAGCCAGAACGACATCGGCAACGCTGAGCTCGATGGCGCCCTCGTGATTCTGGAATTGTGAACCGGCCCTCGGTATGGTCTGACCGATGATTTTTCCGCGCCGTGCTGGTCTGTACGCCGAGTACCGACTCACAGAGCCCATTCCATCGTGACGCCGCTGGCCACAGGCGTGTTACGGAATCGCCACTGCTGACCCACACGTAGAAGGCCCCTGGTAGAAGGGTTGTCGACCAAGATCAACCATCACCAGAGGCCTGTGTGCTG